>DASVBE010000142.1:0-7333 GCA_036375995.1 Streptosporangiaceae bacterium | reverse complement strand
CGGCCAGCACGGTCATGAACCTGGCCGCCTGCGGGCCGCCCTCCCGGCCCAGTGTGGTGAAGTCCGCGGCGGCCTGTTTCAGGTAGCTGACCGCGGCGTGGCGGTCGTGTTTCAGCTGCCGGGCCTGCTGGCGGTGAGCCCAGCGACCTGGCCAAGGTGGTTCAGGTCGGCGCAGAAATTGCCGGTGAGCAGTTTGCCGGGCCCGGACCCGCTGGGTGACGGCGCAGGGCTGGCCGTGGCGGGCTGGGCGGCTCTGGACGGGGCCGCGGAGGGGCTGGCGCCGCTGGCGCTGCCGCCGCCGCAGGCGCTGAGCAGCAGGCCGAGGCCGGCCGCGAGCGCGGCCGCCGGCCACGGGGCACGCCGGATGGACATGTCTGCACGGCCGGTCGCCCTCCTGACCGGTTACGCTGCGCGAAGTTGCCGCTGCACGACGTTACCGGCTGGGCGAACTGGCCGTGGCCAG
The DNA here is from genome assembly GCA_036375995.1 of Streptosporangiaceae bacterium. Lineage (GTDB taxonomy): Bacteria > Actinomycetota > Actinomycetes > Streptosporangiales > Streptosporangiaceae > DASVBE01. The sequence goes on along the minus strand of DASVBE010000142.1, from coordinate 6,870 downwards.
TTAGGGCACTGTGGCGGGCCGGCCTGCCTCGGCCGGGCCATTCGCGGCCGGCTCCTCCGTGGCCGGGGCGGGTGGGGTCGGCGCGGCGGGTGCGGCCGGCGCGGCGGGTGGGGCCGGCGGGCTGGCCTGCCGGGCCAGGGCGATGGCCGCCGCGGTCTCCAGGGCCTCGCCGCGGGCCCAGGCCGCCTGGAACGCCGCGCCGCCCAGCGACTGCCGGGCCGCGTCCACCGCGGCCTGCAGCCGGTCCCGTTCCGGGCCGGGCACCGGGGCGCCGATGCCGGCCCGCAGCGCGGCCGCCGCGCCGAACAGCGTGGCCGCCCGCTCTGGGCTGCCCTCGGCCGCGTCCACCTGGGCGATCTCGGCCAGGCTCTCCGCGACCGACCGCAGCTCGCCGACCGTCTCGGCCAGCTCCATGCTGCGCAGGTGGTAGCCGCGGGCCGCGCCGAACTGCTTGCGGGCCAGCGCGACGAGGCCCAGGTTGGTCAGCGCGACCGCCATCAGCCGCCGGTCGCCGAGGTCCCGCGCCTGGGTCAGGGCCTCGGTGTGCAGCTCCTGGGCCCGGTCCAGGTCGCCCTCGTACTGCAGGACCATGCCCAGGTTGGTGAGCGTGCCGGCCACCAGCTTGGGGTCGCCCAGCTCACGGACGTTGGCCAGGTGCTTGCCGAACCGCTCCGCGGCCAGCGCGAAGTCGCCCTGGTCCAGTGCCACCACGCCGAGATTGCCCAGGATCAGCGAGGCCCGGCGCAGGTCGCCGGCCCCGGAGAAGGTGTCCATCGCGGCCTGGTAGTACTCGGTCGCCCCCGCCAGGTCGCCGGTGTGCAGGGCGAGCCGGCCCAGGCCGGACAGCGCCGCCCCGGTCTCCAGCGGCGCCCCGGCCCCGGTCGCCAGGTCGAGCGCCTCGGCGAACATCGCCCGGGCGGCCGGGTACTCGCCGAGGATGTGCGCCACCGTGCCCAGGTCGCCCAGGCAGGCGGCGATCCGGGCGGCGTCTCCCAGCTCCCGCCAGATGGCCAGGCTCTCCTCCTGGTAGCGGACTTGGGCCTGGTGGTCGGCGTGCACCCCGGCGAGCCGGCCCGCGCCGTCCAGGGCGATGGCCCGCAGCGCCGGGTCGGCCCCGGGGCCGGCCGCGGCCAGCGCCGCGACCAGCCAGCTGCGGCCCAGCCCGATGTGGCCGCGGGCCTGCCAGAACGAGGCCAGCGCGCCGGCCAGCTCGAGCATCGGCCCGGGCGCGGCGGTGACCCCCCATTCCAGCCCGGCCTGGATGTTGTCCAGCTCCGCGTCCAGGACGTCCAGCCAGGCGCCCTGGTCCGGGCCGGTCAGGTCGGCCGCCGCGGCCAGCCCGCGCAGCCAGCCGAGCTGCCGCTGGCTGAGCTCGCTGACCTCGCCTGCCTCGGTGAGCTTCTGCCGGGCGAACTGGTAGACCGACTCGAGCAGGCCGTACCGCATGCTGCCCAGCCGCTCGTCCGCGGTCAGCAGGGACTTCTCGACCAGGGCGGTGACCGTCGGGAACACGTCCTGCGGGGCCAGCGCGCCGCCCGGGCAGACCTCCTCGGCCGCCTCCAGCGTGCAGCTGCCCGCGAACACCGCGAGCCGCCGCAGGCAGATCTGCTCCTGCTCGCTGAGCAGCTCGTGGCTCCACTCGATGGCGGCCTGCAGCGTCCGGTGCCGGGGCAGCCCGCCCCGGCTGGCCCCGGCCAGCAGCCGGAACCGGTCGTCGAGCCGGGCCGCGAGCTGCCCGGTGCCCAGGGCGTTCAGCCGGGCCGCGGCCAGCTCCAGGGCCAGCGGGATGCCGTCCAGCCGCCGGCAGATCTCGCTCACCTCGGCCACGTTGCCCTCGGTCAGCGTGAACCCGGGCCGGGCCAGGCCGGCCCGGTCGCAGAACAGCCGGACCGCCTCGGCGGCGCCCACCGCGGCCAGGTCGAGCTCGCCGGGCGGCGGCAGGGCCAGCGGCGGGACCGGCCAGGTGGCCTCCCCGCTCACCCCGAGCCGGCTCTGGCTGGTGGCCATGATGCGCAGCCCGGGGCAGCCCCGCAGCAGCGCGCTGGCCAGGTCGGCCACCGCGTCGAGCACGTGCTCGCAGTTGTCCAGCACGAGCAGCAGGTCCCGGTCCACGGCCCAGGCGATGATCGCCTCGGTCAGCGTGCGGCCCGGCTGCTCGCGGACGCCCAGCGTGGTCGCGGTCAGCGGCTCGACCAGCTCGGGCCCGGTCAGCTGGGCCAGCTCCACCAGCCAGACCCCGCCCGGGTGGCGGCCGGCCGCCTGGGCCGCCGCGCGCAGCGCGAGCCGTGTCTTGCCCGACCCGCCGGGTCCGGTCAGGGTCAGCAGCCGGGACAGCCCGAGCAGCTCCTCGATGGTGGCGAGGTCGGCTTCCCGCCCGATGAACGAGGTGGTCTCGGCGGGCAGCGCGGGCGGGCGGGGGCCCACCCCGGCCGGCCAGGCCGCCCCCTCGGCCTGCGCCGGGGTGCCGGCCGCCTGCCCGTGGAGGCCGTCGCCGCCGGGCTCCGGCGGCCCCGGCCTCCAGTCCAGCTCGGGCCGCTGCTGGAGGATCGACTCGTGCAGCCGGAGCAGCCCGGGGTTGGGGTCGATGCCCAGCTCGTCGGCCAGCTGGGCCCGCAGCTCGGCGTAGGCGGTCAGCGCGTCGGCCTGGCGGCCGCACCGGTACAGCGCGAGCATCCGCAGGCCGCACAGCCGCTCCCGGAGGGGGTGCTCCCGGGCCAGCCCGTCCAGCTCGCTGGCCACGCTGGCGTGCCGCCCGCAGGCCAGATCGGCCTCGATCCGGTCCTCGAGAGCAGCCAGCCGGGCCTCCTCCAGCCGCGCCACGTCAGCCTGCGCGAAGGCCAGATCGGCGATGTCGCCCAGCGCCGGGCCGCGCCACAGGGCCAGGGCGGCTGCCATCCCGGCGGCCGCCGCGGCCGGCCGGCCCGCGGCCAGGTCCGCGCGGGCGCTGGCGGCCAGGCTGGCGAACCGGTCCGCGTCCAGCTGGCCGGGCTGGAGCTGGAGCCGGTAGCCGGGCGGCTGGGTCTGCACGGCGGACGCCCCGGCGGGCCCGAGCGCACGGCGCAGCCGGGATACGTACACCCGGAGCGTGGCCGCGGCCTGCGGCGGCGGGTCGCCGGCCCAGATATCCTCGGCGATCCGGTCGGCCGACACCACCTGCCCGGCCGCGAGCAGCAGCCTCGCGAGCAGGGTGCGTTCCCGCAGGCCTCCAAGGTCGACACGCTGGTCACCGTCGCCGACCTCGATCGAGCCGAGGATGCGGAACTCCACGCCCATCGCCTTATCTGCTCGTCTGAATTAACTATCGTAGTGCGGTATTTGCGGCGAGTTGCCCGGCTCTGCCGGGGGGCGGCGCGTGCGTGGCGGCGCTATGCGGCCCAGGAGGAGGTTACCGCTGCTAACGCCAGGCGGCCGCGATCATCCCGGTTGTCAGCTGAACAGGCTTGTTCCCGTTATGGGAGATGTACAGGATGTCGCCGGCCAGGTACAGCAGCCAGGAGCCGTTGCCGCTGGCCGACAGGCTGGTGTGGTCCAGGTGGGCGAACCCGATGGCGACCTGGTGCTGCATCACCCCGGCGGTGCTCACCACCCACATCAGCCGGGACTTGTTGTGCACCGGCCACCCGCTGCAGCAGGCCCGGCTGACGAACAGGTTCCCGTTCGGCAGGTACGCGCCCTCGCGCCAGTAGCTGCCCTGGGGAGTGCCGGCCGGGACGGACTGGGTGCCGGCCCCGGTCAGGTAGTCCCTGGCCGTGGCGGGATTCAGCAGGATCAGGTTCCAGCCCTCGTTGTCCTGGATCGAGAGGATTGACACGGCCAGGGTGCCGCCGTCCGGCGACCAGGACAGGTGCGAGATCGGCGCGGGCAGGCCGGTGTCCTGGCCGGCCGGGAGCTGCGGGTAGACCGCCTGCGTGCCGGTGCTCAGCGTGCGGATCACCAGCGTGTACGCCTTGGTCAGGTCGCTGGCGTTGCCGATGCACGCCCCGGTCTGCAGCGGCGCGGTCGCGTAGGCCAGCCGGGTGCCGTCCGGGCTGATGGCTGGCACCGTGCCGTCGGCGATCACGGTCGGCGAGCCGCCGGCCACCGGTATCGACTCGATCTGGCCCAGGCAGCCGTGCCGGACCGAGAAGTACACCGTGCTGTGATCTGGCGACACCGAGATCTCGTCACCCCGGACGCCGCCGGCGACCAGGGTCCTGATCACCTGGCCGTGCCGGGAACCGAGGAGGACCAGCGCGCCGGCCTTGGTCACCGCGACCAGGCCCGGTGGCTTGGGGGCCTTCTTCGGCGCCGGCGTGGCCGGCCCGGAGCCGCTGCTGGACGCCGGCGACGGGCTGCCGCTGCCCTGCGTGCTGCCCCCGCCGGAGCCGCCGCCGCACGCGGCGAGCATGGTGAGCGCGGCGCCAGCGGCTATCACGGCCAGCATCCTGGGGGCAGGCGGCAGGTGCGACATGGGACCTCACTCTGGGGTGAGCCAGGGCGCCACGGGGCTGAACCGCGGCCGGGCCCCGGGCCCGGATCAGATGCTGATATTGGCAGCACTCCCGCGGGACAGCAAACTTCTGCCGCGCCCGGCCCGAAGCGCCTGTTGCACTCTGCCGGGCCTAGCCCATCGCGGCCGTCATCCGGCGCACGGCCTCGGCCAGAAGCGGTTCCGTGGTGCCGATGTTCAGCCGGGCGAACCCGCGGCCCTGGGTCCCGAAGTCGGTCCCTGAGGTCAGCGCGACCCGGCCCCGCTCCAGGAAGCCGGCCGCCGGGTCGTCACCGCCGCCCAGCGCGCCGCCCGCCGCTCCGCCCGCCGCGCCGCCCAGCTCGCGGCAGTCCAGCCAGGCCAGGAAGCTGGCCTCGGGCGGCCGGTAACGGATCTGCGGCAGATGCTCGGCCAGCAGCGTGGCCAGCAGGCCGCGGTTGCGGTCCAGCTGTGCGAGCACCGCGTCCAGCCATCCGGTGGCCTGCTCGAACGCGGCGACCGAGGCGTGCATGCCGAGCAGCCCGGGCACCAGGGCCTCCCACCGCTCGGTCAGCACCGTGGCCAGCTCCGGCGAGCCCGCGATGGCCAGGCCGCACTTCAGCCCGGGGATGTTCCAGCCCTTGGACGCCGAGGTGAAGGCGATCGCCCGGGCCGTCACCGGATGATCCAGGGACAGGAACGGTACCTGGGCCGCGCCGGGCAGCACCAGCGGCGCGTGGATCTCATCGGCCAGCACCAGCACGCCGCGGGCGTGGCAGATGCCGGCCACCGTGGTGAGCTCCTGCGCGGTCCAGACCCGGCCGACCGGGTTGTGCGGGCTGCAGAGGATGTAGGCGCTGACCCCGTCCTGGCTCAGCGCCCGGTCCAGGGCCTCGGCGTCCAGCTCGTAGCCGCCGTCGTCACGGCGGCGCAGCGGCGCCTCGACCACCCGCCGCCCGGTGAAGCCGACCCGGGAGAAGAACGGTGCGTACACCGGCGGGCTGATCACCACCCCGGAGCCCGGCGGGGTCAGCGCGGTAATCATCTCCGCGATCCCGGTCATCACATCGGGGATCGCGAAGACCCGGGCCGGGTCCGGGGACCAGCCGAGCCGGCGGGCCGCGAAACCGGCGAACGCCTCGCCCAGCCGGCCGCCGTGCCCGTACCCGGCGTCGCTCGCCGTCATCGACTCCGCGACCGCGTCGATGACCGGCCTGGCCAGGTCAAAGTCCATCTCGGCGACGAACGACGGCAGCACGTCGTCCGGGTAGGTGCGCCATTTCTGGCTGGTCCTCCGCCGGAGCGCGGCCAGTGACGGGTTGCCGAGAAGGCCTGGTCCCTGCGTGCCCGCGCGTCCAGCGTCGCTCATGGCCCGGATGCTAACTCAGGCTTCAGACCGCTCCGGGTGGCTACTCCAGACCCGGCCGCCGATCTAACCTGAGTGGTTGAGGATCACCGGCCGCAAGCAAGCGGATACGGAAGGAGGCCCGTCGGCGTTGGACACCGCAGCGGTAGGAACGCAGGGCACCTACGGCGCGCTGTTCGCCAATTCTGAGTTCCGTGCTCTGTGGGTGGCCCAGATCCTGTCCGTGCTCGGTGATCAGCTGGCCCGGGTGGCGCTGACCCTGCTGGTCTACGACCGGACCCGGTCGCCGCTGCTGGCCGCGGTCACCTTCGCGGCCAGTGTCCTGCCGGTCTTCGTGGGCGGGCTGGTCCTGTCCCCCCTGGCCGACCGGCTGCCCCGGCGCGCGGTCATGATCGCCTGCGATCTGGCCCGGATGGTGCTGGTGCTGATCATGGCCATCCCCGGTGTGCCGCTGCCGGTGCTGGTCGGGCTGCTGTTCACGGTCACCATGATCAGCACGCCGTTCACCTCGGCCCGGTCGGGGATGTACCCGGACATCCTGCCCGGCGACAGTTTCGCTCTTGGCACCGCGGTGACCATGACCACCTACCAGGTCGCCCTGGTCGCCGGTTTCGCCGGCGGCGGTGCGGCGGTGGGCCTCTTCGGTGTCTGGCCCTGCCTGCTGGCCGACGCCGCCACGTTCGGCATCTCCGCCCTTATCACCTTCATCTGGGTCCGCCCCCGCCCCGCCGCCCGGCCGAGCGGAGCCGCTGGTCCCGCAAGCGAGCCAGCCCGGCCCAGCGCGGCGGGCCCGGCTGGCAACCCGGATGGCAATACAGCCACGGCCGGCAACGCCGCGTCGGCCGGTGACACAGTCGCGGCCGGTGACACAGCCGCGGCCGGTGACACGGCGGCGGCCGGTGGTGTAGCCACGGTCGGTGGTGTAGCCACGGTCGGCGTGGCAGGCGATCGGGCTGCGCCAGGCACAGGCCGCAAGCCCCGGCGCGGCGGCGGCATGACCGCCGGCGTCCGGATGGTCTTCGCCCGCCCGGCGCTGCGCACGCCGATGCTGCTCGGC
>DASVBE010000137.1:0-14348 GCA_036375995.1 Streptosporangiaceae bacterium | reverse complement strand
GCCTGATCTCCTCCTCGTCACGCCGGCCTGGCGCCGCTCCCCGGTACGGGCTTTCCACCCGGACCGGCCCCGCCCACAGCGGCGGCGGCCCGGGCATCCGCGCCGCGGGCGCCGCCACCGGCCGCTCTGGCGCCCGGGCTGCGGGGGGCGAGGCTGGCTGGCGGGCGAGCGCCTGGTCATAGGCAGCCCGGCGGGCTGGGTCACCGAGCACATGCCAGGCCCCAGCCAGGGCGCGGAACCGGCCTGGCGCGGCGGCGTCGCCCGGCCTGGAATCGGGATGCTCGGCCCGCGCCCGGCGCCGCCAGGCCTGCACGATGTCCTCCCTGGAGGCCTCGCGGGGCACCCCCAGCAGCTGGTACAGATCGGGGCCACGGCCGCCGGGATCTGCCGCGGGCATGACTGTCACCTTCCCTTCCCGGACAGGGCCAGCGGGTCCTTCCGTCAGTATGCCGCATGATGAAATCTCAGTCGATCCTTGTCAGATAATTGCGGGCCGTGCTATATAGATGCCGTGAGCGTGACGAGACACCCGTCACCGCAAAGGAGGCACTGATCATGCTCATGCGCACCGACCCCTTCCGTGATCTGGACCGGCTCACGCAGCAGGTGTTCGGCACCGCTGCCCGTCCCGCCGCGATGCCGATGGATGCCTACCGGCACGGCGACAGCTTCTACGTTCACTTCGACCTGCCCGGCATCACGCGTGAGTCCATCGAGCTGACCGTCGAGCAGAACGTGCTGACCGTCCGCGCCGACCGCACCCCGGTGCAGGCCGACGGAGCCGAGATGATCGTTGCCGAGCGGCCCTTCGGCACCTTCACCCGGCAGGTGTTCCTGGGCGAGACCCTCGACGCCGACAAGATTGCCGCCGACTACGCGGCAGGAGTGCTGACCCTGACCATCCCGGTCCGCGAGTCGGCCAAGCCCCGCAACATTCAGGTCACCAGCAGCGACCAGAAGCAGGCCGTTACCGCGTAGCTCTCCGGCCGCAGGATCCCTGCCGCGGGCCGCCGGCCGGCGGCCCGCGGCAGGGACTGCCCGGTCCTGGTCCGCCAGCGCGGTGCCGCGCTACCACGGGACCTCGCCCTACCTGCTGGTCACCAAGGACAACAACGACCTGCACATGCCGCCGCACGGAGACGGCCGCAACAGGGTGGCCGTCCTGGACCCCGGCTCGGGCCAGCGGGACCCTTACGCCCGCATCCGGGTCATGACGGCACGGTCTACGCGATCAGCAACGCCACGCTCTGCGCCATCGGCCGCTAGTTGACCCTGCCCCGGGGCAGGGTCCTAGCGTGACCGGAGTGCAGGGGGAACAGGCGGGGCTGCTGACCATCGGGCAGGTGGCACGCCGCAGCGGGTTGTCGGTCAAGGCGCTGCGGCACTACGACCGTGTCCGGCTGCTGTGCCCGGCTGCCGTGGACGGCGGGTCGGGATACCGGCTCTACCGCCGCGACCAGGTCGAGGAGGCCCAGCTGGTTCACCTGCTGCGCTCGCTGGACCTGCCGCTGGAGCAGGTCCGCGCCGCGGTCGCCGCGTGGCAGGCCGGCGACGCCGGCGCCCTCAGCGAGGTGATCCGCCTGCACCGGCGTCACCTGGACGCCCGGATCACGCGCCTGCGCGGCGCGCTGCACCGCATCGACCACCTGCTAGCGGAAGGGCTGAAAGACGTCATGACCGGCCTGGAGACGACCTCGGGGACCGCGACCACCAAGAGCCCGCCGGGCACCGGCAGCGTCACCGACGCGCGGCTGCTGGCCGCCCAGCTGTTCAACGAGACCTGGCGGCTGATGGAACGGGAAAAGCGGACCAGGGCCGACGACGACCGCATGGTGCATATCGCGCATGCCTCCCGCTACCACTGGGGCCAGGTTCCCGCTGTCACCCCGGCGCACCTGGCCCGCGGCGAATGGCTGATCTCCCGCGTCTACGCGGTGCTCGGGCGGTCCGAGCCGGCCCTGCACCACGCCCGCAGGGTCCTGGAGCTGTGCCAGGAGAACGGCATCGGCGACTGGGACCTGGCCTTCGCCTACGAGGCCCTGGCCCGCGCCCACGCCGTCGCCGGGGACGCCGCCCAGGCCCGGGACTGCACCGACCAGGCTCTCGCGGCCGCCGAGGACATCGCCGAGGACGAGGAGCGCGACCTGGTGCTGGCCGACCTGGAAACCGTTCCCGGGCAGCCGCGGTACTGGTAACCCGGCTGGCCGGGGCGGCGGGGCCAGCCATCCCGGCACCGTAATCAGGGAAACTGGCGACCGTGCGCCAGCGGGCGCCAGCCTGCGCTGGAGGGCGTAACCGGTCTGCGGGTTCTGTTCATCGGCCGCGGGGGTGCCCGGAGACCAGCGCGATCAGCAGCTGATCGGCTATGCAGAGCTACGGCTTGGGAAGGCTGCCCTCGAGGATCTCGAGGGCTTCGGGCATGTTGGCCCGGCCGAAGCCGATGCGGACGTGGCCCGGCTGGTCGTAGACCGCGCCGGGCTCCAGTTCGAGCAGCGCGCCGATCGTGCGCGATTCGCAGTCGCTGCTCGACAGCATGTACCGCGTGGTGTGCTCATACCGCGCGTAGAAGCGCTCGATCCGGAACGGGCTCAGTTCCATGGGGCCCAGTATCGCGCGGCCGGCCCGGCCGCAGGGCTGCGGCCGGGCCGGGTAGGCGCTGGTTACCTGCCTGGTTACCGGTTCGTGAGCTCCGGCTCGGCCGAGCCGGACAGCTCGGCCGCGGTGGCGGGCACCGGGCCGGTGGCGGGCTGGCGGGGGACCTGCCGCAGGGCCCAGTAGCTGGCCGCCGCGCCGACCGCGAGCAGGGCAACGGTCACCATCAGGCCGGCGTGGTAGCCGTCCAGGTAGGCCGTGGCCGGGTGCGCGCCGTGCCGGAGGGCCGAGCCTTGCTGGGAGCGCAGGACGGCGCCGATGATCGTGATGCCCAGCAGCCCGGCCACCTCGCGCGAGGCGTTCAGCAGCGCGGAGGCGACTCCCGACCGCTCGGGCGGCATCGAGTGCAGCACCGCGTTGGTGAGCGGGACGTTCATCAGGCCGGCTCCCGCGCCGAAGAGCAGGAAGCCGGGCATCAGGCTGGCGAAGGTGGCGCCGGCGCCGAGCCGGGAGAACAGGTACAGCCCCACGGCCATGACTGCCATGCCGAGGGCCACCGTCTGGTTGGCCCGCAGCACCCGGCCGACCGGCTCGGCGAGCGAGGCGAACAGGGCGAGGCACAGGGCCATCGGGACGAACGCCAGCCCGGCCTTTGTCGGTGAGAAGCCGAGGATGTTCTGCAGGTAGATCGAGGTGAAGAAGTAGATCCCGAAGATCCCGAAGGCCCACAGCATCATCGTGACCGTGCCCCCGGCGAAAACGCGGGACCGGAACAGGCGCATCTCCACCATCGGGTGAGCGGTGCGGGACTCGATCAGGGCGAAGGCCGCGCCCGCCGCCGCCGCGAGCGCGAAGGCGCCGAGGATCAGCGCGGAGGTCCAGCCCTTGTCGTGGCCCTCGATCAGGGCGTAGGTCAGCGAGAACAGCGCGATCGCCGAGGTGATCAGGCCGGGAACGTCGAGGCGCCGCACCACTGAGGGGTCACGGGACTCCTGCGTGGCCACGACCGCGATGGCGAAGGCTATGACGCCGACGGGGACGTTGATGAAGAAGATCCAGCCCCAGTGCAGGTGCTGGCTGATGAACCCGCCGATCAGCGGGCCGAACGCGAGCGCCATCGCGCCGATCGCGGTCCAGGTGCTGATGGCCGTCGTGCGTTCCCTGGGGTTCGTGAAGGTCGCCATGATGATCGCCAGCGTGGTCGGGATGACCAGCGCCGCCCCCAGGCCCTGGACCAGCCGTGCCGCGATCAGGGCGCCGCCGCTGCCGGCCAGGCCCGCGCCGAGGGAAGCCAGGGTGAAAACCGACAGCCCGATCAGGAAGAGCCGGCGGCGGCCGAACAGGTCGGCCAGGCGGCCGCCGGCCAGAAGCAGCCCGGCGAACACCAGGATGTAGCTGCTGACCACCCATTCCAGGCTCGCCACCGAGAGGTGCAGGCTGCGCTGGATGGTCGGGATCGCGACGTTCGTCACGTTGTTGTCGAGATAGGTCATGAACGTGGCGAGCGACACCGCCACCAGGGACCACCAGCGTCTGCGCATGGCCCGGGCTCCTCCCAGTTCACGTACGGCGTGCATGTACGTTGCTCATATACAACACTCATATACGTTGTATATGGCTATCTTGAGCTGTACGGCGTATAGTTGTCAAGTGATGGCGAGAACTCAGGCACGAGAAGCGGACCGGGCCCGGCTGAGCAAGCAGGCCGTGGTCCAGCGCGCGCTCGCCCTGGCCGACGCGGAGGGCCTGGACGCGCTGACGATCCGGCGGCTCGCGACCGAGCTCGGCGTCACCCCGATGGCGCTGTACTGGCACTTCAGGAACAAAGAGGAGCTGCTCGCGGGCCTGGCCGATCAGGTCTGGGGTGAGCTCGACACCGACGTCGACGCCGCGGAGCCGTGGCACCGGCAGCTCCGCGGCCTGCTGGAGTCACTGCTGACGGTGCTGCGCAGGCATCCGTGCGCCTCCCAGCTCATCCTGGAAGGCGAAAAGCAGAGCAGCTCCATGCAGATCGCGTCGGAGACGGCGCTCGAAGTGCTGCACCAGGGCGGATTCGGTCCCGAGCAGGCGGCGGAGATCACCCGCAGCGCCCTGTGGACCAGCCTGATGCTGGTCATGAGCGAGCCGGGTTTCCATCCGGAGCTGACCGCGGCCGAGATTGCCGAGAAGCAGCGCCAGAACCGGGTGCGGATGGCCTTGCTGCCGCCCGACCGGTTCCCGCGCCTGGTGGCCGCGGCCGAGCCGATGTCCAGCTGCGACCCGGACTTCCACTACCGCTTCGGCGTCGACCTGTTCATCGCCGGGGTACGGGCCCTGGCGCCCCAGCCGTAGGCCCGCCGGGCCGCGAGGTCAGCGGCCCCGGGTTCCGGTGAACAGGTCGCGGACCGAGACGCGCAGGATCCGTGCGGCCTCGCCGGGGTCGACCGTGCCCGCCCGGACGCTGTCGGAGCAGGCGTGGATCAGCGCGATGCAGGCCGTCGCCAGCCAGGCCGCGGGGACGTCGGTGCGGAAGGAGCCGTCGGCCCGGCCGCGTTCCAGCAGCGCGGCGAGAGACTGGTGAGCGGCCTGGTGGGTGCGGGTGACCGCGTCCGGGCTGAGAAGCTCCGATACGGCCTGGGCCATCGCCTGGTAGCGGGCCAGGTGCTGCCAGGCCGCGGCGAGCATCCGGTCCAGCGCCTCCAGCGGCGGGCCCTGGTCCGGCTGCGCTGACTCCAGCGCGGTCATCACCCGGGTCACCGCGCGCTGCACCGCCGCTTCCAGCAGGGCCTCCCAGGTCGGGAAGTGGGCATAGACGGTGACGCGGGAGACCCCCGCCAGCGCGGCGACGGCCGAGATGCTGGTGTGCCCTTCGAGGCGCAGCAGTTCCTCGGCCGCGTCCAGGATGGCCTGGGCATTGCGGTCGGCGATCTGCCGGTGGTAGCTGGCCGGGTTCGCGCGTGCGGTGCCGCGGCCCGTGCCATGCGGGGCGGGCACGTCAGTGCACCGCCATCGGCGCGCCGGGGGCGGGCCGCACCGCGGGGGACAGGACCGCGGCGGTGACCGCCAGCCCGGCGGCGACGGCGGCCGCGACGGCGAAGCCGTGCCGGTAACCGATCGCGACGCCGCCCGTCACCGCGACACCTGCGGCGGAGAACACCGCGACGCCCACGGCCGCGCCGATCTCATGAGCGGCGGTCATCAGGCCCGAGGCTGCTCCGGCCTCGCTGGCGGCGATGCCGCTCAGCGCGGTGACCGAGGCGCCCGGGAGGACCAGGCCGGTGCCCGCGCCGATGACCAGCAGGCCGGGCAGCACACCGGTGAGATAGCCCGAGCCAGGCGCAACCCGGGTCAGCAGCAGCGCCCCGCCGCCCATCAGCAGCAGCCCGGCCACGATCACCGCGCGGGTCCCGGCGGCGGACAGCAGCCGTGACCCGAGGTGCGCGCTGGCGCCGATCACCAGCGCGAGCGGCAGGAACTCCAGGCCCGTTCGCAGGGCCGAGGCATGCTGCACGCCCTGAAGGTACAGCGAGTTCAGGAAGAACGTGCCAACCAGGAGCCCGGTCGCGCCGAACATCACCAGCACCCCGGCGACCAGCGACCGGGAGCGCCAGAGCCGCGGCGGCAGCAGCGGGCGCGCGGCCCGCCGCTCGGTGGCCGCGAAGGCCGCCAGCAGGACGGCAGCGAGCGCGAAGATCAGCAGAGTCTGGGCGGACGCCCAGCCGCGGGACGGCACGCCGGCGATCGCGTACGCGGCCGACACCAGGCCGCCGATTCCCAGCACCGCGCCGGCCAGGTCGAGCTGCCGCGCGGCCGGGCCGGGTGCGCTGTGCCGGGGCACCATGCGCAGGCTCAGCAGCCCGGCCACGGCCCCGACCGGGACGTTGACCAGGAACACCGAGCGCCAGCCGAGCCAGGTGGTCAGCACGCCGCCCGCCAGCACCCCGGCGGCCGCGCCGGCCCCGCCGAGTGCGCCCCAGGTGGCCAGCGCGGTCGCGCGCTGCGCGCCCGCGTAAGTCGTGGTGATGATCGACAGGGCGGCCGGGGTGAGCAGGGCCGCGCCCAGGCCCTGGCCGGCCCGTGCCGCGATCAGGGCGGCCGGGGTCAGGGCCAGGCCGCTGGCCAGCGAGGCCGCGGTGAACACGGTCAGCCCGGCCAGGAACATCCGGCGCCGGCCGGCCAGGTCAGCGGCCCGGCCGCCGGCCAGCACCAGCCCGCCGCTGGCCAGCACGTAGGCCGTCACGGCCCACTGCAGCCCGCTGGGGGAGAAGTGCAGCGACCGGCCGATCGACGGCAGCGCGACGTTCACCACGGTGGCGTCCAGGATGACCATGAACTGCGCCACGCAGAGCAGGACCAGCAGCGACCAGGAGCGCCGGGGCCCGTGGCTGTCCGGGGGTGGCCCGCCCGCGGCCGGCCCGCCGGCCGCGGGCATGGGCCCCGCGGCCCGCCGCTGAGAACGCATTCCGTGCATGTGACCCTCCAGGCAAACGGTTTACATACGTGTTAACCGTCAGCCTGCGCGCGGGCCACGATGGTTGTCAATGGTGTAAACCATCGGCCTCCGGGCTATGACCGGCCCGCGGGGCCGCTCACGGCCGGGAGGGAAGCTCGATGTCCACGATCAGGCCGCCCTCGCTGCGCGGCCGGGCCCGGATCGTGCCGCCGTGGGCGGCAGTGATCGAGCGGGCGATCGACATGCCCAGGCCCGCGCCGCCGCTGTGGTTCGTCCGGTCGGCACTCAGCCGCCGGAAGGGCTCGAACAGGGCGGAGACCGACTCCGCCGGGACATTCTGGCCCGTGTTGCGCACGGACAGCGCGGGCCCGGCGTCTGTTTCTGCGGCCACCTCGACCTCGACCCAGCCGCCGGGCTTGTTGTAGAGGATCGCGTTCGTCACGAGGTTGCCGATCAGCCGCTCCAGCAGCAGGGGATCGCCGGAGATCTCCCGTTCGGCGAGGCTCCGGTGCAGGCTGACGTCGTGCTTCCCGGCCATGTCCGCATTCGCGTCCAGCACCGATCCGGCGACCTTGTCCAGCCGCACCGGCACCTTGCCCGGCACCCCGCGGTCGCTTTCGGCCAGCACCAGCAGCCCCTCGATCAGCCGCTCGTTCCGCTCGTTGACGCGGATGAGCTGCGCGCCCAGCCGGTGCAGGTCCTCGCCCGCCTGCGGGTCATCCATGGCCACCTCGGTCAGCAGCCGCTGCACCGCCAGCGGGGTGCGCAGCTCGTGCGAGGCGTTCGCGGCGAACCGGCGCTGGCCCTCGTACCCGGCGGACAGCCGGTCCAGCGCGTCGTCGAGGGCGTCGGCGAGCTCCTTCAGCACGTCGGCTGAGCCCGTCATCCGGATCCGCTGGCGCAGGTTCTCCGGGCCCAGCTGGCGCACCGTCTGCACGGTCTGCGAGAGCGGCCGGAGCGTGCGGCCCGCCACCAGCCACCAGATCAGGGCGGCCAGCAGCACGGCAGCCGCCAGGCCCACCAGATACCAGAGGTGAGTGGCGGAGGAGAGCGGCCGGTGGCAGGTGACCCTGCGCCCGTGCCAGAAGCACTCGACGCCAAAGGTGTAGGAGCCCCACAGGCGGAAGATGAGCTCATGGCCGAAGGCGATGATGACCGCCGCGGCCAGGAAGCCGGCCGCGAACATGGCCGCCAGGGCCAGGGCAACCCGCTGACGCAGCGACGGGCGGAAGAGGTTCACGGCCCTTTGCTTCCCGCGGCCAGCACACGCATCTAGCCTCCGCTTCGTCCCGGGTGCGTCCCCGGTGTCCATTATCGCCGCGCCAGATAAGCGCGGCATAAGCTAAACGGCGGGGGCCGTGCGGTGGGGACAGCACAGACCGCGGCCGGTGCCGGGCCGCCGGGGCCCTGGCCGAAGCGCTCTGCCCGGCCTGCCTGGCCCTGGCCTTCGTCTCCGAACTGCCCTCTGACCTGCAGGCGCTGACCGGCGGCGAGACCCACGCCGACCAGGCCGGCTGGCACTTGCCGTCCCAGGCTATATGCACGTATAGTTCACAGCACTTACATATCAATAGACTGTCGAGCTGTATAGCCAGGGAGAAGCCGTTGGCAACGTCACTGGGCGAGCGGGCCGCGGGTGACCTCACGGCCCGGGCCCGGATCCGGGACGCGGCTCTGCGCCTCTTCGCCGAGCGCGGCGTCGAGGGAGCGACGATCCGGGACATCGCGAAGGCGGCCGGGGTGTCGGGCGGGCTGGTGCGGCACCACTTCGGCGCCAAGGACGATCTCCGCGCCGCGTGCGATGCCTTCGCGCTCGACCAGATCGTGCGCATCAAAGAGCAGGCGGTGCACGACGGCCGGGTCGCCGACACCGGGTTCCTGGCCGCCGCGCACCCCACGATCCTGCTGACCTACCGCTACTTCGCCCGGTCGCTGGTGGACGGCTCCCCGTCCGCCGCGGCGATGTTCGACGCGATGGTCGACCTCAGCGAGGCCTGGCTGGCCCAGAACCACCCCGGTGAGCTCGCGGACCCGCGGGGCTACGCCGCGCTTTTCGTGGCCATGGAAACCGGCCTGCTCGCGATGCACGCCCAGCTGTCGCGGGCCCTGGGCGCCGACATCTTCACCCCGGAAGGGCACCTGCGGATGGGCCGGGTCAAGCTCGACTTCTACTCCAAGCCGCTGCTCAGCCCCGAGCTCGCCGCCCAGGCCCAGGCGGCGATCGACCAGCTGCAAGCGGCCCAGCAGGGACGGCCAGCCCGGTGAGCGCCAGCCCGGTGACAGCCAGCCCGGTGCAGGCCATCAGCGCCCAGGGCCTGACCAAGCGCTACGGCCAGACGCTCGCCGTGGATGACCTCGACCTGACCGTTGAGGCCGGCGAGGTGTACGGCTACCTCGGCCCGAACGGGGCGGGCAAGACCACGACGATCCGCCTGCTGCTGGGCATCCACAAGCCCTCGGCCGGGCGGGCCGCGCTGCTCGGCACCGACGCGTGGCGCGACCCGGTCAGGGCGCATCGCCGGGTCGCGTACGTCGCCGGGGAGCCGTACCTGTGGCCGGCCATGACCGGCGCGGAGACCCTCGAGTTCCTCGCCCGGGTGCACGGCGGCGTGGACACCGCCTACCGGGACCGGCTGGTGCAGCGCTTCGGGCTCGACACCAGGAAGAAGGTGCGCGCGCTGTCCAAGGGCAACCGGCAGAAGGTGCAGCTCATCGCCGCGCTGGCGACCCGCGCGGAGCTGCTGATCATGGACGAGCCGACCAGCGGGCTCGACCCGCTGATGGAGATGGCCTTCCGGGAGTGCGTGACCGAGGCGAAGGACCGCGGGCAGACGGTCTTCCTGTCCTCGCACATCCTCAGCGAGGTCGAGGCCGTCTGCGACCGGGTCGGGATCCTCCGCGCGGGGAGGCTGGTCGACCAGGGGACCCTGGCCGAGCTGCGGCACCTGAGTACGCACACGATCGAGGTGAAGTTCGACGGCCCGGCGCCCGTGCTCCCGCCGCTTCCCGGCGTGCAGGTGGCGGAGGCCGGCCCCAGCGTGCTCCGCTTCGAGGTCGCGGGCCGCGACGGGCCGCTGCTCACCGCCCTGGCCGGGCACCAGGTCACGTCCCTGGTGAGCCGCGAGCCCTCGCTGGAGGAGATCTTCCTGCGGCACTACGACGGCCATGTCAGCCGTTAGCCAGGACGCCCCGCCGCTGAGCCGCCGCAGCACGAGGACGGCCCGCGGCCCGGCCAGCGCCGTCGCGGCACGGGTGCTGCGCGGCGGCCGTGTGCTGACCGCGACGTTCGGCTACCTGTTCGCGGTGTACTCCTTCATCCAGCCGGTTGGCTACCGCGGTACCTACCCGGCGCTGCCGGGGCGCCTGGCGTTCGCCCGCGACTTCGGCGGCAACACCGGGCTGCGCCTGTTCTACGGCGAGCCGCACGGCCTGCTGACGGTGGCCGGCTACAGCGCCTGGCGGGTCGGCGGGACGCTGGCCATCGCGGCCGCGGCGTTCGGCCTGCTGGCCACCGCGCAGGCGCTGCGCGGCGAGGAGGACGCGGGCCGCACGGAGCTCGTGCTCGCCGGGATCATCAGCCGCCGCACGGCCTACTGGTCCGCGATGGCCGCGATCGGGATGGCCGCGCTGGCCCTGTGGGCGGCGGAGTTCGCCGGGTTCGTGGCCGGCCGCCTTCCCGCCGCCGGGTCGGCCTACCTTGCCCTGGCCACGGTCTCGGTGATACCGGTGTTCGCGGGGCTGGGCGCGGTGGCGAGCCAGCTCGCCCCGTCCCGCCGGGTCGCCCTGGAGCTGGGCGGCGCCGCGGTCGCGCTGTTCCTGCTGCTGCGGGCGGTCGCCGACACCGCCAGCGGAGCCGGCTGGCTGCGCTGGCTCACCCCGCTGGGCTGGGCCGAGGAGCTGCGCCCGTTCACCGGCGCCCGGCCCGCCGTGCTGCTGCTCCCGGCGGCGGCGAGCGTGCTGCTGCTCGGCACCGCGGCGCGGCTCGCCGCCCGCCGCGACCTCGGCAGCGGGCTGCTCCCCGCCCGCGGCAGCGCGGAGCCGCGGCCGGGCCTGCTGTCCTCCCCGGCCGCTCAGGCCCTGCGCAGCCAGCGCGACAGCCTGATCGCCTGGACCGGCTGCTTCGCGGTCTTCATGTTCATCCTCGGCATCGTTTCCGGCGGCGTGTCACCCGCCGACATCCCGAAGAACGCGGCCCGCCAGCTCGGCAAGCTCGGGACCGGCTCGATCGCGACCCCGGCCGGCTACCTGTCCTTCATCTTCTTCTTCGTCATGCTGGCCGTCAGCCTGTTCGCCTGCGCGCAGATCGGGACGGCCCGCCGCGAGGAGGCGGGCCAGCAGCTCGAGACCCTGCTCGCGCTGCCCGTCAGCCGGGTCCGCTGGCTCGGCGGGCGGCTGCTGATCGCGGCGGGCGGGATCACCCTGATCTCGCTCACGTCCGGGCTGCTGACCTGGGCCGGGGCGGTGTCCGGCGGGGCCGGCCTCACGCTGCCGCAGGCGCTCGGGGCCGGGGCGAACTGCCTGCCGGTGGCCGCGCTCTTCCTCGGCCTCGCCGCCCTGGCCTACGCGGTCACGCCCCGGGCCAGCGCCGCGATCGGCTACGGGATCGTCACCGTGACCTTCCTCTGGCAGGCCGTCGGCGCCCTGCTCGGCGCGCCCGGCTGGCTGGTGGGCCTGACGCCCTTCGCTCACGTCGGGCTGGTGCCCGCGCAGCCCTTCCGCGCGGCGGACGCCGCGGTCATGGCCGGCCTCGGCCTGGCCGCGGCCCTCGCCGCACTGGCCGCCTTCCGCCGCCGCGACCTGCTCAGCGCGTGACACTCCGGATGGATTACGGTGGGCGCGCCGCGGGCCCTGCGGCCGGCGGCCAGTCGCGTGCGGCGGCACTCCGCTGCTCGGCTGGCTGTCAGCAGCAGCATGCGCCATCCGGCCCGCCCGCCGCACCCGCCTGCTGGTAGAGCCAGAGCCGCATCGCGGCGCCGAACGGCTCCCACTGGCCGGCCAGCCGGAACCCGGGCGCCAGATACCCGCTGAGGCTGCGCCACTGCGGCCCGATCTCGGCCACCCAGACCCGGCGCACCCCGCATTCGCGGTGCAGCAGCACGGATCGCGGCGCGCTGACCCCGTAGAGCCGGCCGGTGGCCGCGCCTGAATCCGCCTGGCCGATGTTCCGCAGCCGCCCGAACCCGTCGGCGTAGGCGAGATCCCACGGCGGGATGCCGCCCTGCGGGTAGATGATCGCGTCGCCGGGCTGCGCCCGGGCGGCCAGGATCTGGTCGGCCGGCCACAGCGAGCCTCCGCTGCCCGGTACCCGGATCGCGATCTGCGCGGGGACAATGAGCGCGGCCGCCAGCGCGGCGGCGGCCGCCCGGGCCGGCCAGCTCAGCCCGGCCAGGAAGGCGCCGCCCAGCAGCGCCCCCGCGGGCAGGCAGAACAGCACGTAGGGGAGGTAGTAGACGGGCTTCACCGCCGAGACGGCGAACAGCACCACCGGCGGCAGCACCAGCCACGGCACAGCCAGCCAGACCAGCCGGCGCCCGCCGCCGCCCGGCCCTGACCGGCCAGGGCGCACTGCCCCGCCCGCCGCCAGCAGCCCGATCAGGCCGCTGGCCAGAACCGCCCCGCCGGTCAGCGCCACCACGAGCTGGCTCGCCTCGTGCCAGCCGGGCCGGGAGATCCAGCCGATCTGGCCACGCTGGGCCCAGCCCAGCGTGGCCAGCGGAACGACCGCCGCGCACGCCGCGGCGGCCGCGGCCAGCCACCGCCGGAAAAGCTGATGCGGCCTGACGCCACCAGGCACGGCCAGCGCGATCGCGTGCGCGGGAACCAGCAGCAGCGCGAACATGTGCAGGTAGCCGAGCAGCACCAGGGACAGGCCGTACCCGGCAACCCGCACCCGCCGGGGATCCTCGGCCACCCGCAGCAGCAGGTAGCTGGACAGCACCCCGGCCGCGATGACCATCGCGTACGGGCGGGCGTTGTGCCCCTGCCTGCTGGCCTCGGGCAGGGCGGCGAACAGCAGCCCGGCGCACAGGGCGGCGCGGCGGGACACGAGCCGCCGGGCGATCGCCGCGACCCCGAGGGCGGCCGCCGCCATCGCCAGCGCGGACGGCAGCCGGGTCGCGATTTCACCGGTGCCCGCGACCTGGGCGACCGGCCAGAGCAGCAGGTAGTACAGCCCGTGCACGGCGTCGACGTGGCCGAGCATCCGGATCAGCTGGGGCAGCGAGCGGGCCACCGCCGAGACCGTGTCGGCCTCGTCGCGCCAGTAGGACGGCCCGTTGAGCCCCCACAGCATGATGGCGAGGGCCGCGGCCGCGGGAGCGAGCAGCGCCCCGTCCGGCCAGCGGGCGAACCGCCGGACGTCCGGGACGGGAGGGACAGGACGGGAGAGAAGGCGGACAGACATGCCACTGGCTTACGGAACCGGGCATACCGGGACGGTAAGGCCAGCGCTTATGCTCCATTTATCCAATGGCGCGGATAATGTCACGGCGTGATGACACGGGGAGGCGTCTCATGCGCGTGCTGGTGGCCGAGGACGAGCGGCTGATGGCCGATGCGATCGCCAGGGGGCTGCGGCGGCGGACGATGGCCGTCGATGTCTGCTACGACGGGGAAGCGGCGCTGGAGCGCGTGGCGGTGCACCGCTACGACGTGGTGATTCTCGATCGCGACCTGCCGAAGGTGCACGGCGACGAGGTCTGCAAGCAGATCGTCGCGATGGGCGGGGAAGCCCGGGTGCTGATGCTCACCGCGGCGGCCGGGATCTGGGACCGGGTGGATGGCCTCGACCTCGGCGCGGACGACTACCTCACCAAGCCGTTCGCGTTCGCCGAGCTGGTCGCCCGGGTTGGGTCGCTCGGCCGCCGGGCCCGGCCCGCCCTGCCGCCGGTGCTGGACCGGGCCGGGATCCGGCTGGACCTGCCGCGCCGCCAGGCCTGGCGTGATGGGCGGCAGCTGGAGCTCGCGCCCAAGGAGTTCGCGGTGCTCGAGGTGCTGATGCGGGCCGAGGGCACGGTGGTCAGCGCCGAGGAGCTGCTGGAGAAGGCCTGGGACGAGCACGCCGACCCGTTTACGAACGCGGTCCGGGTCGCGGTGATGACCCTGCGCCGCAAGCTGGGTGACCCGCCGGTGATCGGGACCGTGCCCGGGGCGGGCTACCGGCTGGGCCCGGCTGCGGACAGCCCCTAGCGGCCCAGCTCCAGGCCCACGCCGAGGCGCTTGGCCAGCAGGCCCGCACGCTCGCGGTCCTGGGCGCTGAACTCCCCGGCGGTGCGGGTGAAGCCGATGTGGTGCAGCCCGCCGCCCAGCGGCAGGCCGTCCTCGT
>DASVBE010000079.1:0-27470 GCA_036375995.1 Streptosporangiaceae bacterium | reverse complement strand
GGTTACGGTGATGTGCGTGACCGGTGACGAGGATGCGCGGGCGGCCAGCCTGCGGGCCGCGCAGGCCAAGGCGGCCGAGCTGTTCGACGCCGTGGGCCGCCGGGGCCTGATCGCCCCGGGCGTCACCGAGCGGCAGGCCAGCGACGCGGTCAGGGACCTGGCCGCGGAGATGTTCGGGATCCGCCGGTACTGGCACAAGCGTGTCGTCCGGGCCGGCCCGAACACCCTGCAGCCGTACCGGCAGAACCCGCCGGACCGGGTGATCGAGGCCGACGACATCGTGTTCGCCGACTTCGGGCCGATCTTCGAGGAGTGGGAGGCCGACTTCGGCCGGACGTTCGTGCTCGGCGGCGACCCGGTCAAGCACCGGCTCGCGGCCGACCTGCCGGTGGCGTTCGCGGCCGGGCGGGCGTACTTCGAGTCGCATCCGGGCATCAGCGGCGAGGAGCTGTTCGGCTACGTGCGCGGGCTGGCCGCCGAGGCCGGCTGGGAGTACGGCGGCCCGCACGCCGGGCACCTGGTGGGCGAGTTCCCGCACGAGAAGATCAACGGGGACGAGATCGAGTCGTACATCGCGCCCGGCAGCACGGAGCCGATGCGGCGCACCGACCGCATGGGCCGGGCCTGCCACTGGATCCTGGAGATCCACTTCGTGGACCGTGACCGCCAGATCGGCGGCTTCCATGAGGAGCTGCTCGACCTGTAGCTCCGGTCGGCCAGGGCAACGGAATATCCTAACTCGGAATATCTGAGCGGCGCTATGCTGGCCGGATGGACGCTGCGCGTGACCCCGGCGCACCGGACAGCCCCGGCGCCCCGCTGGCCGCGGAGCCGGACTGCGCGGGGGCCCCGCTGGCCACCGAGGCGGTGCTGGCGGTCCTCCGGACCAGCTCGTGGCTGCTGGCCGAGCGGCAGCCGGTGTTCACCGCGCAGGGCATCAGCGCGACCAGGTTCGACGTGCTCGAGGTCATCGCCCGGTGCGGCACCGGGGTCAGGCCCGCCGAGCTGCGCGACCGGCTGCACCTGCCCGCGCAGACCGTCACCGGCGTGCTCGATCAGCTGGAGGCGGCCGGCCTGGTGCGCCGGTCCCGGCATCCGGCCGACCGGCGGAGCATCCTGGTGTCGGCGACCGACGCCGGGCGGGCTGTCCTGGACCGGATCTGCCCGCCGCTCACCGAGATCGAGGAGGACTGCCTGGCCGCGCTCAGCCCGGCCGAGCAGCAGCAGCTGGCCGGCCTGCTGGGCCGGGTCCAGGACCGGATCGCCCGCCGCCGGGCGGCCAGGAACGGGAGCTGACGCTGTGCTTGCTGGCTCTGGCGGCGGCTAGCGGCGCGAGGGGTCCAGCTGGCTGGGGCCGACGTGCTGGTCCAGCCAGGCCTGCAGCGGCTCGGTGGCGACCAGGAAGTCGACGACCCGGGACTTGGCCGCGGAGGTGGACGTCCAGCCGGCCACCGGCCACTGCCGCCAGCCGATCAGGCCCTTCAGCCGGAGAAGATCGATCCGCGGGTGGTCCCTGGCGAACCCGCGCGGCGCGGTCTTCAGCCGGTCGTGCGCGGTGATCTCGATCCCGGCCTGGCGGGCCTCGCCGGTGAGCCGGACCAGCTCGGACCCGGCCGGGTCGGTGTCCACCGCCCGGCGGTACCGCTCGAGCTGGTCGGGGGCCATCATGTACATGCCGCGCCCGGCGGCCAGCCCGGCCGCGGAGAACTGCAGGTAGCCGCCGCCGGACAGGGTGGCCCCGATCGCGGTCTTGTACGGGGATTTGTCGGCGCTGAACCGGACGTCACGGTTGGGCCGGAAGATCCGGCCCGGGCCGAACCGGCCGGACAGTTCCTCCAGCAGTTCCTCCATCGGGCGGAGCACAGCCTCGGAGTACACCGCCTTGTGGGCGTGCCAGTACTGCCGGGAATTGTCCTCCTCCAGGCCGTCGTAGAACTCCACGGCCTGCGCGGGCCAGCCGTTGAACGCCATCTGCCGATCGTAGTAGCCGTGCGCGGGGGGCCGGACCTGGCCTACTGTCGTCCCGGAGCGGTCAGAGCGGCCCGGTGGGGAGCGGACATGACCAGGGAAGACGTAGCCCGCTGGATATCCGGGTACGAACGGGCCTGGCGCGCGCCGGGCACCGAGGCGCTGGGCGATCTGTTCACCAGGGACGCGGCCTACCGGCCGGGCCCGTACGAGGACTGGGTCACCGGTCTGGCCGCGATCGAGGTCATGTGGGACGCCGAGCGCGACGGCCCGGACGAGGCCTTCCTGATGTCCAGCGAGGTCCTGGCGGTGGACGGGCAGACCGCGGTGGCCCGGGTCGAGGTGTGGTACGGCGACCCGGGCGAGCAGGAGTACCGGGACCTGTGGGTCATGAGGTTCGCCGCGGACGGGCTCTGCGAGTCATTCGAGGAATGGCCGTTCTGGCCCGAGCAGTCCACGGTGGCATCCGGCGACAACGGCTGAAGGGCAGACCATGACCATCAAGCGAACCAACGCGGGCGCGGGCCTGCCGGCCGGCTTCCCGTTCAGCCTGGCCAGCGCGGCCCACGGCATCGTGTGTAAATCAGCGGGATGCCCGCGCTCGGCGCGGACGGGAAATTCGCCCCTGGCACGTTCGCCGAGGAAGCGGGGCGGGCCTGGGCGAGCGTCCTGGCCATCGCCAAGGCGAGCGGCTGCGGCCCCGGGGACCTGCTGTTCGTGCAGGTGCTGCTGGCCGACATCGGCGACTACGCCGAGCTGAACCAGTGGTGGCAGGCCCAGTCCCGGACCCGGCCCAGGCGCCGGCGCGGGTGACCTTCCAGGCCGGCGCACTGCCGTTCGGCGCCAAGATCGAGTTCCAGGCGGTGGCGGCCACGCCAGAGCAGGGCCGCTGACCGCCCGCCTGGCCGGGCAGGGCCGTGGCGCGGCCTTCCGGAGCCCTGGCGCGGGCCCTCCGGGCCCAGGATCGGGCAGGCGCCCCGCGCCCCTGGCACCGTATAAATAACACATCGATCCTCGACGTGGCAGGGCCTAGCCTGTGCCGGTGAGCACGGCGCGGCTGATCCTTATCGACGGCATGATCGGTGCGGGGAAGTCGACCCTCGCGCGGGATCTGGAGACCTGGCTGACCGGCCGGGGCGAGAAGGCGCAGGCCTACAACGAATTCGCGGACGATCACCCGATCCGGACCCAGGCGATCGACCGGCTGCGGGTCGCGTTCGCCGGCGGGCTCGACCCGGCCGCGTCGGCGGCGGCCGCCGCGGAGCCGGCCGACTTCTCCGGCGGCCCGGGCGGCTACCCGCCGGGGCAGTGGCGCGCGCTGGCGCAGCGCTGCCTGAGCGGCCCGGAGACGGTCATCCTGGAGAGCACATTCCTGCAGAATTCGGTGCTGCCCGCGTTCACCGGCGGCGCGCCGGCCGACGTGGTGACCGGCCTGTTCGGCGCGATCGAGGAGGAGGCCGCCGCGGCCAGGCCGTTCCTGGTCTACCTGCGGCCGTCGGACATCGCCGCGGCGATCGCCGAGGTGCACCGCGACCGGGGCGCGGACTGGGCCGCGCAGAACATCGCCTGGGTGCGGGCCCGGCCGTGGGCTGCCGGGCGGGACCTGCACGGCCGCGAGGCGGTCAGCCAGCTGTACCGGGAGTGGGAGCAGATCGTGGACGGCCTGTTCGCCCGGCACCCGTTCGGCAAGATCATGGTGGCCGACCCGCAGCGGGACCGGGCCGCGGCGCTGCGGGAGGTCCAGGCGGCGCTGCGGCCCGAGGGCGGGCGGGAGCGCGGGCCCGCGGCTACGTCCACCGGATGAGGATCTCCTCGCGCCGGAAGGTGGCCCGGGTGGCCGCGAAGAGCGCGACGTCGAGGGCAGCCCGCCACGATGGCGTCGCCCGAGCTGCGGCCGACGAGCTGCGCAGCACCAACGCCCAGATCGAGTTCCTGCTCCGCCGGGCACTGGCCGAGGCCGGGCGGCTGCCGAGCCAGGCGGGGCCGATGCGCCGCCCGGGCCGCCCGCGGGGGGCGGGCGGTGGCGGGACTGGCGGCAGCGGCAGCCGGGCTGGTGGCGGCAGCGGCAGCGGGGCTGGTGGCGGCAGCGGCGGCGCCGCGGGCGCCGGCGCGGGCTAGCCGATCGTGATCGCGTCCAGCCGTTCCTTGAGGAAGGCCGCGGAGACCACCGGGCCGTAGTCGCTGCGCCGGCCGACCGGCGGCTTCAGCGCCTCGATCACCGCGTCGTGGTCGGCCTCGTAGAAGTAGACCAGCGAGACCAGGTCCTCGTCCGGCGCCTCGGCCTGCGGCGGCAGCACCCGGTGCCGGTTGGACTTCCACCGGCTGCCGCTCCACCGGGCCAGCAGGTCACCGGTGTTGATGGTGAACGCCCCCGGCACGAACGGCGCGTCCTGCCAGCCGTCCTCCTCGGTCCACACCTGGAGCCCGCCCTTCCCGGGCTCGCGGTCCAGGACGGTGACCGTGCCGAAGTCGGTGTGCGGCCCGATCCGGTACTGGCCCGGCTCGGGCACCCCGGCGACGTCCATCGGCGGATACCAGTTGATGTTCATGGTGTACGTGGCGTGCCCGGTGTAGCGGGTGAAGAAGTCCCGGTCCAGCCCGAGCGCGGCGGCGCACAGCACCAGCAGCTCGTCGGACAGCTCGCGCATCCGGGCCAGGTAGGTGATCACGGCCGGCTCCAGCTCGGGCACCTCGGCCGGATACCGGTTGGGCTGGAACCAGTACCCGTCCACCTCCGGGTCGCCGGTCTGCTGGTCCGCGCCGACGGCGAACGACTCCTTCAGGTCCGGCGGGGTCTCCGTGCCCTCGGCGTACCCGTTCGCCTCCACCCCCGGCGGCAGCCAGCCGCGGCCGCCCACGGTGACCGCGTACCGCTGCTTGACGCTGGCCGGCAGCGCGAAGAACGCGCGGGCCTGGGCCCGCACCCGGGCCCGCAGCTCCGGCGCCACGCCGTGGCCGGTCACCAGGAAGAACCCGACCCGCTGCAGGGCCTCGTCCACCTGCGCGGCCACACCCGCCCGGTCGTGGCGGCCGCCGCGGAACCAGGGCTCGAGATCGATCACGGGAACGGACGTCGGCATGCTCGGCTCCGGGGTCAGCACCGCAGGTCTGCGCAAGTCGCGCCTGCCGCCATGGTAACGCCGCCCGCCGCCTTCGCCGCCTGGCTACCGGGCGGCAAGGCTGTGCTGGTGGGCCCAGGCGGCCAGGTCGCGGCCGGCCAGGGCGGCGGCCAGCAGGTCGGGGAACGCGTCCGGGGTGCAGGCGAACGCCGGGATGCCCAGCGCGGCCAGCGCGGCAGCATTGTCCGCGTCGTACACCGGCGCGCCCTCGTCGGAGAGCGCGAGCAGCACCACGACCGTGACGCCGGCCGCGGTCATCGCGCGGAGCCGGGACAGCATCTGATCCCGCACCCCGCCCTCGATGAGGTCGGAGATCAGCACGAACAGCGTGTCCCGCGGCCGCGTGATCAGCCCCTGGCAGTACGCGAGGGCCTGGTTGATGTCGGTTCCGCCGCCGAGCTGGGTGCCGAACAGCACGTCGACCGGGTCGGGCAGGCGGCCGGTCAGGTCGGCCACCGCGGTGTCGAACGCCACCAGCGAGGTGCGCAGCGCCCGGATCGAGGCGAGCACCGCGCCGAACACCGACGCGTACACGACCGAGGGGGCCATCGACCCGGATTCGTCGATGGCCAGCACCACGTCGCGGGCCACGGCCTGGCGCTGGCGGCCGTAGCCGACCAGCCGCTCGGGGATCACCGTGCGGTAGCCGGGCTGGTAGCGGGACAGGTTCGCGGCGATCGTCCGGTTCCAGTCCAGGTCGCGCAGCCGGGGGCGGCGGGTGCGGGCGGAGCGGTTCAGCGCCCCGGACACCGCCGCGCGGGTGCGGTCCGCGATCCGCCGCTCCACCTCGGCGACCACCGCCGCGACCACCTGCCGGGCGGTCGCCCGGGTCGTTTCCGGCATTACCTTGCTCAGGCTGAGCAGCGTGCCGGCCAGGTGCACGTCGGGCTCGACGGTGCGCAGCAGCTCCGGTTCCAGCAGCAGCTCGGCCAGGCCCAGCCGGTCGATCGCGTCCCGCTGCATGACCTGGACGACCGTGGCCGGGAAGTAGCGGCGGATGTCGCCCAGCCAGCGCGCCACCGACGGCGCGGACGCGCCGAGACCGGCGGACCGCGGGCGGCCGTGCTCGGGCGGGCCTGCGTCGTACAGCGCGGTCAGCGCCCCGTCGGCGGCCTGCCCGGCCGGCCCCAGCCGCCCGGCCGCGCCCAGACCCGCCGCGGCCGGCTCGCCGAGCAGCAGCCGCCAGCGCCGCAGCCGCTCCGCCCCCGGCGCCTCGTCGGTCCCCTCCGCCCCAGGCGCACCGTCCCCGAAGCCGTCCGCCCCCGGCGCACCGTCCCCGAAACCGTCCGCCCCGGGCCCGTCGTCCTCCCACCACCCGCCCGTCACCGCTCACCGCCGAGGATCAGCGCCATCGTGCCCAGCACCCCGGCCGCCCGGCCCGGGTCAGCCGGCTCGCCCGCCGCACCCGGCCGCGGCCCGCTGCCGTCCAGGTGCCGCACGGCCTCGGCGATGTTGCCGCGCTCGCCGGCCGAGTACCCGCTGAACGCCCGCCGCAGCAGCGGCGCCGCGGCCAGGAACTCCCGCTCCCCCAGACCCGCCACCCACCGGTCGAGCACCGCCAGCAGGTCCCGGTCGTGCACCAGCAGAAGGCCACTGCCGGACAGGAACCCCTCCGCCCAGGCGGCCTGCCCGGCCGCGGGCACGCCCGCGGTCAGCTGGACCGCCAGCCGGCCCGCGGCCTCGGCCGGCGTCAGCGCACCGGAGTCGGCCAGCAGCCGGACCACCCGCCCGGCCAGCAGGCCGTGCACGTCGCGGCGGCCGGCCAGCGCGGTCAGCGCCGCGGTCCACAGCTGCTGGGCGGCCCGCCCCCGGCCGGACTGGGCGTGCAGCCCGACCGCGGCGTGCATCCGGTCCACGGCCGCGCGCAGCGCCAGCGCGGCGGCGTCGGCCAGCCCGCCGGCCACCGCGGGCAGGCCCGCGCAGACCCGCGCGGTGAGCGCGTCCGCCACCGCGGCCAGCGCGGTTGTGTCGGTGTCCCGCACGTCGCCGTACCGGGCCGCGCGGACCAGCGCCGGCACCGCCGCCATCAGGCCGGTGACGTCGCCGTGCTGCGCGGCCCTGGCGTCCAGCGCGGCGAGCACCGGGCCGAGCGCGCCGGGCAGGTCGGCCAGCAGCACCTGCTCGACCGCCTGGGTGACGGCGGCCAGGTCACCGGCCGCCGCCGCGGCCGCGGTGATCTTCGCCTCGGCCGCGGCCGCCACGGTGGTCCCCCACCGCGCGGCGTCGATGATCGCCACGGACAGCTCGGGGTGCCAGGCCAGGGCCCACGTCTCGCGGAACGTTCCGGTGCTGCTGACCAGGTCCCCGGTTCGCTCGCCCCATGCGATGCCGAGCACCGAGAGGCGGTGCAACAGTACGGAGCGGGCCCTTCCGTTAGGAGTACGGAGGTCGAGTGCGATGGTCTGGCTGTCCGGGCTGATCTTCAGCTTCAGCGAACGGGCCCGGGCGCGCAGGTCACGTTCCAGCGGCACGGCCGGGGCGGTGTCGGGGACCGTGCCGAGCCGCTCACCGACGACCAGGTCGCGGGTCACGAACGCGGCGGCGAAATCGTCGCCGTCGCACATCACGGCCTTGGCTGCGTCGGTGACCTCGGCCAGACCGGCCAGCGGCCGGCCGCGCAGCGCGGCCAGCGCCTCGGCCAGCCGGACCGCGTCGATCACGTGGGCCGACGACACCGGCAGGTCGTGGTTGCGGAGCAGCCGGGCCACCTTGATCATCCAGCGCTCGATGACCTGGTCGGGGGTGCTGAACAGGTGGTGATACCAGCCGGGTGAGGTGATCCCGGCGCCGTAGCCGGACGCCGTGGCCAGCCGGGCGTGGGTCCACGGCACCCAGGCCAGCGCGACCCGGCGCCGGGGCAGGCCGCGGAGCAGCGCGGCGTCGGCGGTGGCCGTCTCCCGCGACCCGGCCAGCGCCGGGGCGTGCCAGGCGCCGCAGATCACCGCGACCGGGCGGCCGTCCGCGGCGGTGTCCCGCAGCGCGGCGCGGACCGCCTGCCGCATGTGCGCCTCGCGGCGCTGCTCGAGCAGGGCCGCGTCCGGCGAGACGGCGGGCGGGTCGGCCCGCAGTTCGGCCATGGCCTCGGTGAGCGCGGCGAACGGCGGCTGCCCGGCCAGCCGGGACTCGATCACGTCCTCCCACCAGCGCTCCGGGTCGTCGTACCCGGCCGCGGTGGCGAGCCGTGCGACCGGGTCCCCGCGCACCGGCTCCTCGTGCACTGGGTCCTCGTGCACTGGGTCCTCGTGCACTGGGTCCTCGTGCACTGGGTCCTGGCCGTCCCCGGCGGTCGCCGGGCCGTCTTCCGCGGTGGCCGGCCCGTGCCGGTCACCGTGCTGGTCATCGTGCTGGTCATCGTCCTGGTCCGCCGGCCCGTCGCGGCCCTCGCGGCCGGGCGCGAGCTGGACCGAGGCGGGCAGGTCGCAGAACCTGGCGGGCACGTCGTGCGCGATCGCCCAGGTGAGCGCCTGCCACTCCGGCGAGAACACCGCAAACGGCCAGAACGCCGAGGTCCACGGCGCCTCCGGGGCGTAGGCCAGCAGCGCGACCGGCGGGACCAGGCCCGGGTCGGCGGCGAGGCCGAGCACCGGCGCGGCGTCGGCCGGGCCCTCGATCAGCACCGCCGCGGGCTTGAGCCGGTCCAGTTCGGCGCGCACGGACCGGGCCGAGCCGGGCCCGTGGTGCCGGATGCCCAGCACGGCCACCCGGCCGGCCTGCGCTAGCCAAGCCCGGCGGCCGGGTCCGGTCACCCGCCGGCCTCGCGGCAGGCCCGGTAGAAGTCCTCCCAGCCGGGCCGGCCGCGGACCACGGCCTCCAGGTACTCGCCCCACACCACGGTGTCGGTGACCGGGTCTCTGATCACCGCGCCGAGCAGGCCGGCCGCCACGTCGGCGGGGCGCAGCACCCCGTCACCGAAGTGCGTGGCCAGCGCGATACCGCTGGTCACCACGGAGATCGCCTCGGCCGGGGACATGGTCCCGGTGGGTGACTTCACCCGGGTCCGGCCGTCGGCGGTGAGCCCGGACCTCAGCTCGCGGAACACGGTCACCACCCGGCGGATCTCCTCGAGCGCCTCCGGCACGTCGGGCAGGTCGAGGGCCCGGCCGAGCTCGGCGACCCGGCGGACCACGATGCTGACCTCCTCGTCCTCGCTGGCGGGCAGCGGGAGGACGACCGTGCTGAACCGGCGGCGCAGCGCCGAGGAGAGGTCGTTGACGCCGCGGTCCCGGTCGTTGGCGGTGGCGATGACCGAGAACCCCTTCGCGGCCTGGATCTCCATGCCCAGCTCGGGCACCGGCAGGGTCTTCTCGGACAGGATCGTGATCAGCGCGTCCTGCACGTCCGACGGGATCCGGGTGAGCTCCTCAATCCGGGCGATCCGGCCCTCGGTCATCGCGGTCAGCACCGGGGAGGGCACCAGGGCGGCCCGGCTGGGTCCCTCGGCCAGCAGCCGGGCGTAGTTCCAGCCGTACCTGATGGCTTCCTCGGCGGTGCCCGAGGTGCCCTGGACGAGCAGGGTCGAGTCGCCGGACACCGCCGCGGCCAGGTGCTCGGACACCCAGGTCTTGGCCGTGCCCGGAACGCCGAGCAGCAGCAGGGCCCGGTCGGTGGCCAGGGTGGCCACGGCCACCTCGATCAGCCGGCGCGGCCCGATGTACTTCGGCGTGATCGCGGTCCCGTCGGCCAGCACGTCGCCGAGCAGATACCGGACCACCGCCTGGGGCGACATCCGCCATGACGGCGGCCGCAGCCGGTTGTCCGCCGCGATCAGGGCGGCCAGCTCAGCGGCGTAGGCCTGCTCCGCATGCGGCCGCAGCACCTCAAGGCCAGACCCACCATCCGCAGTCGTCGGCATATTGGCAGTCAACGGATCTCCTCCAGGAATATGCGGCGCAGTTCGAGGGTCCTGGCCGCCCGGCGCAGCGGGGCCGACCAGGCGGGCGGGCAGCGGCTGGAACCGGCCAGCCGGGCCAGTTCCCCGGCCGGGCCATCCGGGCTGTCCATGCTGCCCGGGCTTTCTGGGCTGCCCGGGCTCTCTGGGCGGCCCGGCCTCTCTGGGCCGGCCTGCGGGCCGGGGCGGGCGGCGGGCTCCGGGTTCAGGCAGCGGGCCGCGGCGGTGGCCAGGGCGGCCGGGGAGTGGGACCGGTGCGGCGTGGCGACGGCCGCCCGCAGCGCGCCGATGACGGCGCGGGCCAGTCCGTCCGGCCAGGGCGGCGCGCAGGCCGCGGCGGCCGCGACCGCGTCCGGGGCGGCGCCGGACCGGGCCAGCAGCGCGGTGGCCCGGGCCACCCGGGCGGCCGGCGACAGCACGTCGGCCAGCTGGTCGTCGCGGGGCCACGCGTACTGCGGGCGGCCCGCAGCGCCGTCCGGCGGGCCAACGGCGAGCAGCGCTTCCGCCCAGGCCGAACTGGCCTGCCAGAGCGCCGCCAGACGCCAGCCCGCATGCACATCCGTGCGCAGGTCATTCCTGACCGGCAGGGTCACGAGCCGCTCCGGCGCCAGGCCGAGTTCGGCGGACCAGCTCCCGAGCGGGGCGCCGGCGATCAGCTGCGTCAGCTGCCAGGCGGCCACGGTCACGCCGCGCGGCGGGGAGGCGGCGATCCCGTCCCTGTCGGGCGGCCCGGTGCCCGGCAGCCGGGCGGCCAGCCGCTGGCCGGGCCCGTGGCCCTCAACCCGGAGCAGCCCGGCCGCCCGGGCCGCGGCCCGGCGGCTGAAGTCCGAGCCGGGCAGCTGGGTGAGCAGCCAGCGGGCCCGGGCCCGGACCGCGCCCTTGGGGTCGTCGAGGGCGTGCTCCAGGAACTCCTCGTCGGCCAGGGACAGCCCGGTAACCAGGACGGCGAGCAGCCGCGCGCGGTCCTCGCCGGTCTCGGTTGGCCAGCCCGCCGCGAGCAGGTCGCGGCCCGCGGCCGGGTCCCGCCGCCGCAGCCCGGTGAGGTAGCCAATCCGCTCACCCCGCCCGCCGGTCCGCCACACGGCGCCGGCCGGGGCCTCTTCCCCCGCCGCCGCCAGCTCGGCGGCCATGGCCTGCTGCCAGTCCGGCCGCTGGCCAGCCAGCCACCGCCCGCGGGCGCCGAGCACCCCCGCGACGGCAGGCCGCAGCGCGACGTCCCGTACTGCCGCGTCCAGCCAGGCAGGGAGCAGCGGCGCCGGGGCCAGGTAACCGGCCCGCGCCGCCGCTCCCAGCAGATCGCTGGTCACCGTCGGGCTGGCCGGACGCAGCCGCTCCAGCGCCTCCACCGCCGCTTCGGGCAGTTCCGGCGCATCATCCACAGCAGGCGGCACCGGCACGCCAATCCCGCCCGGCAGCCGCAGCCCGGCCCGCCGGGCACCCGCCATCAGCGCCGCCGCCTCCAGCAAGGCGGCGGCCGGGTCGTCCCGGTTCAGCAGCCCGGCCCGCTCCCCCGCAGGCCCAGCAAGCCCGCTGATCCGCAGCGGCCGCCGGGCCAGACCGACCGTTGCCGCCGTCACGAGGTCCGCATACTCCAGGCCGGTCACGACCGCACCGCCCACACGAGACCAGCTGCCTGCGGGGCTGACCGGGACGGGGGCCCGGGGCCGGTGGTCATAGGCGGACTGCCTGGTGGTGGTGCCAGACCGTCAGGGGGAGGAGACCATCTGGGGTCCATTCGCCGGCGACGGTGACCGGGGTGCCGGCCGAGACGGCCAGCAGGGGCCAGCGGTTGACGTCCTCGCTGAGCAGCGGGAGGGCCGTGCCGGTGTGATCGACCAGGTGCCATTGGTCCGCGGCTAGCGCGACCGTGCCGGAGACCAGGGCGGGCCAGGTGGTCAGCCAGGGGTCCTGGGCCAGCGCCGCGGCCCAGGTGGCCAGCAGCCCGGCGGCATCCCCGGCCGGGGCGGGGGCCGGCGCGGGCTCGGGGGCCGCGCGCCGCATACCGACCAGCGCCCGGAGCGGCGGCTGGCCGGGATAGAAATGCAGGTCGGCATGGACCTGGGTACCGGGAGTGAGCGCGGCGTCAGCGTACAGCCGGAAAATGCCGTTGGGCGCGAACAGGAGCAGCAAGGCAAATCGTCCCGTGCCGCGGCCGCGCAGCCAGATGCGCCGTGCGGGGACCGGCTCGTCCGGCAGGTCGCGGACGGCCAGGATGTGCCACCAGTCGGTGACCGGGGGGCGGGTCAGGACGTCGGCGCGGGCGGTGGTGTAGCCGACCCGGGACCGGACGACGGCGGCCAGGCCGCTGGGCAGCGCCGCCAGGCGGCCGTGGGCGGTGGCCAGGAGGTAGAGCAGCCCGTACTCGGCGAGCAGCCGGGCCGGCCAGTCAGGGTCAGCGCCGGGCCGCGCCGCGAGCCGGTGAAGGGTGCTGGCCACGCCGGGGACCTGGGCGTCCACCATCCGGGCGGCCAGCTGGGCGGCAGCCGGGCGGCCGCCCGCGGGGGCCGCGGTCAGGCCGGCCGTGACCTGGTCGCGCAGCCAGGTCTGCAGCTCGGCCAGGCCGGCGGCCACCCGTTCGGCGCGCTGCGCGGCCCGTCTCGCCGCGGCGGCCTGGTCCCTCAGCTCTCGGGCGGGCACGCGGCCACGCTACCGGCCGCCGGCGACAATCCGCGGGCCGTGAACCCGCGGCTCAGCAGAGCCGTGATCACCGGCTCACCCGTGAGGGCGGCGGGAAACGCGATCGTGGATTTGCCTGTTCAGCTTCGAACTAATCCCGGCCGCGGGCCGTGGTTCGGGATGAGCCGTGGCGCTTGCCGCACACGGCCTGCGGCAGACCCGGCCGGACGGGACCACGCAGGACGTGAGCGGCGTACCGGCTGGCTGCGCCCGGCCTGCGCTGTTCTCCCCTGCTCCTTGCTGGTCCCCTGCGGATGAGTCCGCCGAACCTCGGATCACCGATGCGAAGGGTTAACACGCATGATGCACAAATCAGGGCCGTCCCGGGTGCTGTGGCGCGGGCTGGCCGCGCCCCTGGCGCTCGGCGGACTGCTGGGCGGCCTGGCGGCGGGCCTCGGGCCCGCCACGATGGCCTCGGCCGCGACCTGCCAGGTTCAGGGCAGCCCGCAGCCGGTCAGCCCGGCCAGCAACAACAACGAACCGCACAGCGTCGCGGTGATCTCCAGCTGCGACGCCTGGCTGGTGGGCTTCGACCTGGACGCCAAGGCCAACCACGGCGCGAACCACGTGTTCTCCGAGCACTTCGACGGCACCGCGTGGAAAGAGGTGCCGGTGCCCACCGGGACGCTCGGCACGCTGGGGAGCGAGCTGAACGGCGTCAGCGCGGTCTCCGGCAACAGCGTCTACGCGGTGGGCGAGTTCGCGGACCCCAACCGGGCCACGCCGGTGGTTGAGCACTGGAACGGCACCGTCTGGACCCCGCAGACCCAGCTGGGCGTGGGTGACGCCGAGCTCGACTCGGTGCGCGCGATTTCGGACAGCGACATCTGGGTGACGGGCTCCAGCTTTAACCTCAACGGCAGCAGCCGGCAGCCGCTGATCCTGCACTTCGACGGCAGGACGTGGACCCGGACCCCGGTTCCGCCGGTGGGCGGGCCGGGCGACGACATCCGCGTGCTGTCCGTGGCGGCCAGCTCGCCGGGCAACGTCTGGGCGGTCGGCGACGACTTCTCCGGCCGGGACCGGCCGTTCATCCTGCACTGGACCGGGTCCGGCTGGGAGCAGTCGGGGTTCGCCCCGCTGCCGGGCGACGCTGACCTCGCCAGCGTGACCACCACCTCGCCCTTCGACGCGTGGGCGGTCGGCTCGGCCGGCGACACGCCGTCCCAGACGCTGACCATGCACTGGAACGGCGAGGGGTGGGTGCGGGTGCCCAGCCCCGATCCCGGGGGTGACGCCGGCCTCTCCGGAGTCACCGCCACCTCGCGGACCAGCGTCTTTGCGGTGGGCGCAGTCACGGCCGGCAACGACGCGGTCGACACCCTGGTGCTGCGGTGGGACGGGCACCACTGGACGCAGGTGACCACGCCCAACCCGGCGAACCTCAACCGGCTGAACGCGGTCGCCGCGGACGCGCCCAGCGACGTCTGGGCGGTCGGCACCGCCGAGGGCGCCAGCGTTCCGGTCAGGGCCTTTGCCGTGCACGGTTTCTGACCGGGCCACCCGGCGGCCCATAGCCCCGGCCCGGCGCAGGCCACCTGCGCCGGGCCGGGCTGGCCGCACCGCACCGCGTCGCGCCCTATCTCAGTAACCCCGGCCAGCCCGGTCCATCCCGATACCGGAAGGAACAACCCGTGACCTCCCCGCTCTGGGCCGCGCAGCGGCGCGGCCAGCGGGCCACGGCCGGGGGTGCGCCTCCGCGAGCGCGGTGTCCACCAGCAACGTCTACGCGGCCCGGTCAGGTCAGCTCGACGGGGAAGCTCACCAGCTCCCGCATCGCGGACGCGGGCTGCCACTGGTACGGGTGGCCGTCCGCCAGCCGCCACCGCAGGCCGAGCCGCGCGAACGTGGTCAGCGCGGTTTCCACCAGCATCCGGGCGGCCGTCCGGCCCGGGCACAGATGCGCGCCGCCGCCGAACGTGAGCAGCGGCTGGGCCGCCCGGTCCCACCGGAACCGCCACGGGTCGGCGAACACCGCCGGGTCGAGGTTCGGGCTGCCCCACAGCATCGCGACCGAAGTGCCGGCCGGCAGCAGGACGCCGTCGTGGACCACGTCACTCAGCACGTACCGGTGGGTCAGCAGCAGCGGCGGCGCGATGCGCAGTGATTCCTGGAAGGCACGGGGCGCGAGATCCGGGTCCCGCAGCAGTTCCGCGTACTGGCCTGTGGCAAGCAGCACGTACAGGGCGTTCGCCACCGCGACGCCCACCGTGTGGAAGCCGTCGAACAGGTTGGCGGCCAGGAAGGAGCCCACGCTCCCGGGCTTGCCGTCCACCTCGATCGCGCTGAGATCGGCGGCCAGCTCGGTGATCACCTGGTTGTCCCCGGCGGCGAGCCCGCGCTCCGCCGCGCGGCCGACGATCGCGGCATACCGGCTGGCAGCCTGGTCGACGGCCGCCGTCTGCGCGGGCGTGCGCTCCAGCAGGAATATCGGGCTCATCTCCCGCATCAGCCCGCACACCTCGGCCGACTCCGCGGGCGTCAGGCCGATCACGTCGCCCCAGAACCGGGCCACGTACGGCCGCGCCAGGTCGGCGCCGAAGTCGATCCCGCTCCGGCCGGCCAGGCCGCCCGCCAGCGCGGCGGCGATCTCCCCCGCGAGCGGCTCGAATTGCCGCAGGTTGCGGCGGAGAAGCTGACGGCTCAGCGCGTGCCGGGTGAACCGGTGCAGCGGCGGGATGTGGGTGAACGCCTGATCCGCCAGCATCCGGAACATCGCCCGCTCCGTCCCGGCCGCCCCGGCAGGCCCGGCGGCCGCCTGCGCACCGCCGCCGGTCTCCCGCCGGGACGACTGCCCGGCCAGCACCTCGACCGGCATGTTGCCCACGTCGCGCTGGTTCGCCAGGTCCAGCACGTCGTGGTAGCGGAAGGCGACCACCGCCTCAGGCGACACCCGGAGCAGCCCGCGCTCGCCCCGGTCCATCAGCCGGACCGGGAAACCGATCAGGTCCTGGTGCCAGTCGTCGTCCACGACCGAGAAGAAGCCGGGAAGATCCCCGATGGCCCGGGCCGCAACGTGCGACATCCGCCCCTCCCGTAACACCGGAATCAGCTACCGCATAACTGGACGCTCATCCGACTTTAACCCCCAGGGAGCTGCCAGCCATAGGGCCGCTAGCGGCACTGCGGTCACACCAGCCGCCGTAACTCCTCGATCGTCAGCCCCGGGGTCCGCCAGGAATGCTGCGCGACCTTCGACGGACTGCTCAGCAGCTGAGCAGACCGCCCGGCGGGGGATCTGAGCGGGGCAGGCTGGCCAGCCGGCGCTGGGCCTCGTCCAGAGCCTGCTGGCGCCAGCTGACCGGATGGAACGTCACCAGCCAGCCGCGGATGAGCACCTCGGCCTGGGCGGCGGCCCGGGCCGTGGCCGGATACCCGGCGCCGCGGGCCCGGTCCGCCAGCAGGCCGTAGGCGCCGGCCAGGGCGTTCAGCCGGTCCACGTCGGACGGTTCGGCGGCGGCCAGCAGAACCAGCACGGCCACCTCGGCCTGGCTGCTTTCGTACGCCGCGTCCTCCTGGCCGAACCGGGCGTAGCAGTCGCCCAGCTCACGGTGCGCATCGGCCAGCTCCAGCTGAGCCGTCATGTCGCCGGGACGGGCCGCAGCCATCCGCTCCCGCAGCATCACCACGGCCTGCAGGCTGGCCCGCAGGGTTTCCCCATCACCCACCGCCCGGGCGCGTTCCGCCAGCCCAGCCAGGTTCCGGATCCGGTCCTCCGGATCCGGCGGTTGCTCCGCAGGGGCCGTCCCGGTCAGCCCGCTCATCGGCCACCGCCCCGCATCTGCCGGAGCCGCCCCCGGCCGCCCTGCCCCCAGCCCCAATTCCCCCGGCGCACCGGCCGGACCCTCGATGCCACCCCCGCCCATCGCCTCCCGCAGCAGGCCTCCGGTCTCCGGATCGGCCATCGCCAGCTGCCGCAGGACCGCCACCTCAGCGAGATGCTCCGCCCTGGCGGCCTCCTGGGCGCCGTCGGTCTGCCATCGCCAGCCCAGCTCGCGGTGCGCCATGGCCAGGTCCTGCAGGGCCCCGGCATCACCCGGACGGGCCGCCACGATCCGCTTCCGCAGCAGGATCAGGGCCCGCAGGCCGGCCCGCGCCGTGGCTCCGTCGTCCGCCGCCCGGGCCCGATCCACCAGCTCCTTCAGGCGCCCGACCTGCTCTTCCGTGTCTGGCCCCGCATCTCCCGGCCCCGCGTCCCCCGGCTCCCCATCCCCCGGCGCTGGCGCCGTCCCCGCCTGCTCCGGTTCCGCGCCGGCCTCCCTGAGCAGGTCACGGGTGTCCGGATCGGCCAGCGCCGCCTGCCGCAAGATCGCCACCTGGGCGGCGCTCTCTCGCTTATGTGCCGCGTCGTCACCGTCGAACTGCGCCCGCCGCGCCAGCTCGAAGTGCGCCGCAGCCCTGGCCCGCAGCAGCTCGGGATCGTCCGGCAGGTCCTGGGATAGCCGCTCCAGCAGGATCAGCTCGGCCCGGAACCCGGACCGCACCGCCACGGAGTGGCCCATGATGGCCGCCCACTTGCCCTCCTTGTGATACCCGGCCGCCAGCTGGCGCAGCACGTCATAGTCGGCCGGCTCGATCGCGGCGAGCTCCCGTATCAGATCAAGTGCGGCCCGGTACTCGCGGATGGCGGTGACCTCGTCCTCGACCTTGGCGGCCTGGTAGCCTGCCCGCCGGTGCCTGGCGGCGAGCTGCGCCAGGGCCCGGTGCTGGCGCCCGCCGGGAGACAAGACGCTCACCAAGACCTCCCGGTCACAAAATGATCAAGGCCCGACCGCCCATCCCGCGGGCGATCAGGCCTTGCCTGTGGAGGGCAGTGTATCCGGGCGGCGGCTATGCCGGTCCCCGCACGGACGGCTGTATGCGCATGGAGCGGCGCCGGTGCGGCGCCGGCGTAGGGTGCCGTCATGGCCAAGCCGGTGATTGTCGTTGTGGACGACGAGGAGGCCAGCCGCCGGTCGCTGACTGAGGAACTGGAGTCGCGGTATGGCCGCCAGTACCAGGTCGTTTCGGCCGCGTCGCCGGATGTGGCGCTGGCCCGCCTAGCGGAGCTAAGAGCCGAGGGTGCTGCTGTGCCGCTGGTCCTGGCTGACCAGTGGATGCCGGGGATGACCGGAACGGAGTTTCTGGCCCGGGTGAAGCAGGTGATCTCCACGGCGCGGCGGGGCCTTCTGATCTCCTGGCTGGACCGGTCGGCGGCGGCGCCGATCCTGGAGGCGGCTGCCTTGGGAGGGCTGGAGTTCTACCTGCCCAAGCCGGCCTGGTCGCCGGATGAGCAGTTCCACCGGGCGGTGACCGAATCGCTGGAGGAGTGGTGGCGCGAGCAGGGGGGCCGGTTCGAAGCGGTCACCGTGATCGGGGAAGAGTCCGCCCGCACCCGCGAGATCCGTGACATCCTGTCCCGCACCGGCGTCCCGTTCGGCTATTACCGCAGCGATTCACCGGAAGGCCGCCAGGCGCTGGAACGGCTGGGCGTGGGCCAGCCGGCGGGGCCGGTGGTGGCGCTGTACAACGGCATTGTCCTGGTGGAGCCGGGAAACGCCGAGATGGCCGCGGCGCTCGGGCTCGACGTGCAGCCGGCCGGGCACACCTATGACGTGGCCGTCGTCGGTGCCGGGCCGGCCGGGCTGGCTGCCGCGGTGTACGGGGCGTCGGAAGGACTGAGCACTGCGCTGCTGGAACGGGAGGCGTTCGGCGGGCAGGCCGGGACCAGTTCCCGGATCCGGAACTACCTGGGGTTCCCGTACGGCGTCAGCGGCGCGGAACTGGCCTGGCGGGCCTACCAGCAGGCCTGGGGGTTCGGGGCTCATTTCATCTACGGCAACCCAGCCACCTCGCTGGCAGCCGACGAGGGCCTCCACGTTCTGGGCCTGGAAGACGGCAGCCAGGTCCGCGCCCGGGCCGTGGTTATCGCCACCGGTGTGTCCTACCGGCGCCTTGCCGTCCCCGGGCTGGAAGCGCTGGCGGGCGCCGGGGTATTTTACGGTGCCGGCACCATCGAGGCCCAGGCCATGGCAGGCAAACAGGTGTTCGTGGTGGGGGGCGGGAACTCCGCCGGGCAGGCGGCCGTGCACCTAGCCAAATACGCCCGGCACGTCACGATCCTGGTCCGTGCCCACTCCCTGGCCACCAGCATGTCGAGCTACCTGATCCAGGAGATCGGCCACGCGCCCAGCATCAGCGTCCGCTATCACACCGAGATCGCCGCCGGCGGCGGAGACGGGCACCTGGAGCACCTGCTGCTCCGCGACCGGGAAACCGGCGAAACCGCCACGGTACCGGCTGCGGGGCTGTTCATCTTGATCGGCGCCCGGCCATCCACCAGCTGGCTGCCCGGTTCCATAGACCGCGACCAATGGGAGTTTCTGCTCACTGGCCCAGACACCGCGCACTGGCCGCTGCGGCGGGCTCCGTTCCTTCTGGAGACCAGCCTGCCGGGAGTGTTCGCCGTCGGCGACATCCGGCACGGCTCGGTCAAACGGGTAGCCTCCGCCGTCGGCGAGGGCTCGATCGCCATCCGGTTCGTGCACGACTACCTCGCCCAGGCCCTTGCCGGGGCCCCGGCAAGATCAAGCCCGGGCACGCGGCAGCAGTGAGTCACCCACGCGTTGCGCGCTGACTGTGGCGGCCGAGCTCACCGAGGCTGACCGGCTAGTTCCAGGACGTGCGGCATTGCTGGGGTAGTTGCCGAAACGTTCTGGGGGGCGGGGGAGACATAACCGGGATGGCGGAGCAAGACCCCGAACTCCGCTAAGTGTGCTCGCCGATGCCGGAGCCCGGGCGTGGAGTGCCCGCCTCCGCCTCCGGCTCCACGGCCACCAGATCGATCCCGAAGTCGCGCAGTTGGTCAAGCAGCCCGTACAGGTGCGCCTGGTCACGGACCTCGCCGGTGAGGACGCTCTGGCCCGGCCCGGTTTCCAGCACCATCCCGTCGAAGGCGGACCCGAAACGTTCGCGCAGCCGCCCGCGGAAGACAATGCGGTATCTGCCGCCGGTCATGGGTCAGCTCCGGTCGCCACGTACCCGGTCAGCGGCACCTACCGCGGCTGGCGCGGTCCCGGTGCTGCGCTGCTGAGCCTGGGTGATCGCCCAGGCGGCGTTGACCAGCCCGATATGGCTGAACGCCTGGGGGAAGTTGCCGATCAACTCGCCGCTGCCGGCGTCGACCTCTTCGGCGAGCAGACCGACGTCGTTGACCGCCGCCACCGCCCGTTCGAATGTCGCGGTGGCGGCGTCGACCTCACCGGCCAGCGCCTGCGCCTGGGCGAGCCAGAAGGTGCACAGCAGGAACGTGCCCTCCTCCCCGGCCAGTCCGTCGTGGCTCAGGTACCGGTACACCAGGCCGCGCTCGTCGGTGAGGCGGGCGGCGGTGGCGTCGATGGTCGCCTTCATCCGCGGGTCGTCGCCGGGCAGGAAGCCGGTGATGGCCAGCATCAGGTTGGAGGCATCCAGGTCCTGGCTGCCGAAGGCCTGGGTGTACGCACCGGCGGCATCGCTCCAGCCGTGTTCCAGGATGGCGGCCCTGATCTCGTCCCGCGTGGCGGCCCAGTCGGCGGCTCGCCCGGCGGCGCCGAGCTGTGGCGCCAGGGCGATCGCCCGGTCCAGCGCTACCCAGCACATCAGCTTGGAATACAGGAAGTCCCGGGGCTCGCCGCGGATCTCCCAGATGCCCTGATCCTTTTCCTTCCACCGGACTGCTGCGGTGTCCGCTGCCGCGGCCAGGAACCGCTGGGTGACCGGGTCGAGATCACCGAGCTGTTCCACCAGCCGCTGGGCCGCCCCGAGCAGCTCGCCGTACACATCGAGCTGGCGCTGGTTCCAGGCGCCGTTGCCGACCCTGACCGGCCGGCTGTCCCGCCATCCGGCCAGGTGCGGCAGCTCCCGCTCGGTGAGGTCACGCTCGCCGCCGATCCCGAACATGATCTGCAGGTCCAGCCCGCGGTGCAGCTGGGAGGCGGCCGCGTCCGCCAGGAACGAGAAGAACTTGCTCGCCTCGTCCGGGCAGGCGGCCACCCACAGCGCTTCCATGGTCAGGCTGGCATCCCGGACCCAGGTGTAGCGATAGTCCCAGTTGCGCTCACCGCCGACCGTCTCCGGCAGGGAGGTGGTGGGGGCGGCGACGATGGCGCCGGTCGGCGCGAACGTCAGCGCCTGGAGCACCCGGCCGGAGTGATGGACCAGCTGCCGCCACGGGCCCTCGTAGGTTTGGTGGATCGCCGACCAGGACTGCCACCCCGCCAGCGTGTCCTCCAGGCGCTCGGTGATCGCCGTACCGTCCCAGGCAGGGAGCGGGGGATCACCCGCCTGCGCGTGCGCCAGCGAGAAGCACACCTCCTGCCCAGCCTCCAGGTGCAGGCGGGCGGTGGCGGTAGCCCCGTCAATACCGAACCCAGCGGAAGCGGACAGCAACAGCCGGCCGGCGCCGCCGCGGGCGGCGATGCCGCCGGGAATGGCTTCCAGAATCGGGTGGATCAGCCCGTACTCGGGGCGCGGGGCGTAGCTGACCTCAACGTCCATCTCCCCCGCGGTGCAGGCCAGCCGGCGCAGCAGCACCCCAGGCGACCCCGCGCCCAGGTCATGGCCGCGCTCGTTACGGCCCATAGCCATCGCGTCGGTGAGCACCGCCGTCCCGCCCGCCGTGACGAACGTGGTCTCCAGGGCCATGGTCTGTTCGGCGTAGGCCCGGCTGACCTGGAAGTCACCGGCGGGCCGGATGGAGAAATGGCCGCCACCGGGGTCGAGGATCCGGGCAAAGACCGCCGGGGAGTCGAAACGCGGGAAACACAGCCAGTCCACCGACCCGTCCCGGCTGACCAGTGCCGCCGAGCGGCAGTCCGACAGCAGCGCGTAGTCGCCGATCGGCAAGCTCTCCATCGTCGTCTCCTTCAGGACGAGCCCAAGGTCATCCACCTCGGACCGGAAAGGTTAAAGACCGTAGGCCTCAAGCAGGTGCAGCCATACCTCGCTGATGGTCGGGAACGACGGCACCGCATGCCACAGGCGGTCGACGGTCACGCCGCCGCAGATCGCCACGGTGGCGGAATGCAGCAGCTCCTGCACGCCCGGGCCGGTGAAGGTGGCGCCAGCCACGGTCCTGCGGTCGTCGTCGATCACCAGCTGGCTGGTGCCACGGATGCCGTTGCCCTGGGTGTAGGCACCGGGAACATCGCCGGTGGGGGTGCTGACGGCGGTCACCCGCATACCGGCGGCCCGCGCTTCGGCAAGGGTTTTGCCGAC
Source organism: Streptosporangiaceae bacterium (assembly GCA_036375995.1). Lineage (GTDB taxonomy): Bacteria > Actinomycetota > Actinomycetes > Streptosporangiales > Streptosporangiaceae > DASVBE01. The sequence continues at coordinate 5,585 of DASVBE010000079.1, read as the reverse complement.
CGCGCACACCTGCGGGTCGGTGAAGGTCACCCGGGGCACGATTCCGTGGGAGGCTGCGTCGGCCGTTTCGTGGCCGAGGATCGTGGCCGCGGCGATGCGGCCGTGGTACTTGCCCATGTGGGTCAGCGGGGCCAGGCCGGTGCAGTCACCGATCGCATACAGCCATCCCCCCGGGACGCCGGGCACGCGCATCTGCCGGTCCACGGGCACCGGCTGCCCGGGCCGAAGACCCGCCCGCTCTACGCCGACCCCGGCGGTGGCGGGCCGACGGCCCACCGCGACCAGGATCTCATCGCCGGTGAACTCCCGCCCGTCCGCCACCCTCGCCACCACCGGGCCGTCGCGGCCCACCCGGCGGGCCGCTTCCAGGCGCGCTCCCGTCACCACGGTGATGCGTTCGGCCTCGAATGCTGCGCGCAGCTCCGCGCCGGCGAACGGCTCCTCCCGGGCGAGCAGCCGCTCCGCGCCCTCGAGCACGGTCACGGTCTCACTGCCCAGCCGCTTGAACGCCTGCGCCAGCTCAGCACCAATGGCGCCGCCCCCCAGGACGACCAGCCGGCGGGGCAGCTCCTTGGCGCTGGTGGCGGCCCGGTTGTCCCACGGGCCCGCCTCGCGCAAGCCGGGAACCGGCGGGATCACCGGGATGCTGCCGGTGGCCAGCACGACCGCCCGGGCCGCCCGCAGCCGACGGGTGGTGCCGTCGGCGCCTTCGACGTCGACCGCCCGCTCCCCCGCCAGCCACCCTGTACCGCGCACCAGCTTGATCCCCGCGGACTCCAGCCAGCTCTGCTGCCCGTCGTCGCGCCAGTGCGAGGTCATGTAGTCGCGCTGGGCGAAGGCGGCGGCGGTGTCCAGCGGACCTGTGATGGCTTGCGCCGCCCCCGGCGCGCGCCTCGCCGCGGCCAGGGCATCGCCCGGCCGGATGAGCGTCTTACTGGGGATACAGCCCCAGTAGGAGCATTCGCCACCGGCCAGTTCCCGCTCGATGATGGCCACCCGCAGGCCGCCGCCGGCCAGCCGCCCGGCGGCGTGCTCGCCAGCCGGCCCGGCGCCGATCACCAGCACGTCGTATGTGTCGGCCACCGATGATCCCTCCTCCGCCGCGTCCGTATCTACTCCGAGGACCAGGTGGTCTCGAACGAGGGATACAAGGTGAGGCCACCGTCGATGAACAGCGTCTGGCCGGTGATGTAGGCGGCCTCGTCCGAGCACAGGAAGGCGACGGCGGCCGCCATCTCCTCGGAACCGCCCGCCCGGCGCATCGGGATGTGGCTTTCCACCATGCGCCGTTTGACCGGGTCGTCGATCCAGGATCGGTTGATCGGGGTGACGGTCGCGCCCGGGCCGATGCCGTTGACCCGTATCCCGCGAGCGGCGTACTCCAGGGCCAGTGACCGGGTGAGGTTCTGCATACCGCCCTTGGACACCGAGTAGCCGAGGAATCGCGGCTTGGGGATCACCTGGTGCACGCTGGACACGTTGATGACGACGCCGGGGTTCCCGGCGCCCAGGAACGCCCGCACGGCCTGGCGCGCGCACAGGAATGCGCCGCGCAGGTTCACCGCGAGCACCTTGTCGAAGTCCGCGGCGGACAGCTCCTCGGAGTTCTCGGCGATCTGGATGCCGGCATTGTTGACCAGGATGTCCAGCCGCCCATACTCGCTGAGCACCTGGCCGAACATCTGCTCCACGGCCTGCTCGTCGGACACATCAGCGGCCACCAGGATCGGCCTGCCGCCGGCCTCGGCCACCTTCTTCATGCAGACCTCGACCCCATGCTCGATCGTTTCCTTGGTCGAGATGGCGCCTTCCGGCCGGCCGACGTAGTTGATCGCCACGTTGGCGCCCTCCTCGCCCAGCCGGATGGCGATCGCCTGCCCGATTCCGGAGCTGCCCCCGGTGACCAGGGCAACCTTGTCCTGCAGTCCTTTCACGGTGTCCTCCTCATGGGGTAGCCGCCGCGCGGGCCAGAACCCGCGCCCGGCCGTCGCGGAAGAAGGCGACCGCGTCAGCCGCGGCGCCGATCTGGTCGATGGCGCGGACAGCCCCGAACGGGGCGTTCCAGAACGCCGGTTCACCTGGCGGCGGGCCGTCGTGCGGTCCCACATACAGGTACGGCTCCGCTACCTGGGCGTCGCCGGGTGAGACGCCATAGTTGACCGCGCCAGCGGTGATGCCCAGGTCGAAGTGCTCGGGCCAGAGCACGGCAGCAGTCGGCTGGTCGCCCGGGATTTCCGCGGCGAAACCACGCAGCGCCTGCGCACCGAGCTGATACCAGTCCGCGAGCACGCGGGCCGCGGCCGGATCGATGGTCAGCGGCTCGTCGAGGTCGAGCGATGTCGCGGGCCGGTACACCTCGGCTGGGGCGCCGGGTCTGATGCCGGCGAATTCCGCCGCTGCCCGGAGGGTGGTCAGAGCCGTCCGGCGGCTGCTCCCGGTGCCGCCAACGACCAGTTCGGTGCCCTCGACGGCGAGGAACCTGCTGTCTCCCCCGAACGGCGGGGTCCGGAAACCACCCGGGGAGGGCATCAGGGCGATCTCACCGGTTTCCGCATGCAGCGCCGCGGCGAGGATGTGCTCGGCGACCTGGTGCAAGCCAGCACGGGTCGCAGCGAGCCGGGCTGGCAGGCGGCCGGTGCCGCTAGCGGTAACAGTCATGGTGTTCTGTCTCCCCCGCCGCCGCGGCGTTACGAAATGGGCGCCACTGCAGCGGCGCATCTCGTCCTGGCCCAGGTGGTGCCACGAAGATGGGCGGGCAGTTTCTCACCGGGGTGAGATCGGGTGAGCGGTGAGGCGCACCACGTGGCCCGACCGTGAGGCTCTAACCAGCCGACACGGGAGGCGAGCACGATGCCGCAGGCCAGTTCCAATGCCCCTACCGCCGCGCCTAACGCGATCACCCGCCCCGACGCCGACATCGTCGCGCAGCTTCGGGCGGGCGACGAGTCCGCGATGGCCCAGCTCGTGGATGAATGGTCGCCGGCCATGCTCCGCATCGCCCGCTCGTTCGTGGGCAGCGTTCAGTCCGCCGAAGACGTGGTGCAGGATGCCTGGCTGGGCATGCTGTGCGGCCTGGCCAGGTTCGAAGGCCGGTCGTCGCTGCGCACGTGGACGTTCACCATCCTGGTGAACCGGGCGAGGACGAGGGGCGCTCGTGAAGCCAGGGCGCTGCCCCAGTCGCCCCTGGACCTACGGGGAGCACCTGCCGCGCACGACTGGTTCGCCGGGCCTGGCGGAGAGCCGTCCATGAACTGGGCCTCGATCGGTATCCAGTCGCAGTGGGACACGTCCCCCGAGACCGTAACCCTGTCCAAGGAAGCATTGCGGCAGCTTGACCAGGCACTTTCGGCGCTTCCGCCGCGGCAGCGCCAGGTGGTGACCATGCGCGATGTCTGCGGGATGGACGCCGAGGAGGTCTGCGCCGCGCTGAACATCTCCCCGCCAAACCAGCGGGTCTTGCTGCACCGGGCTCGCGCGGTCCTGCGCGAAGCACTGGCTGGCTACTACCGTGGATGACCGGCCGGCGGAAGGCCAGCCGACAGCTCTGGGGGGGCCATGGCCGCTGACATGTCCGGGCGTGCGGCGCTGATCACAGGTGCGGCGTCGGGCATCGGCCGGGCCAGCGCCCTCGCGTTTGCGGCCGCGGGCGCGAGCGTGGCGCTGGTGGATATCGACGGCGACGGCTTGGCGGACACCGCGGCCGCAGCCCGGGAACTCGGCTCGCCCGCCGAGGTGATCAAGGCCGACGTCACCGATCTGGCGGCGGTGTCCGCGGCCGTCGCCCGGACAGTTGACGTCTTCGGCGCGCTCGACGCCGCGCATAACAATGCCGGTGTGCCCGGACCGTACCTGCCGCTAGACGAGTATTCCGAAGAGGACTTCCTCCGCGTCCTCCAGGTGGACCTGGTGGGCGTGTGGCGGTGCATGCGAGCCGAGATCCGGCAGATGAGAGCCCAGCGGGCCGGAGCCATCGTGAACACCTCCTCGATGCTGGGCGCCGCTGCGATGCCAGACAACGGCGCCTACGTGGCCGCCAAGCATGGCGTGCACGGCCTGACCCGCGCGGCAGCGCTGGAACTGGGCGGCACCGGGATCCGGGTCAACGCCATCGCCCCAGGGGTAACGCGGACCAGCATGACCTCGGCGGTCAGCGGCGAGCTGCTCCGCAGCGTGCCGCTGGGCCGCATCGCGGAACCGGAGGAGATCGCCGCGGCCGTGGTTTGGCTGTGCTCAGCCGAAGCCTCCTACATCACCGGCTCGGTGCTGGCCGCCGACGGCGGCTGGCTGGCCGGATGACCGCCTCACCCGGACGGAGCCGTACATGACAAGCCGAGGCGCCAGCGCCCAGCCGCGCTCAAATGACCCGGTCCGCAGGCCCACATTGCATCGTGATCTTCACTTCTTCGAGGCAACCTCGGTCTCGGTAGGGGTCATGGCGCCCACCCTGGCCATGTCTGTCACCGGCGTCGCGGCCGCTGCCGTCCTCGGCCGGGCGGCGCCGCTGGCCTTCGCGGTGGCCGCCCTGGGCGTTGGCCTGGTGGCGTACGGGTTCGTCCGGCTGGCCGGCGAGTTCAGCCACGCCGGGTCGGTCTACGGATTCGTCGGCAATACGCTCGGCCCGCGACCTGGATTCCTCGCCGGGTGGGCGCTGCTCGGCACCTACCTGGTCTTCCCGCCGGTCTCCATCATGGGCGTCGCCATCTTCGGCCGCGCCTTCCTGGCCACCACGGGAGTGGCCGCCAACGCAGACTGGTATCCGCTCGCGCTCGCCGCCTGGGCGGTCATCGGGGTGCTGGCAGCCCGTGGGGTCCGCCCGACCACCCGGTCGGTACTGGTGTTCGAGATCGTGTCTGTCTGCCTCATTCTCGTGCTCATGGGCGTGATCTACTGGCGGCTGGCGGCCGGTACCGCACCCAGCGGCCAGCGCTTCTCCGGCTCTGTCTTCGTGCTCCCCCCTGGGGTCGGCCTGTCGGCGCTCGCACTGGCCGCGGTCTCGGGGTTTCTCGCCTTCGCCGGCTTCGAATCGGCAGGCTCGCTGGGTGAGGAGTCGTTCGCGCCGACCCGGGTCGTCCCTCGCGCGATCATGACCGCCGTGGCGTTCGGCGCGGTCTTCTATGTCGCCTGCGTCACCGCGCAGTCGCTGGGGTTCGGCACCGGCGCAGGCGGGGTGTCGGCTTTCCGCCATTCCCAGGCGCCGCTCGGTGATTTGGCCAAACGATATGTCGGCAATCCCCTGGCCGCCTTGCTCGATCTGGGTGCCGTGCTGAGCGCCCTGGGCGCAGGCCTGGGCGGGGTGACGGTCGCCGCGCGCATGCTGTTCTCGTTCGGGCGCGACGGAATCGCCTCCCGCCGCCTGAGCGGGGTGTCCGCAGTGACCGGCGTGCCGCAGCGCGCCCTGGCCGCAGAGATGCTCATTGGGCTGGTCTTGCTGACAGCGTTCCGGCTGGCCGGGGCGTCTGCGCTCGACGTGTTCTTCTACCTGGCGACGATCGGGACGCTGTCTTTGCTCGTCATGTACGTGCTCACGATCGTGGCTGCGGCACGCCATCTGGGCAGGCGCTCACTTTGGCAGGTCGTGGCACCGG
>DASVBE010000038.1:0-21164 GCA_036375995.1 Streptosporangiaceae bacterium | reverse complement strand
CGGGGACGTGCCGCGGCTGCTGCGCGCCGGGGTGATCCCCATCGACAAGATCCGCGAGGTGACCGGCGTGATCGAGGACCCGCCGGAGCCGGAGCCACCCGCGGACGAAGCCATGGTCGAGGCTGAGGCCCAGGCAGAGACGGCCGGGGCCGAGACCGCCGAAGAGGCGAGCCAGCCCGCCGCGAAGGAGCAGTAGGCTCCATTTCAGCAACCTGGGAGCTGTGCTGCCCGCTCGCTCCCGGCCGGCGGAGCCGGCCAGCGAGCGCAGGGCCGCGGCGCTGTTTTCCTGACGAGCGATGAGGCGCGACGAAGGAGCGCCGAGGGAGCGAGGAGGGAAGGCAGCGCCCTCAAGCGGCCCGCAGCGAGCGGCTAGCACAGTAGGCAGCGCCTCTCCAGCGGCCCGCAGCGAGCGGCTAGCACAGCTAAAGTTGCGGGTAATGCCCGCGCCTAGGCGTCCGGATCGGGGGTGACATGCCGTGCGGGAGTACCTGCTCACGCTGGTCCTGACCGCGGCGGTCACCTACCTGCTGACCCCGCTGGTCCGCCGGGTGGCGGTGGCCACCGGCGCGATGCACGCCGGCCGCGAGCGCGACGTGCACACCGAGCCGGTGCCGAAACTCGGCGGCCTGGCCATGTACGGCGGGCTGGCCGCCGGGCTGCTCATCGCCTCCCGGATCTCCCCGCTGCGCACGATCTTCGCGGGCAGCCGGATGGCCGCCGGGCTGCTCATCGCGGGCGGGCTGCTGGTCATCGTCGGCTTCGCGGACGACCGCTGGGAGCTGAACGTGGTCGCCAAGCTGGCCGGCCAGGTCGCCGCGGCTGGCGTGCTGGTGTGGAGCGGCGCCCAGGTCAGCTGGCTGCCCGTGCCGGGCGGCGGCACGCTGATCCTGACCCAGGACCAGGCCACCGCGCTGACCATCCTGGTCGTGGTGGCCACCATCAACGCGGTCAACTTCATTGACGGCCTGGACGGCCTGGCGGCCGGCGTGGTCGGTATCGCGGCCACCGCGTTCTTCGTCTACTACTACACGCTGGCCCGGGTGGTCGGGCTGCCCGAGCAGGCCGGCCCGGCGCTGGCCGGCGCCGTGCTGGCGGGCGCCTGCCTGGGGTTCGTGCCGCACAACTTCTACCCGGCCCGGATCTTCATGGGCGACACCGGCTCGATGCTGCTGGGCCTGCTGCTCGCCTACGCGCCGATTTCCAGCATCGCGTCGCTGGACTACGCCAGCCTGACCGAGTACCGGTTCGCCACCGTGAACCGGTTCCCTGAGATCCTGCCGCTGATCCCGCCGCTGGCCATCCTGGTCATCCCGTACGCGGACCTGCTGCTGGCGGTGATCCGCCGGACCCGGGCCGGCCTGTCGCCGTTCGCCCCGGACCGCAAGCACCTGCACCACCGGCTGCTGGACATCGGCCACTCGCACCGGCTCAGCGTGCTGATCATGTACCTGTGGACGATGCTGTTCTCCGGCACCGTGGTCTGGCTGTCGGTGGCGGAGACGCCGGTCTGGATCCTGGCCGGGGTGACGCTGATCGCGATGCTCGCGCTGCTGCTGATGTCCATGCCGCGGTTCCGGTTCTGGAACCGGGCCCGGCCGCCGGCCCGGCCCGCCCGCCGGGGCGGCCCGGCGGCCGCCCCGGCCAGCCCGCCGCCTGCCGCCGCGGGCTCGATGGCCGGCGAGGCCCGCCCCGCGCCGCGGGCCGGCTAAGGGGGACCTGCCCGGACCTGCGCTTTGCTGGTTTGTTACCGTTCGCAGGACACGAGCGGTGTTCGTCACGATAGGTGACCCGCTCGGCCCCACACGGGGAGCTTGTGATATCTTTCACAAGAGCGGGAAAGTTGAGAGTGCAAGACGTGATAGCGTTCGCTCGCCCGGCGCCGCCGCCTCGGCGCGCCAGCGGCCAGGACCCGTCGCAGCACCTGTTTGCGCAGGTCAAAGACTGGTCCCCGCGAACCGGGCGAGTTGTCCGTAGCCGAGTCCCCGGAGCGAAGTAAATGCTGGCCAGCTACGCCCTGATCGTCCGCCGGTCGGCCGCGGTGACCGCGGCCACCGCCGCGGTGATGGTTGCGGTCAGTGCTGCCGTGGCCGGCGGCAAGGGCGTCCTCGGGGCTCTTCTCGGCACCGCGCTGGTCGCTGTCTTCTTCGCCATCAGCGTGCTCGCGGTGAGCGCCGCGGCCAGGGTCAGTGCCCAGGCCATGATGATCACCGCGATCGGCACCTATGTGGTCAAGATCCTCGCGCTGATGTTCTTCGTGAGCCGGTACTCCAGCACCACTGCGTTCAGCCCGCGGATGTTCGGCCTCACCGCGCTGGCCTGCATCCTGGCCTGGACCTTCGCTCAGGTGGCCTGGTCGATGCGGCTGCGGGTGCAGTACGTCGAGCCGGAAGGCAAGCGGTGATGACCCGGCCAGGCCCGGCCGCCCGCAGCAGCGAGCCCGCCGACGGCAGCGAGCACGGCCGCACGGACGGCGGGCAGAACGAGAGCTGGTCGGTCTTCGGCTACCTGATTTCCGGTATGGCGGTGTACGGCGGCATCGGCTGGATTGCCGGCCGGCTGACGCACCTTTCCTTTCTGTTCCCGGTAGGGATGCTTACCGGACTGGTCCTGGGCATAGTGTTGATCCTCTACCGGTACGGCAAGGCATGATCCGCGGGCCAGGCCAGATCGCGGTCGCCGGGAGCCGGACGGCCCCAGCCGCGATGGCGGCAGCGGCACCAGACATTCGCACGGCGCCCCGCGGTGCCGCGCACCCGAACGACACTGAAGGAGGCCAGGGTGGCCCCTGACGCCCGGGCACTCGCCGAGGGCTGCCACATCTTCGGCAGCAATGGCTGCGGCTATCCGGCGCCGAGCCTGGACAGCTTCCTGTTCCAGCCCATTTTCAGCATCGGCCCGTTCCATTTCACCAAGCCCATGCTGCTGGCCGTGATCGCCGCCGCGGTGGTGATCTGGTTCTTCTGGGCCGCGTTCGGCCGCCCGAAGACGGTGCCCGGCAGGGTGCAGAACCTCGGCGAGATGGGCCTGATGTTCGTCCGCGATCAGATCCTCCGGCCGATGATGGGCAAGCGGGGCGACGGCTACCTGCCGTTCCTGGTTGCGCTGTTCTTCTTCATCTGGGTGATGAACCTGATGGAGATCCTGCCGATAGCGCAGTTCCCGCCCATGTCCAGGATCGCGTTCCCGGTCTCGCTGATGCTGATGGTCTACGTGACCTATACCTACGTGAGCATCAAGCGGATGGGCCTGGGCGGCTACTTCAAGAGCATGGTGCCGCGCGGCGTGCCCGCGCCGATCCTGCTGATCCTGGCCCCGGTCGAGATCGCGCAGTACCTCATCGTCCGGCCGTTCACGCTGGCCGTCCGGCTGTTCGCGAACATGTTCGCCGGCCACATCCTGGTCGCCGTGTTCACCATCGCCACCTGGTATCTGTTCCAGGTCGGCGTGGGCCTGCTGTTCAGCGCCACCTCGTTCCTGCTGACGATCGCGCTGACGATGTTCGAGATGCTGATCCAGGCCCTGCAGGCGTACATCTTCACCATCCTGACCGCCCAGTACATCGGCGGCGCCTACGAGGCGGCGCACTGAGATGGGCGCACGTTCTGACCACCCAAGCCAGCGAACTCCCGCCGGCCCTATCGCAAAGGAATGCGTAAATGCTTGACGTCGCACACGTACTGGCCGCTGCGGCACCCACCAGGCTGATCATCAACTTCGGCGCGGTGGGCTACGGCCTGGCGGCCATCGGCCCCGGCATCGGCATCGGCCTGATCTTCGGCCACGGCGTCGAGGCCATGGCCCGCCAGCCCGAGGCGGCCGGCCTGATCCGGTCGAACATGTACATCGGCTTCGCGCTGACCGAGGCGCTGGCCCTGATCGGCATTGTCATCCCGTTCATCTTCCACGCCACCTGATCCGGCCGGGAACGCAGATGACCGTCGATAGAGAGGACCCGGGGCTGTGATACACCACCTCGCCGCCGGCCAGCAGGACCCGCTGATCCCTGATCTGGCTGAGCTGATAATCGGCGCGATCGTGTTCGCCATCGTGTTCGCGATCCTGTACCGGGTGCTGTACCCGCGGATCGCCGCGACGCTGGAGGAGCGCACCAACGCCATCGAGGGCGGGCTCAAGCGGGCCGAGGATGCGCAGGCCGAGGCGAACCGGGTGCTCAAGGACTACCAGGAGCAGCTGGCCGCGGCCCGCCAGGAAGCCTCGCGGCTGCGCGAGGAAGCCAGGGAGGAAGGCGCCGCGATCCGCGCCGAGCTCCGCGAGCAGGGCGAGGCCGAGCGCCAGCGCCTGGTCGAGGCCGCGCACGCGCAGCTCGACGCCGACCGCCAGCAGGCCATCAACGCGCTGCGGGCCGAGGTCGGCTCGCTCGCCGTCGAGCTGGCCGGCCGGATCGTCGGGGAGTCCCTGGAGGACGAGGCCCGGCAGCGCCGCACGGTGGAGAACTTCCTCGCCGAGCTGGAAGAGCGGTCCGGCAGCACCACCGGGGCCAGGTCGCGGTCATGAGGGGAGCGAGCCGGGCGTCGCTGGCGGAAGCCACCGAGGCGCTGCAGGCCGCCCTGGACGACGGCGCCAACGCGAGCCGGCTCGGCGACGAGCTGTTCGCGGTGACCGACCTGCTCGACCGTGAGGCCGGGCTGCGGCGCACGCTGTCCGACCCGTCCCGGCGCGGCGACGCCCGGGCCGGGCTGGCCACCAGCCTGCTGTCCGGGCAGCTCGGCGAGCCGGCCATGGGCGTGGTCCAGACGCTGGCGGCGGGCCGCTGGTCGGCCGTGGGCGATCTGCCCGACGCCGCCGAGCAGCTGGCCACGGCGGCCACGGTGGCCGGCGCGGAGAGCCGCGGCACGCTGGACGACCTCGAGGACGAGCTGTTCCGGTTCAGCCGGATCGTCAGCGCCCAGCCCGAGCTGCGGGTCGCGCTGGCCAGCCCGTTCGTCGCTGCCGAGCGCAAGCAGGCGCTGCTGGAGAACCTGATCGGCAGCAAGGTGACCGCCGCCGCCCGGGACCTGATCACCCGGGCCTGCGTGCACCCGCGCGGCCGCGGCCTGGAGGCCGCGCTGGCCGAGTACGCCGCGATCGCGGCCCGGCGCCGGGAACGGCTGATCGCCGAGGTCCGGGTGGCCGCCGCGCTGCCTGACGACCTGCGTGACCGGCTGGCCGCGGCGCTCGCCGCCGCCTACGGCCACGAGGTCCACCTGAACGTGATCGTCGACCGCCACGTCGTCGGGGGCATGGCGGTGCGGGTCGGCGACGAGCAGATCGACGGCAGCATCGCGACCCGGCTGGCCGTGCTGCGGCGCCGGCTGGCGGGCTGAGCCCGGCCGCGGCACCCGAGCCCACAGACCCATGAACCAGACGAGAGAGACAGGGAAATGGCGGAGCTGACTATCCGGCCCGAGGAGATCAGGGACGCGCTAGCCGAGTTTGTCCAGGCGTACCAGCCGGACGCGGCCTCCGCCGAGGAGGTCGGCACCGTCGCCGAGTGCGGCGATGGCATCGCGCGGGTCTCGGGCCTGCCCTCGGCCATGGCGAACGAGCTGCTGGAGTTCGAGGACGGCACCCGCGGCCTGGCGCTCAACCTCGACGTGCGCGAGGTCGGCGTGGTGATCCTCGGCGACTTCAGCAAGATCGACGAGGGTCAGCGGGTGCGCCGCACCGGCGAGGTGCTGGCCGTGCCGGTCGGTGACGGCTTCCTCGGCCGCGTGGTCGACCCGCTCGGCGAGCCGCTGGACGGCAAGGGCCCGATCGAGGGGACCGAACTGCGCCAGCTCGAGCTGCAGGCGCCCTCCGTGGTGCAGCGGCAGAAGGTCAACGAGCCGCTGCAGACCGGCATCAAGCCGATCGACTCGATCACCCCGATCGGCCGTGGCCAGCGCGAGCTGATCATCGGCGACCGGCAGACCGGCAAGACCGCGATCGCCATCGACACGATCATCAACCAGAAGGAGAACTGGGCGTCCGGGGACCCGGCGCGCCAGGTGAAGTGCGTGTACGTGGCGGTCGGCCAGAAGGGCTCGACGATCGCGGAGATCCGCGGCGCGCTCGAGGACGCGGGCGCGATGGAGTACACCACGATCGTGGCCGCGCCCGCCTCGGACTCGGCCGGCTACAAGTACCTGGCCCCGTTCACCGGCTCGGCCATCGGCCAGCACTGGATGTACGCCGGCCAGCACGTGCTGATCATCTTCGACGACCTGTCCAAGCAGGCCGAGGCGTACCGGGCCATCTCGCTGCTGCTGCGCCGCCCGCCGGGCCGCGAGGCCTACCCGGGCGACGTGTTCTACCTGCACTCCCGGCTGCTCGAGCGGTGCGCCAAGCTGTCCGACGAGATGGGCGGCGGGTCGATGACCGGGCTGCCGATCGTGGAGACCAAGGCCAACGACATCTCCGCGTACATCCCGACGAACGTCATCTCGATCACCGACGGGCAGATCTTCCTGGAGACGGACCTGTTCAACTCCGGTGTCCGCCCGGCCATCAACGTCGGCCAGTCGGTGTCGCGGGTCGGCGGCGACGCGCAGATCAAGGCCATGAAGAAGGTGGCCGGCGGCCTGAAGCTGGCCCTGTCCCAGTACCGCGACCTGGAGGCGTTCGCCTCGTTCGCGTCCGACCTGGACGCGGCCTCCCGGGCCCAGCTTGACCGCGGCGCCCGGCTGGTCGAGCTGCTCAAGCAGCCTCAGTTCAGCCCGCTGCCGGTGGAGCAGCAGGTGGTCGTGGTGTGGGCGGGCACCGAGGGCCTGCTGGACGACGTGCCGGTCGAGGACGTGCGCCGGTTCGAGGACGAGTTCCTCGACTACACCCGGCGGAACCGGAGCGGCATCCTGGACACGATCCGGGAGACCGGGGACCTGTCCGACGACACCCTGACCGTGCTCAAGGAGGCCATCGCGGACTTCCGCCGTGGCTTCGAGACCCGCGGCGGGGGCACACTGTCGGCAACGGACGAGCACGTCGAGCCGGCCGAGGAAGAAGACATCGACCAGGAATCGGTCGCCCGGCGCCGTCCGCCGGCGCGGGCCGATAACAAGTAACCCGGAAGGCAGGGCATGGGAGCGCAGCTTCGCGCGGTCCGGCGGCGGATCAGGACAGTCCAGTCCACCGCCAAGATCACGCGTGCTCAGGAGCTGATCGCGTCGTCCCGCGTGCTCAAGGCCCAGCAGCGGGTCAGGGACGCGACGCCGTACGCGCGTGAGCTGATCCGGGCCCTCGAGGCCGTGGTGAGCCGGTCCAGCTCGGTCGACCACCCGCTGGTCAACGAGGCGATCGAGCCGTCCCGGGCGGCGGTGCTGATCATGACGAGCGACCGCGGCTTCGCCGGCGGGTTCAACGCCGGCGTGCTGCGCGAGGCCGAGAGCCTGCGCGCGACCCTGGAGGACCGGGGCCTGACCGTGGTGCCGTACGTCACCGGCCGCAAGGGCATCAACTGGCACCGGTTCCGGGACCGCGAGCTGGCCGGCGAGTGGGCCGGGTTCTCCGAGGTCCCGTCCCAGCGCAACGCGGCCGAGATCACCGAGGCGCTGCTCGAGGCGTTCCTCAGGCCGGCCGAAGAGGGCGGCGTGGACGAGCTGTACATCGTCTACACCCAGTTCGTGTCCATGCTGACCCAGCGGCCGGAGATCCGCCGGATGCTGCCGCTGGAGATCGAGGACACCGGCGAGTTGCCGGAAGGGCCGATCCCGGTCTACGAGTTCGAGCCGTCCGCCGGGGACGTGCTGGACGCGCTGCTGCCGTGGTACGTGGAGAGCCGCATCTTCCACGCGCTGCTGGACTCGGCCGCGGCCGAGATCGCGTCCCGGCGGCGGGCCATGAAGTCGGCCACGGACAACGCCAACGAACTGATCGAGCAGCTCACCCGCGAGGCGAACAAGGCCCGCCAGGCAGAGATCACCCAGGAAATCAGCGAGATCGTCGGGGGCGCCAACGCGCTGGCCGAGACGATCGCAGGGAGTTAGTGAGCACCGACATGACCGCAACCGCACAAGACTCCGCCACCCACGGCGACGGCAGCAAGGCGGCTGGCACGGGCCGCGTGGTGCGCGTCATCGGGCCCGTCGTCGACGTCGAGTTCGCGTCCGGGAGCATCCCGGGCATCTACAACGCACTGCACGTCGAGGTCACCCTGGGCAGTGAGGCCAAGACCCTGACCCTCGAGGTCGCCCAGGACATCGGCGACAACGTGGTCCGCGCGATCTCCATGCAGCCCACCGACGGGCTGGTCCGCGGCGCCCAGGTGACCGACACCGGCAGCTCGATCACCGTGCCGGTCGGCGACGTGACCAAGGGCCACGTGTTCAACGTGCTCGGCGAGACCCTGGACGTGCCGCTGTCCTCGCTCAAGGTGACCGAGCGGTGGGGGATCCACCGTGACCCGCCGCCGTTCGACCAGCTCGAGTCGCGGACCGAGATCCTGGAGACCGGGATCAAGGTGCTCGACCTGCTCACCCCCTACGTCCGCGGCGGCAAGGTGGGCCTGTTCGGCGGCGCCGGCGTGGGCAAGACCGTGCTCATCCAGGAGATGATCACCCGGGTGGCGCGGAGCGCCGGCGTGTCGGTGTTCGCCGGGGTGGGGGAGCGTACCCGCGAGGGCAACGACCTCTTCGTCGAGATGACCGAATCCGGCGTTATCAAGGACACCGCGCTGGTGTTCGGCCAGATGGACGAGCCGCCGGGCACCCGGCTGCGGGTCGGCCTGGCCGCGCTGACCATGGCCGAGTACTTCCGTGACGAGCAGCAGCAGGACGTGCTGCTGTTCATCGACAACATCTTCCGGTTCACCCAGGCCGGCTCGGAGGTATCCACCCTGCTGGGCCGGATGCCTTCGGCGGTGGGTTACCAGCCCACCCTGGCCGACGAGATGGGCCAGCTGCAGGAGCGGATCACCTCCACCCGGGGCCACTCGATCACCTCGATGCAGGCCATCTACGTGCCCGCGGACGACATCACCGACCCGGCCCCGCACACCACGTTCGCCCACCTGGACGCGCGGACCGTGCTGTCCCGGGAGATCACCCAGAAGGGCATCTTCCCGGCGGTGGACCCGCTGGACTCCAGCTCGCGGATCCTGGACCCCAAGTACGTCGGCCAGGAGCACTACGACGTGGCCCGCGAGGTGCAGCGGATCCTGCAGCGGTACAAGGAGCTCCAGGACATCATCGCGATCCTGGGCATCGACGAGCTGTCCGAAGAGGACAAGGTCACGGTGCAGCGGGCGCGGCGGATCGAGCGCTTCCTGTCCCACCCGATGTACGTGGCTGAGCAGTTCACCAACCAGCCGGGCGTGACCGTGCCGCTGGAGGAGACCATCGCCTCGTTCAAGGCGCTGACCGAGGGCAAGTACGACCACCTGCCCGAGCAGGCGTTCTTCATGTGCGGTGGGATCGATGACGTGGAGAAGAAGGCCAGGGAGCTGGAGAAGCGGTCGTGACGCTTCAGGTGGCGCTGGTCTCGCCGGAGGGCGAGATCTGGTCCGGGGCGGCCCGGCAGATCATCGCCAAGACCCTGGACGGTGACATCGGCATCCTGTCCGGCCATACGCCCGTGCTGGGTGTCCTGGCCGAAGGCAGCCTGGTGCGGATCTTCCCCGAGGACGCCTCGGGGGAGGTCGTCGCCGCGATCGGCGGGGGCTTCCTGTCGGTCGCGGATGACCAGGTATCCGTGCTGGCCCGGCAGGCGCTGCTGGCCCGGGATGTGGACCGGGCCAGCGCACAGGCCGCCCTCGACACCGCGCAGAGCGGAGCAGGCGGCGAGGAGACCCCCGAGATCCGCTTCCTCCGGGCACAGCTCAGGGCCGCTGGCGACCGGGCCTGAGCGGGCCCGCCCGGAGAGCTGAGTGCTAGCGACGCTGGAACTCAGCACCGTGTGGTTCCTGGCCGGCCTGCTGGCTCTGGCTGTCCTGGCCGCGGGCGGCCTGGCCATCCGGCGGATCCTGCTCGGCCGGCACGGGGGCGTCGTGGAGTGCGGGCTGCGCCCCGGGCCTGACCAGCGCTGGCGGCTCGGCCTGGCCGCCTACGAGCCGGCCGAGCTGCGCTGGTACGACGCGTTCGGCGTGCTGCTGCGGCCGCGGGCGATCTTCGCCCGCCGGTCGCTATCGGTCACCGCCCGGCGGGTCCCGCTGGACTGGGAGACCGCCCGGCTCGGCGCGGGCATGGTCGTGGTCGAGTGCAGCACCGGGCCGGACGCCGACCCGGTGGAGCTGGCCATGAGCGAGGCCGCCCTGACCGGCTTCCTAGCCTGGCTGGAAGCGGCACCCCGCGGACCTGCTCCCCGCTAACTACCTTTCTCCACCGGGCTTCCAGAGCAGCTCGTCTGGGCCCGCGGCCCGGCGGGCCAGGATGAACAGCAGGTCGGACAGCCGGTTGAGGTAACGGGCCGGCAGCGGGTGCACGGCCGCGCCGTGCGCCTCGATGGCCGCCCACGTGCTCCGCTCGGCCCGGCGGACCACGGTCCTGGCCGTGTGCAGCAGGGCCGTGCCCGCCGTGCCACCGGGCAGCACGAAGCTGCGCAGCACCGGCAGGCCCTCGTTCCACTGGTCGCAGGCCTGCTCCAGCGCGGTCACGTAGCTCTCGGTGATGCGCAGCGGCGGGTAGGCGGGTTCGGCGGTGACCGGCGTGCACAGGTCCGCGCCGACGTCGAACAGCTCGTTCTGGATCCGGCCCAGCAGCGCGGGCATCCCGTCCGGCAGCCCGCCCAGGGTGATCGCCACGCCGATGGCCGCGTTGGCCTCGTCCACGTCGGCGTAGGCGGCCAGCCGCGGGTCGGTCTTGGCCGCCCGGCTGCCGTCGCCCAGCCCGGTGCTGCCGTCGTCGCCGGTGCGGGTGTAGATACGGGACAGCACTACCGGGGTTTCTGCGTGATCACGGGCCATCGTCCCACCGTAGCAATCCGCATACGAGCGGCCCCGCGCCGTATGGTTCCGGACAGATCCGACCGTACGAAGCTGTCCGAAACTAATCGACGCAACCCAGAAGTGACTGGCTGTAAGAGCCTAGTGGGAGTTGTGCGACATATGCTATCGGCGAGAAAATACGCCAAGCTGAAGTATTTCCGATATGGATACACTACGGCATCGTATATGTACGGAGGGTAGTCAAGATTACGGTCTCCTGGTCTCAATCTGAGGAGTTCCGGGCGCGGTTTAGGACTGCTGACGTCAGGCCGAAATGGCCGGACGTGAGCCGGCGGTGCGCGCCGGCTCACGGGTCGCTCAGCGGAGCGGCCAGGTGGCTTCGGGGGCCCACCTGGCACCGTGACGGCGGCCCGTACCGCGGGGGGAAGCGCGCTCCCGGCTCCTGGCGCCGGGAGCGCGCTCGCGTGCTGGCCCGAGTCCGCCATACCGCCCCTGCATAGATCACCGCGGCGGGTAAGGTATCGGTCGATATCTCGTCGGTGTACGGGAGTGACCGTGTACGACTACGTCATTGTCGGCGCCGGCAGCGCCGGCTGCGTTCTGGCTAACCGCCTGTCCGAGGACCCGTCGGTACGGGTTCTGCTGCTCGAAGCGGGCCCGCCCGACGATGCCGACGAAATCCATATCCCGGCCGCGCTGAACCTGCTGTTCCAGACGACCTACGACTGGGACTACCGGACCGAGCCGCAGGAGCGGGCGGGCGGCCGGGCCATCTACTGGCCCCGCGGCCGGGTGCTCGGCGGCTCGTCGTCGCTGAACGCGATGATCTACATCCGCGGCAGCCGGCTGGACTACGACAGCTGGCGTGACGACTACGGCTGCGAGGGCTGGGGCTACACCGACCTGATGCCGTACTTCCTGCGCGCCGAGGCGAACTCCCGCGGCGCGTCGGCGTACCACGGCGCCGAGGGCCCGCTGTCGGTCTCGGACCCTAAGCACAAATCCGCGATGACCACGGCGTTCGTCGAGGCGGCCAGGGAATGGGGGATGCCCGCCAACGACGACTTCAACGGTGCGGAGCAGGACGGGGCCGGGTTCTACCAGCTGACCCAGCGGGCCGGCCGGCGCTGGTCCGCGGCCGACGCCTACCTGCACCCGGCAGCCGGCCGGGCCAACCTGACCATCCAGACCGATTCGCTGGTCACCGGGGTGGAATTCGAGGGCGGCCGCGCCGCGGGCGTGCGCTACCTGCGCCGCGGCACCGAGGAACTGGCCCGGGCGGACGGCGAGGTGATCCTCGCCGCGGGCGCGGTGGGCAGCCCGCAGCTGCTCATGCTGTCCGGCGTGGGCCCGGCTGATCACCTGGCGGCGAACCGGATCTGGGTCACCGCCGACAGCCCGGGGGTGGGCGAGAACCTGTCCGACCATGCGGTCGTGCCGGTGCTGTGGCACACCCCGAAGTCGGCCGGGCCGTGGGAGAAGGCCGGGGCGCGCAACCTGGCCCGCTGGCGGATGATGCACTCCGGGCCGCTGACCACCAACCTGGCCGAGGCGGGCGGCTTCAGCCGGAGCACCGCCACGCTGGCCGCCCCGGACCTGCAGTGGCACGCGGTGGCCGCCCCGTTCCGCAACGCCGGGCTGGCCGACCCGTCGGTCCGGGCGCTGTCCGTGCTGATCGCCGGGCTGACCCCGGCCAGCCGCGGCCGGATCCGGCTGCGCAGCGCGGACCCGCGGCACAAGCCCGCCATCGACCCGGGCTACCTGTCCGACGGCGCGGACATCGACCCGCTGGTCCGCGGCATCCAGGCGGCCAGGGAGATCGCCGGGGCCCGGGCCATGGCCCGGATCTGCAAGGCCGAGCTGGCCCCGGGCCCGGAGGTGATCACCGAGGTAGAGCTGCGCGAGTACATCCGCCGGGAGCTCGGCACGCTGTTCCACCCGGTCGGCACCTGCGCGATGGGTGCGGACGCGGGCCCCGCCGCCCGCCGCCTGACCAGCGTGGTCGACCCCCAGCTGCGGGTCCGCGGGGTGGACGGGCTGCGCGTGGTGGACGCCTCGGTGATGCCCACCGTGCCGCGGGGCAACACGAACGCGCCGGTGATCGCCATCGCCGAGCGGGCCGCCGACCTGATCATCGGCCGGGCCCCGCTGGCCGCGATCGAGCCCCAGGACCGCGTGATCCCGATCCTGTCCCAGCCCTGAGCCCTGAGCCCTGGCACTGCCAGCGCCGGGCCCGGTGTCCATAGACGTCCAGACGTTCACGGACGTTGGACGAGGGCCGGGGACGGGCCTCCTGCCGGCGGAGCCGGCCCTGGCTCGCGGAGGGCCGCGGCGCTGTTTTCCTGACGAGCGACGCCGGCGCGACGAAGGAGCGCCGAAGGAGCGAGGAGGGAAGGCAGCGCCTCTAAAGCGGCCCGCAGCGAGCGGCTAGCACGGCTTCCGGTAACGGCGGCCGTGCAGCAGGTTCACCAGCCGCAGGATGCGGCGCATGTCCGCGTCGGTGCGGTGGAACGTGGTCAGGTTGACCGCGGGCCGGAACCGCTGCCGAGTGATCGCCTTGGGCCGGGCGAACTCCCGCAGCCCGTCGGCGCCGTGGATCCGGCCGAACCCGGAGTCCCCGGAGCCGCCGAACGGCAGCGCGGGCACGCTGGCGTAGCTGATCACCGAGTTGACCGAGACCATCCC
This sequence comes from Streptosporangiaceae bacterium, assembly GCA_036375995.1. Classification (GTDB taxonomy): domain Bacteria; phylum Actinomycetota; class Actinomycetes; order Streptosporangiales; family Streptosporangiaceae; genus DASVBE01. The sequence goes on along the minus strand of DASVBE010000038.1, from coordinate 7,624 downwards.
GCTGCGCAGCCGCCGGGCCGCGGCCAGCGCGCGCCCTCTGTTCCCGGCGAACACCGTGCCGCCGAGCCCGTGGCTGCCGCCGTTGGCCAGCCGCACTGCCTCGTCCAGGTCGGCCACCCTGGTCACCACCAGTGTCGGGCCGAAGGTCTCCTCGGTGACGGCCTGGCTCTCCTCCGGCACGTCGGCCAGCACCACCGGGCCGACGAACGGCCGCCGGACGCTGGTCAGCCCGCCGACAACCGGGCGGCCGCCGCGGGCCAGTGCGTCCGAGATATGCCGCTCCACGATCTCGACCTGGCCCGGCATGGTCATCGGCCCGTAGTCGGCCTCCCGGTCGTCGCCCGGCCGCAGCCGGGAGACCTGCTCGGTCAGCTTCTCCAGGAACGTGTGGTAGACGTCGGAGACCACGTAGACCCGTTCGGTGCCGATGCAGGTCTGCCCGGCATTGGACAGCGCGCCCCAGGCCGCGGCCTCCGCCGCGGCGTCCAGGTCGGCGTCGCTGGCCACCAGGAACGCGTCCTTGCCGCCGCACTCGGCGACCATGGGGGTGAGGTTCTCCGCGCACGCGGCCATGACCTTGCGCGCGGTGGCCGCCGACCCGGTAAAGGCGATCTTGCTGACCGCGCTGCGGGCCAGATGGCCGCCGGTTTCCCCGGGGCCCGTGACGAGCTGGAGTACCGGCTGCTCGGGGACGACCTCAGCGAACGAGCTGACCAGCCAGCCGCCGGTGGCCGGGGTGAACTCACTGGGCTTGAACACCACCGCGTTGCCGGCGGCCAGCGCGTAGACGATCGACCCCATCGGGGTGAACACCGGGTAGTTCCACGGGCCGAGGACGCCGACCACGCCGAGCGGCTGGTACTCCAGGACGGCGGCCTGGTTGATCGCGACAAGGCCGCTGCGCACCCGGCGCGGCCGCAGCACGTGATGCGCGTGCCGGGCCGCCCAGTCGATGTGCACGATCGCGAGCACGATCTCCAGCTGGGCGTCGGCCAGCGGCTTGCCGGTCTCGGTGTGCACCAGCTCGGCCAGCCGGGCCAGGTACCGGGTCAGGTGGGACTTCCAGGCCAGCAGCCGCTGCCGGCGCTGCTGCGGGGTCAGCCCGGCCCACCAGGCGGCGGCCTGGTGGGCCCGCTCTACCGACGCGTTCACCTCGGCCGCGCCGCACACCGGGAAGGTGCCGATGACCTCCGCGGTCGCCGGGTTGAGCGTGTCGAACGTGGCCCCGGACTGTGCCGGGCCAGGTGTCCAGGTGGTCGTCGCCATCGGCCTCACCGTCGTCAAATGCGGGCGGTTCCTGCTGCCGCCGTGCACAGTAAACCACCGGTAATGCCAGCAGAGATACTGGCGGTACAGCGGGTCGCGGCAGCGGGTCGCGACAGCGGGGGAGCCGATGCCCGGAAGCCAGCAGGAAAGCCCAGGCCAGCCCGGCCCGCCGGGCATGGCCGGGGCGGATGAGGCCTGGCTAGCCCGGGCCGTGGCGCTGGCCGGGCAATGTCCCCCGTCGGCCACCGCGTTCAGCGTGGGCGCAGTCGTGGTCGCGGCCGGCGGTGCGCTGCTGGCCACCGGCTTCTCCCGGGAGACCGGCCCGGCCGACCACGCCGAGGAGGCGGCCCTGGCCAAGCTGGCCGGGGCGGTGCCCGCCGGGGCCACCCTGTACAGCTCGCTGGAGCCGTGCGCGGCCCGGGCCTCGCGGCCCCGCCCCTGCGCGGAGCTGATCATCGCGGCCGGCCTGCGCCGGGTGGTCATCGCCTGGCAGGAGCCGCCGCTGTTCGTGCCCGGCGGCGGCGCCGCGGTCCTGGAGGCGGCCGGCGTGACCGTAACCGAGATCCCGGCGCTGGCGGAGGCCGCCCGGGCCCCCAACGCGCACCTGCTCGGCTAGGGCTTTCTGGCGTCGTGCTGGGCCAGGCGGGCGGCGATGCCGTCCAGGATGAGGTCCACGCCCGCCAGGATCCAGTCCCGTTCAGCGCCGGCGTCCTGGGGTTCCTGGCCGATCCGGCTGATCAGCTCGGTGACCCGCGGATAGCGCCCGCTGGCGGCCATCTTGCCCAGGAACGCCGACGCGCCGGCGAACACCTCCGCGTCATCGACCTGGAACCGGGCCCGGGACCGCTCTTCCAGCAGCAGGTTCAGCGCCGCGTGCAGCACGGTCTGGTGCACCGCGGTGACGAACATCATCTTCTCGGTGACGGCCAGGTCGTAGCCGTCGAACAGGCTCAGCGCGGCCTCCAGGCCGGCCAGGCCGTTCGGTGTCAGCGGGGGCTGGGCGATGGTGGCCTCGGGATACCAGCGGTGCTCCCGGCAGGTCTGCCAGTTGCTCTCCGCGATCAGCCGCAGCCCTTCCCGCCAGGTCAGGCCCGGCGGCAGCGCCACCTGCGGCGGCAGCGGGGACTCGCCGATCATGTCCCCGATGACGGTGTCGACCATCAGGGCGACCAGCGCGTCCTTGTCCGGGACATGCCGGTAGAGGGACATCGCGCCGGTGCCGAGCTGCTGCGCGACCCGGCGCATGGTGACCGCATCCAGGCCGTCGGTGTCCGCGATCCTGATCGCCTCGCGGACGATCTGCTCGCGGTCCAGCGCCGTGCCCGTCCGGCGGCGCGGCCGCTGCGTCTCCGTCTCGAGCTCCCACAGCAGCTCGACGCCGCCCCAGAAGGAGCGCCCGGCTTCCGGTGCACGGTGCGCCTGCGCACCCGGGGCGGGCCCGCGGGTCCCGGCCGTGACCCCGGGTGGGCCCGCGGCGGCCGGCCTGGTCGCGTCGTCCCGCTGGCTTGACATGCGTACATCGTATTACTAGCGTACGATGTACTCATAGGGTACATCGTACGCACTGGAGGAATCCGTGGCGGAATACGCCATCCGGGCCGAGGGCCTGGTGAAATCGTTCCGGCGCAGGCCGGCGCTGCGCGGCATCGATCTGGCGGTGCCGCCGGGGACGGTGTGCGCCCTGCTCGGCCGCAATGGCGCGGGCAAGTCGACGGCCGTGCGGATCCTGACCACGCTGATCCGCCCGGACGCCGGGACCGCGGCGGTGGCCGGGTTCGGCGTGCTGCGCGACCCGGCCGAGGTCCGCGCCCGGATCGGCGTGACCGGGCAGGGCGCGACCGTGGACGAGCTGCTGACGGGCCGGCAGAACCTGCGCATCGTGGGGCAGCTCATGCACCTGCCCGCCGCGGTGGCCCGGCGCCGGGCCGATGAGCTGCTCGAGGAGTTCGGCCTCACCGAGGCGGCCGGTCGCCTCGTCCGCACCTACTCCGGCGGGATGCGGCGGCGGCTCGACCTGGCGGCCAGCGTGCTCGCCGCACCGCCGGTGCTGTTCCTGGACGAGCCGACCACCGCCCTGGACCCGGTCAGCCGGGCGCAGGTGTGGTCGGCGATCCGGGCGCTGGTCACAGGGTCCGCCACCACCGTGCTGCTGACCAGCCAGTACCTGGACGAGGCCGAGCAGCTGGCCGACGAGGTGGTGGTGCTCAGCGACGGGCGGGTGGCGGCCACGGGCACCCCGGGCCAGCTGCGCGCCGCGGTCGGCGCGACCCGGATCCGCGTGGTGCTCCGCGACGGCGCGGGCGCCGGCCCGGGCCAGCTGCATGAGCTGCTCGGCGAGGGCGACCTGGCGGCGGATGGCCGCACGCTGACGCTGCCCGCGCCGCACGGCCTCGGCTCGCTGGCCGCGGTGGTCCGGCGGCTGGCGCCGCTCGGCGCGGACGTCGCCGACGTCGCGCTGCAGCGGCCGTCGCTGGAAGAGGCCTTCACGCTGCTCACCGGGGCGGACGGGGCGGCGGCCCGGCCCGGCCCGGCCGGTGCCGAAACGCCGTCCGAGCTGGCCGGGGCAGGTGCGCGATGACGACGGCGCTGACGGCCACCTCAACGGCCGGCGGGATGGTGCCGCCCGCTGCGGCCCGGCCCGCCACGCTGGGCGGCCGCCTGCACCAGGCGCTGGGCGACATCCGCACGGTGACCGTGCGGTACGTCCTGCGCGCCCGCAGCCAGCCGGACCTGATCATCGGCAGCGTGCTGATGCCGGTGATCTTCATCGTGCTGTTCGGCTACCTGTTCGGCAGCGCGATCCACGTGCCCGGCGGGCACTACCGGACCTACCTGATCTCCGGGCTGTTCGCGCAGATGACGATCTTCAGCTCGTCGGCGGTGGCGGTCGCGGTGGCGACCGACATGAGCGAGGGAGTGATCGACCGGTTCCGCACGATGCCGATAGCCCGGCCCGCGGTGCTGGCCGGGCGGACCCTGTCCGGCATCATCGTCGGCCTGCCGGGGCTCGCGGTGATGATCGGCTGCGGGCTGGCGGCCGGCTGGCGGGCGCAGGACGGCCTGGGCCCCGCGGTGGCCGGGTTCACCCTGCTCCTGCTGTTCGCCTTCGCGATGAGCTGGATCGGCGTGCTGATCGGGCTGATCGCCAGGAGCCCGCAGTCCGCGGACGCCCTGTCCATGCTGCCCGCGTTCCTGCTCGGGTTCGTGTCGAACGTGTTCGTGCCGATCGCCGGGATGCCCGTCTGGCTGAAGGTAATCGCCGAATGGAACCCGGTCAGCGCGGTGGTCGCCGCGGCCCGGCAGCTGTTCGGCACAGCCCAGGCCGGCGGCGCCAGCGGCTCCTGGCCGCTGACCCACCCGGTGCTGGTGACCGCGGGGATGAGCGTGCTGATGCTGGGCGTGCTGATCCCGGTCTGCGTCCGGCGCTACGCACGGCAGGAACGCTAGGCGGGGGCGCGGCTGTTCTAGCCCGCTGTGGCGGGTTAGAACAGCCGCAGCGCGCCGTCGTCGGTGCCGCGCATGGCCTCGTAGTCGAGGATCAGGCAGCTGATGCCGCGGTCCTCGGCCAGGACCCGGGCCTGCGGGCGGATCTCCTGGGCGGCGAAGATGCCGCGCACCGGGGCCAGCAGCGGGTCCCGGTTCAGCAGCTCGAGGTAGCGGGTGAGCTGCTCGACGCCGTCGATCTCGCCGCGGCGCTTGATCTCGATGGCCACCGCGCCGCCCGTGGCGTCCCGGCACATGAGGTCGACCGGGCCGATCGCGGTCGGGTACTCCCGGCGCACCAGCCGCCAGCCCACGCCGAGAACGCCCAGCTGGGCCGCAAGCAGCTCCTGCAGGTGCGACTCGACGCCGTCCTTGACCAGGCCGGGGTCGACGCCCAGGTCCCAGGAGGAGTCGCTGAGGACGTCGGTGAGCTCGATCGTGAGGGTCTCGCCGGACTTGCCGGTGACCACCCAGCGGCCTTCTTCCTCGGCGAGCCGGCAGGGCGGCGACATCCAGTTCAGCGGCTTGTACGAGCCGCCGTCGGAGTGGACCAGCACCGACCCGTCGGCCTTGATCATGATGAGCCTGGTGGCCAGCGGGAGGTGGGCGGACAGCCGTCCCGCGTAGTCGACGCTGCACCGGGCGATGACAATGCGCACGGCAGCAAACTGTACGGGGCCGGCCGCCGTAGCCAAAGGCGCCCGACCGCAGCCGCCGCTACGGCCGTACGCAGAGCACGATGCGCCTGGTCCCCGGGTGGGGCATGGGCGCGGGAATCACTTCTCCAGTCCGACCGGGGCCTGGGCGGGATAGGTGCCGTGGCCCTCCCTGACCAGGGGGCCGTCGAACGTGAGAACCTCGCAGACCACGCCGCCGGCCTGGTTGCGGTAGTTGATGACCACGGTGCTGATGCCGGCGCAGACAGCCAGAACCTCGAAGCGGAGGTCCGGGATGAGCCGGACGCCCTCGGACCAGTAGGCCCGCAGGGCCTCCTTGCCGCGGATCACCCCGTCACCGCCGAGCAGCCGCACGGCCACCGGCGAGGTGAAGACGGCATCGTCGGTGAAGTGCTCGAGCAGCGCGTCGATGTCGTGGGCATTCCAGTCCCTGACCCACTGCTCCGCGAACGCCTGCGCCTCGGTGTGATCCATGCGGCACATGGTCCCATGGCGGTATGCGCCGGACTGACCGGGACTTCCGGGCCCGGCACTGGTCCCTGGCCCCCGGGTCGCCGGGCCGGGGCTGCGGGCAGGCGGTGATGCCTTACAGTGACGGCCGTGAGCCCACGCAAGGCCCGGCGCCTGCCTGCTGACCTGCCGCGGAGGCCACGCGGTGGGCTGGCGCCACGGCCGGCCACCGGGAGGGACGACGGCGAAGGGCCCGGCGTCCGGCTGGGGCCGGAGCGGACCGAGACGTGGCCGGACGGGGACTGGGTGGTGCGCTCGGTGCCGGGCCCGGCAGCGACCAAGACGTACCGCTGCCCGGGGTGCGATCAGGAGATCCGCCCGGGGGTGGCGCACGTGGTGGTGTGGCAGTCCGGGTCCACTGCTGCGGGCGGCCGGCGGCACTGGCACAATCCCTGCTGGCAGCGCAGGCCCCGGCGGCCCGCGCCCGGCCGGGGGCGCAGGAATCGCGGCTAAGGAGGGGCAGCGTGGGTGAGATCAGGGCAGCCACCGTGCTGCCGGCCGACCGGCAGCCGGTCACCCTGACCACGGCAGACGGGCTCCGCCTGGTCGGTGAGCTGGCGCTTCCGCTGGGGCGCCGGCCGGCGGCCACGCTGATCTTCCTGCACCCGCTGCCGACGGCCGGCGGCATGATGGACAGCCACCTGCTGCGCAAGGCCGCGTTCCGGCTGCCCGCCCTGGCCGATCTTGCCGTGCTGCGGTTCAACACCCGCGGGACCAGCTCGGCCGAGGGGACCAGCGAGGGCGAGTTCGGCGACGGCGACGGCGAGCGCTTCGACGTGGCCGCGGCAGTCGCCTTCGCAGTGGCCGCCGGGCTGCCCCGGATCTGGCTGGTGGGCTGGTCGTTCGGCACCGAGCTGGCGCTCAAGTGGGGCAGCCAGGAACCGGCCGTGGAGGGTGCGGTCCTGCTCTCGCCCGCGCTGAAGCGGGCCGGCGACGCCGACCTCGACCGCTGGGCGGCGTCCGGCAAGCCGCTGCTCGCCCTGGTCCCCGAGCTGGACGACTACCTGCGGCCGGACGAGGCGGCGCCGCGGTTCGCCCGGGTCCCGCACGCCCGGATGATCGCCGTGGCTCGGGCCAGGCACCTGTGGGTGGGGGAGCCGTATGTCCGTATTGTTCAGAACGAGATCGTGCGGCAGGTCAACCCCACGGCCTGGCCGCTGCCCACCGACTGGGAGGACTGACCGTGAGCCTGTTCGACCTCACCGGCCGGAACGCGTTCGTCACCGGCGCATCCCGCGGCATCGGCCGCTCGATCGCCGTCGGGCTGGCCGCGTCCGGGGCCGACGTGGCCCTGGTGGCGCGGACCGAGGCCGGGCTGGCCGATACCGCCGCGGACATCACCGCGCTGGGCCGCAAGGCCGTGGTCATCCCCGCCGACGTGACCAGCAGGGACGAGGTCGACTCGGCGGTGGCGGCGGCCATCGGCCAGCTGGAGCACATCGAGATCGTGGTCAACAACGCGGGCGGGTCCCGGTTCATGGCCCCGTTCCTCGACCTGCGGCTCGAGGGCTGGGACAAGCTGATGAAGCTCAACCTGGACTCCGCGGTGTATGTGCTGCACGCGATCGGGCCGCACCTGATCGAGCGCGGCGACGGCTCGGTGATCAACGTGGCCTCGGTGGCCGGGGTGGGCGGGGCCGCCGCGCTGTCCCCGTACGGGGCGGCCAAGGCCGGGCTGATCTCGCTGA
>DASVBE010000383.1:0-9460 GCA_036375995.1 Streptosporangiaceae bacterium | reverse complement strand
GCCAGGACCGGGCACCGCCACCTGCCGGCGAACCCCGGGGTGCTGGCGGTGAGCACCGTCACCGCGGCGACCCGGCCCGCTCGGCCTCGGTTACCGGGTCGGCCCCTGGCGCTCGCCACCTGGCCCGTCGATCTCATGGTTCGCGTCCGGCCGAACGGATGGCGACACGTCTCAGACCGCTCGTGCTACGCCCTGGACGGCGCGCAGCCGGCCGTCGGCCAGGGCGGCGGTGAGGTTCCTGGCTTTCAGCTCGAAGCCGGGGACGAAGGCCTGCAGCCCGATCGGGCCGGGAGGCGATGCAAGCAGGGTCTTCATCATCGCGGCCGCCTGGCCGGTCAGGTCGTTCCACTGCTCGATCTCCAAACCCGCGGATTCGATGGCCGTGCGCAACCGGTCGGATGTGGTCAGGTGACTGTATGGCCTGCCGGGAAGCGCCGGTCGAGTACTGGGTCTCGATCTGGATATCTGTCACGCAAACGCCTTTCACCGGGCGCGGGATGCCGGGCTTGGCGGCCCAGCAACAGGCGGCGTCGCATCGACAGCGAGTGCGCCGGCGGCTGACGACGCTGGCCGTGGAGCTCGGGCGAGCGCGGACAGGGACGTGATGTGCAGGGCGAAGAGCAGCGGCACGCCAGCTGTCGGGATCAGCGCGAGCGGGAGCTCGGTGAGCGGGGTACTGGAGGGGGTGACGTTGAGCAAACCGAATCCGGTGAGGGCGCCCAAGGCCAGGGCCGTGACCAGATCGGTGAGGCCGAACGCGTTGAACCACAACGCGGCGCGGCGGCCGGTGCCCCGGGCGAGCCTGCGCGCGACCAGCGGCGCGGCGATGCCGGCGGCGATGTCGCCTAGGCCGGCGGGCAGGGCGAACAGCGCGGGCAGGCGGCCGAGGGCCAGGTAGAGCAGGAAGGCCACCCCGGCCACGCGGGGCGTGTGCGGAAGCTCCAGGCGGCTCAGCATGCCTGGCGCTGCCAGGGCGCGCGCCACCACCGGGATCCGGCGCAGGGCCAGCAGCGCGCCCAGGAACCCGGCCGCCGCGACCGGAAACCACGGCAGCGTGTGATACCAGCCGTGGCCCGCGATGAACGCGGTGGCGGTGAACCAGCCGCCGAGCACGGCGGCCGCCGCCCCGGCCAGCAGCGCCGCGCGCCTTTGGCCCAGGCCTGCGCGTTCTGCGCCGCCGTACAGCACGATGCAGGTCGCGGCCGCAATCGCGATGGTCCCGGCGATGGTAATCGCCCACAGATAGGCAGGCGGGTGGTACATGACATCCTCCATGAGCCGATTAGTATCTCCAAGAGAGTATCTTGCAACTAGTATCTGTCAACTAGTATTATGAGAACGTGACTCGGAACGTTCGCACCTACGGCCACGCCTGCGTGGTGGCACGCGCCCTGGAGCATGTCGGCGACCGGTGGAGCCTGCTGGTGATCCGCGACCTTCTGACCGGCGCCAAAAGGTTCACCGACCTGATGGACCGCCTCGGCGGGATCACCCCCAAGACGCTCAGCCAGCGCCTGCGCGAGCTCGACGACGCCGGAATCGTCACCGCTGACCGCGAGCCGGGCCGACGGGAGGTCTGGTACCGGCTGACACCAGCCGGAGCCGACCTCGGACCCGTCATCGACACGCTCCGCTGGTGGGGGCTACGGCACGCCTGGCGCTGGCCTCAGGCCGGCGAGCCGCTGCACGCCGAGCACCTGCTCCGCAACGCCATCCAGGCCATCGACCTCGCCACCGACGATCACCAGCCATCCCGCTGGCGCTTCAGCCTCGACGGCGCGGACTACCTGGCCGAAAGCGACGGCCGCCAGTGGTCGCTCACCGCCGGGGCACCCCCGGCGCCGGCCGACGTCACGATCACCGCGACCACCCAGGCCCTGACCACCCTCATCTTTGCCGGGTCGGACCTCGGCATCGACATCACCGGCAAACCCGGGGCCGTCGAACGATTCCGGCAGCTGATCGGCACCCTGGCCACCGTCGTCAATCCCGCCTAGTCAGGGAACACCGCTCAACCGGATGTTCTGGGTGCGGGTGAACGCTGGCCAGCCTGGCTGGAGGCGTGCTGGGCAACCCCTCAGGAGTCCGGATCTCCTCTCCTGCGCCACCCTGACCGGCAGGGCTGGGCTGTAATTGGGTTGCTTCCGGCCGGGCCGTCCGTGCTCAATACCTCCCATGACAGACATTCAGGGCTCCTACGACGAGCTCTTCTCCGCCGTGCCCGGCGCGCTGGCCGGGCTGCTGGACGACGGGGACACGGGTGGCTCGGTCGCGGTCTTCGTGGACGGCGAGCCCGTCGTGGACGTCTGGGGCGGGTTCGCCGACGCGGACCGCACGATCCCCTGGCAGCAGGACACGATCGTCCTTGTGTATTCGGTCACCAAGACGATGACGGCGCTGTGCGCGCTGATCCTGGCCGACCGCGGTGACCTCGACCTGGATGCACCCGTCAGCACGTACTGGCCGGAGTTCGCCGTGGCGGGCAAGGAAAAGGTGCTGGTGCGGCACCTGCTCGGGCACACCGCGGGCCTGCCCCACTGGGACGGGCCGGTCGAGGAAATCTACGACTGGACGGCCGCCACGGCCCGTCTGGCCGCCACGGCGCCCTTGTGGGAACCGGGAACCGAGGCCGGATACCACTCGCTGACCCAGGGGTTCCTGGTGGGCGAGGTCATACGCCGGATCACCGGCCAGACCGTGGGCGGCTTCTTCGCCGCGGAGGTGGCCGGGCCGCTCGGGGCCGACTTCCACATCGGGCTGCCCGCCGAGCATGACCACCGGGTGGCGGCCACGGTCCCGCCGCCAGGCCGCGATGAGAACTATGCCGCCAGCTCGGCCGCCCGCAGCGATGCGCCTCCCCCGCCGGGCACTCCCCTCCGGGTCCGTGACGGGAACAGCGTCGCCTGGCGGCGCGCCCAGAACCCCGCGGTGGGCGGGTACGGCAACGCCCGCTCGGTCGCCCTCGTGCAGTCGGTGATGGCCTGCGGGGGGGAGGTGCGCGGACGGCATCTGCTGTCGCAGGCCGGCTGCGACCGCGTCAGGGAAGAGCAGGGCGTGGACAGCCTGCTGGGCATGCCCGTCCACTGGGGCATGGGCTACGCGCTGTTCGGCAGCAACTACGGGTGGGGCGGCTGGGGCGGCTCCATCGTCATGGTCGACCCCGGTGAGCGCATGGCGGTGGCGTACGTGACGAACCAGATGCGCGAGCCGGCCGACGACACCCGGGGACTGGAGATCATCACGACCGCCTACGAGGGGCTCCAGGGACTGCGGGCCTGATCCGGCAGGTCGCGCCGCAGCCGCCCGCGAAGCCACCAGGATCGGCCTCGGGTCCTCGCGCCGGCAATTTCCAGGTACCTGGGAGGGGGCCGCCGGCGTTGGACCCGGCGGCATGATCGCCTGCATGCTCGGGATACGGGTCCGCTCCGGCGGGCCCCCTGCCTCGTGCTCACGAGGCGGTGACGTCCACGAGCAAGAGGTGATGCCGGATGTCCCAGCTGGAGGCGGCCCGCCCGCCCCGGCCGCCGGTCCCGCCGCGGACCCGGCGGGTGCGTGCCACGGCGGTAACCGCGGCCTGCGGCTTCCTGGTGCTGCTGCTGGCCACCCGGTCGGTGGTGCTGAGCCTGTCCATGACGCTGCTGCTGGCCGCCGCCGGGGCCATCGCGTTCCTGGCCCTGCGGAGCTGGGGCTTTACCGCGAACCACCCGTGGGTGCGCAGCCTGGTGTCGCGGCCGTGGCGGACCGGCCAGGAGGTCTGGCAGCTGGCCCTGCGGCACCTGCCGGAGACGTTCATCATCGCCCCGGACGGATCCCGGCTCGCGCCGGACCGGGTCGAGCTGCGGATGAACCCCGACGACTTCGCCGACCTGACCGGCTCGATCGACGTAGAGGTGCTGGCGGCCAGCTCCAGCGACGTGTACCGGAGCCTGATCGCCGAGCACGGCGCCCGGTGCGCCGGCACCGGGGGTGTGGCCGTGACGCTGGCCGGCGACCCGGACGTGGCCCCCGGCCGCTACCGGCTGAGGCCGCGCGCGGTCAGCGCGCTGATGCCGGCCGGCGCGCAGGTCCCGGTTCCGGCGGGGGCGCAGATCCCGGTCCCGGCCGGGAGCAGCTTCAGCTGGGCCGAGGCGGACGGGCAGACCGCGGGTCACACCGTGGCCACCGAACACGACACGATGACGAGCCCGCCGGCCGTGCCGTGGCTGCGCCTGGTGACCAGGGACGCGGTGACCGAGACCCGGCGGCCGGGCGCGCTGGCCGGCCGGGGCACCGCGGCCGAGCTGCGGCTGCCCGACGACCTGACGGTGTCCCGGGTACACGCCGAGTTCAGCTACGCCGACGGGCACTGGCAGGTCGCCAACCGGGGGCGGAACGGCCTGCGGCTGAACGGGAACACGGTCAGCGGCCAGCAGGCGGTGACCGACGGCGACGTGATCCACTGGGGCCACCAGGCTGATGCGCTGACCTCGCTGGTGCAGATCGGCCCCTGGCCCTGACCCCGCCGGGGCCGGCCCCGCCGCCGATATCATGGGAACCGGCGGGGTGGGGTGATCCGGCCTGGAGGGGGTAGCCAAGCCGCGGTGAGAATCCCATGAGCGAGCTTCTGGTCTCGTCCGAGGCGCACCAGCAGGAGGTCATCGGCCAGCCCGGCGAAGTCACCTGGATCGACCGTGCCCTGCTGAGCAACAGCACCGACCTGACGCTGCACCGGCGGCCGCGCTGCCCGGGGCTGCGTTATGTGGATCACCAGTGGGAGCTGTTCAACCGGGACGCCGACCACTCGGTGTACATCGCCCCGTATTTCGCCGACGAGCCGCGGACGTTCCGCAACGTCCGGCGCCGGGCCAGCCGGGTGATGCCGGTGGCCAGGTCCGCGTACGAGCCGGTGCCCTGGGTGCTCGAGCCCGGCCGCTGGCTGATCAGCGTGGGCCAGTGGGTGGTCCGGCTGACCCTGACCACCGCGGCGGAGCGGTCTGGCCGCCGCGACGCCGACACCGCGGCCGGGTCCAGCCACGGGCCGACCACCCAGATGCGGCCGCAGGAGGCCCCGGGCGCGGGCGGCCCGGCCCGGCTCGGCGGCTCGCCGCGGCCCGACGCCCTGGCGCGGACCAGGGAGTACTTCGGCCGGCACGAGATCGTGCTGCTGGCCATCGCGTACTACTACCGGGACTTCATCCTGAACCGGTACGGCCGCGAATCCGGTGTGCCGATCGACCCGCAGACCGTGCCGATCATCGAGGTCGCGGTGGACCTGAACCTGCCCAGCGACAGCTCGGTGTCTGAGTACAAGAAGGAGCTGCAGCGCTGCATCTGGGGCACGGCCGGCGGGCACCAGCGGGAGCTGGCCGAATACCTGCTGAACAACGGCCTGATCAGCCCGATCGAGCTGGACCGCGCGCAGGACCTGGCCCGCCGCAACGCCGCGGCCGGCCTGGACGAGCAGGCCCGGCGGCGGTTCAGCTACAAACCCCGCCGCTAGCGGCGGCTGGCTAACCGGGGGTGCGCAGGCCCGCGTCCTAACCGGGGGTGCGCAGGCCCGCGTCGCGCAGGAACGTCAGCACCGCGGCCACCCGGCGGTGCACCTGCTGCTCGCTGGCCAGGTCGAGCTTCGCGAAGATCGCGTTGACGTGCTTCTCCACCGAGGACTCGGACAGGAACAGCGCCTGGGCGATGCCCGCGTTGCCGCGTCCCTGGGCCATCTCGCGCAGCACGTCGAGTTCCCGCGGGGTGAGCCGGGCCAGCGGCGACTCGCGCAGCCGGGCCCGCCGGGTGACCAGCACCTCGACGACCTGCGGGTCGATGACCGAGCCGCCCGCGGCCACCTCACGCAGCGCGGACAGCAACTGGGCCAGCTCGCCCACCCGGTCCTTCAGCAGGTAGGCGAGCCCCGCGGTCCCGTTACGGAAAAGCTCGAAGGCGTACGCTTCGTCGGCGTACTGCGAAAGGATCAGGACTCCGATCCCGGGGGCGCGGGCCTTTATCTCGTGCGCGGCGTCGATGCCTTCCATCGCCGGGCCGCCGTCCGCGCCGCCGCCGGGGCCGGCCGGCATCCGGATGTCGGTCAGCACGGCGTCTGGCCGCAGCCGGCCCACCGCGTCCAGCAGTTCCGCCGCGGAGCCGACCGCGGCCTGCACGGTCACCTCGCCGGAGTCCTCGAGCAGCCGCCGGGTGCCCTCCCGGACCAGGTAGTTGTCGTCGGCGATAACGATGCGCAGCGGCCCTCCGGCCAGCAGCTCAGCCATGGACCGCCGCCTCGGCGGCCACCGCCAGCGGGACCTCCGCGCGGACCGTGCTGCCCGCGCCGGGACGGCTGTCGATCCGCAGCGTGCCGCCCACGATCGACATCCGGTCGGCCAGGCTGGCCAGCCCGAGCCCGCGGGCCGCGGCCGGGTCGAAGCCGCACCCGTCGTCGCTGACCTCGACGGCCAGCCGCCCGTCCAGCCGGCGCAGCGCCACCTGCACCCGGCCGGCCGCGGCGTGCTTGACGGTGTTCGTCAGCGCCTCGGCGGCCACGAACCAGGCCGCGGCCTCGGCGTGCCGCGGGAACCTGACCCCGCGCAACGCGGGCTCGGCCTCGATCACCACCTCGATCGGCAGCCGGGCGGCCTGTGCCTCGATCGCCTCCAGCAGCCCCTTGTCGGCCAGCACCGGCGGGTGGATCGCGTGCGCGAACTCGCGCAGGTGGCCGAGCAGGGCGGCCAGGTCGCGCTGCACCTCGGCCAGCGATTCGTCCGCCCGGCTGTCGCCGCGGCGCTGCCGCGCCAGGGCCAGCGCCAGCTTGGCGGTCAGCGCCACGACGTCCTGCTGGACGCCGTCGTGCAGGTCCCGCTGGATCCGCTGCCGTTCGTTGTCCTGGGCGGCCTGCATCCGGGCCCGGGACGCGGTGAGCTGGGCGGCCTGGGTCCTGATCACCTCGAGCCGGGCGCTCAGCTCGGCGGTCAGGTGCAGGTTGCGCACCGCGGTGGCGGCCTGCCCGGCCAGGCTGGCCAGCAGCCGCCGGTCCTCCTCCAGCAGCGGGCCGTCCCGGCGCGGGCCGCACTCGATCCGGCCGAGCACGGTCCCGGCCTGGGTCAGCGGCACCACCAGCTCCGGCTCGGCCGGCTCGGACACGCCGATCCCGGCCGCGCCGGCCGGCTCCAGCGAGCCATTGGCGGCGACCAGGTCCAGCCGGACCCGGGCCCACCGCAGGCCCAGGCCGCGCTGGATGGCGGCGGCCAGCGCGGGCAGCAGGTCGGCCGGCCCGAGGGCGTCTTCGAGCGTCGAGCCGAACCGGCTGAGCACGTCGTAGCCGTCCAGCCGGGCGCCGAGGACCCACCGGTCGGCGGCCCGCTCCGCCCGGCGCCGGAGCGGCTGGAGGATCAGTGCGGCACCGGCCGCGATCAGGACCGATGGACCGGCCGGCAGGAAGTGGCTGGCCAGGAGGCCGGCGCTGGCGGCCCCGGCAGCGTAAACCATAGAGATGATGAACCACAGGCCGCGGTGCACCAAGGTGCGGCGAGCGGCCTGGTCGATACCCAGGACGCTGTCCTCGGCGAGCGCCAGGGTCATCGATCCGATCAGGGCCACCTCGGTCATGAGCCAGAGCACGGCGATCACGGCCGTCAGGACCGGGTCCGGCTCCGGCGACACCGACACCGCGGTCACGGTGAAGAAGCAGACCGCAGCGAACAGCCCGCCGAGCAGCAGCCAGCGGATCCGGCGCCGGCGGTCCTGCACGGCCCGGCGGTAGCGCAGGTACAGCAGTACCAAGCCAGCCAGCGTCAGCGCCGGCAGCCAGGTGGTCAGCAATGCGGCGGCGGGGCGCAGCGCGGCCGCGGCGGGCCAGAACAGTGGGCTGGCAATGCTGGCGTCAGTCGCCGGGCCGAACGGCTGGTTGACCGCGAACGGGCCAGAGACCAGCACGGCCAGCGGGAGCACCGCGGCGATCGCGGTGGATACGCCGAGCACCCAGCGTTCGTAGCCACGCTCGGTCCGGCCAGTCGGGAACAGGCCGATCAGCCCCAGGCCGGCCACGATGGAGCCGCCGCTGAGCCAGTTGTGAACCAGCCAGACCAGCCAGACCGCGGACCAGCCCGCCACCGATGGCGTGACGATGTCGCCGACACACGAGTCGGCCAGGGCCAGCGCGCCGGACACGAGCAGCCAGAGCCAGGCGCGGCGGTCGGGCTGCCGCCAGGCGCCGACGACCCCGGCTGCCCAGAACGGTGCGGCCCCGAACAGCATCCATCCGGCCCCGGCCAGGTCGCCGCGGGCCAGGTCCACGGAAACCGTGGCGACCAGCGTGACCGCGCCGACGGCCGTGAACCCGGCCCAGACCGCTCGCATCACCTCAGTGTGCGGCCAACGGGCAGGTCAGCGATAGGAGGGCAGCCGCAGCGGTAGTAGCGGACAGCCTCACCCTGGCCTGGTGGCCTGCCCGGTGGGCCGGCGGTATCTGGCGGCCTAACGTCCCCCCTGAATGGCACGAGCCGTTTGCTAAGGCGGGCTTGCGACAAGGGGGCATGCTGACGATGAGCGAGAACCAGGCAGTGGCCGCGGGCACGGGGACTCCCGCGGGGCAGTCCGGAACCAGGCTAGCCAGCGGCACCGAACGCCGCCCGGCGATGCTGGTCTTCCACTGGGCGCTGGCCGCCTTCCTGCTGCTCGGCGCGGCGCAGATCTTCCTCGCCGGGCTGGGCGCCTTCCGCACCGAGACGGTGGGTGCGGACAGCGCGTTCGCCGCGCACCGGGCGTTCGGCTTCACGCTGGGCGGGGTGGCGCTGGTGATCCTGGTGCTGGCGCTGGTGGCCAGGGCGGGCCGGGCCGCCGTTGCCGGGGCCGCGGCCATGGTGGTGCTGACCGGATTCGCGCAGAGCCTGCTGGCCGGGCTGGCCGACGACCACGCGCTGTTCGGCGGGCTGCACGCGTTCGACGGGCTGGCCATCATCGGCATCGCCGCCTGGCTGTGGGCCCGGACCCGGCCGCGCGGGCCGCAGGCGCCGTCGTGACCGATCACGCGATGCCCGGCACGGCCGCCCTCCGGCAAGACCGCACGGTCACGGTGGCCTGGCTGGCGGTCTGCGTCGTCGCGCTGCCGTCCCTGGTGCTGACCTTGATGCTCTGGAACCGGCTGGCCGGCGGGGACGCGGTGGCCAACCTGGGTGGGTCGGTCGCAGGCCCGGTCTACGCCACGCTCGGCGCGCTGATCGTCCGCCGGGCGCGGAACCTGACCGGCTGGTTCCTGGTCGTGGAAGGGGCGGGCCTGGTCTTCCTATCGCTGGCCGGCCTGTGGGCCGTAGGCGGGCTTGACTACCCGGGGACGCTGCCGGCCCCGAAGGTGGCGGGCCTGCTGGCCGAATGCAGCTTTGTCCCGATCACCATGAGCATGATCGTCCTGCTGATGCTGTTCCCGTCCGGGTCGCTGCCGTCCCGGCGCTGGCGGCCGGTCGTGCCCGCGATCTTTGCGGCGACCGCGCTGATG
>DASVBE010000381.1:0-22675 GCA_036375995.1 Streptosporangiaceae bacterium | reverse complement strand
CACAGCTCGATGGAGCTGATCGAGTCGCACCAGGGCCGCAGCGCCGACGCGCCGCTCTGCCTGACCTGCGGCACGAAGATGCGCCCGGCCGGCAGCTGCTACGTCTGCGAAGGCTGCGGCTCCACCAGCGGCTGCAGCTAGCAGCGGGCGGTATTGCATCAGATGCGACATGCTGGCGTGGGCAGGCAGAGGGCATCTGATGGCCGGAGAACGCCGGACGCCCGAGCCTGCAGGGGCCCGGGCGTGCGGCCGGCACGAGCTTGAGATGTCGCGCCGGATTGGAGCATCAGCGCTGCCGAGCGCTGGTCCCAGTGGGCCAGGCGAGACTGGGCGGCCTATGCCGGCCAGCGCGTGGCCGACGGCCGCGAAGACGCTGACAGCCGGAAACCTGCTAAGCCAACCCACCAAACATACTAACCGGAACTAGAATTAGGTTGTTTGGTGGGTTTGCTGAGGAGGTTTCTTGCGCAGCTTCGCCGACCTTGACGCGCTCATCGGGCTGGTGCCAGCCCAGGTCGTCACCTGGCTCAGCGCTATCGACTTCGGCCGGGGCTCGGAAGCGCTCTACCGTGACCAGATGCCCGGGCTGCTCACCGAGCTCGCCAACCGGGCCCGCGTCCAGAGCATCACCGCCTCGTCCGCCATCGAGGGCATCATCGTCCCCGACGCCGATCGTGCCCAGCGGATCATCGACCGGCGCACGACTGCCCTGCGCAACCGCAGTGAGCAGGAGCTGGCCGGCTATCGCGACGCCCAGGATTACCTGTTCCAGCAGGACTGGCGCCCGCTGAACGCCGGCCTGATCCTGCACCTGCACCGGCTGCTGTTCGCTCACACAGCGATGCCCGGCGGGGCGTTCAAGGCGGAAGACAACCTGGTCGTTGACCGCTCGCCAGACGGCTCGGCCACCATCCGCTTCAAGCCTGTGCCGGCCGCGAGCACCCCGTTCGCCATCGACGACCTGATCAAGCGCTATGAACACGCCGTTAAGGCAGGTGAACACCATCCGGTGCTCCTGTCAGGGCTGTTCGTCCTGGACTTCCTCGTCATCCATCCCTTCGAGGACGGCAACGGGCGAGTGGCCCGCCTGCTCACCGGCGCAATGCTTGGCGAGCACGGCTACACCGTCGGCCGCCACGTCAGCCTTGAGCAGGCGGTCGCCGAATCAGCTGACACTTACTACCAGGCACTCCTGGATTCCACCCACGGCTGGCACGAGGGCACCGCCGACCCGTGGCCCTGGCTCGGCTACTTCACCAGCGTGATCGCCGGCGCCTACGCCGTCTTCGCTGACCGGGCCGCCGCCGCCCAGACCTCCGGCACCAAGCAGCAGCGCGTCCGTGAACACGTCTTGCGTTACGCGCCGGCCACGTTCCGTCTCGCCGACATCAGGACGGCACTGCCAGGTGTGAGTGACCAGACGATCCGGCTCGTCCTAGAGCAGCTGCGCGGCGAAGGCAGGGTCCGAGCCGACGGGACAGGCCGCTCCGCGACCTGGACACGGCTCCCGAATATCGCACCCTCCGAATAAGTACCCTGCGCCAGTACCACGGGGCTAGCTCCGGAGCGAGCCGCAGGGCTAGCCACGGGGCGGCACTTCGCCGCTGGTCCACGGGGTGATGAGGCCGGTCTCATCACCCCGTGGCCGACGGCTGCCGGGCCCGCCAGGTGGGGGCTGACAGCGGGCCCGGCAGAACAGGTGCTCGATAACCACAATACGTTCATCGCTCTTTCGAATACAAGTTTGATATTCCCTCCCCGGCTCAGTAGCGTTGCTCCCACCAACCCCGATGCCGGAGGCCGGACATGCGACGTGCGGAGCCAGAAGACCTGACCGGCGACCAGCTCACCGACCGGCAGCGCCGGATCATGCAGGTCATCGAGGAAAGCGTCCGCCGCCACGGCTACCCGCCCACGCTGCGCGAAATTGGCGACGCCACCGGCCTGGCCAGCACCTCCAGCGTCAGCCATCAGCTGATAAGCCTCCAGAGGAAGGGTTACGTCAGCCGCGGCGCGGGCCGCCCTCGCTCGGCAGTAGTCCGCCCTGTCGCGGATCCCGGACCGGGCCCCAGCCCGGAACCCGGCCGCGCCTACCGTGATCTCGCCACCCACAAGATCACCCCGGTCCCGCTGGTCGGCCGCATCGCCGCGGGCCCCCAGATCCTTGCCGACCAGATCATCGAGGACGTCTTCCCGCTGCCCCAGCGCCTCGTCGGCGACGGCGACCTCATCATGCTCAACGTGGTCGGCGACTCCATGATCAACGCCGCCATCGCCGACGGCGACTGGGTCGTCGTCCGCCGCGAATCAGACGTCGAGAACGGCGACATCGTCGCCGCCATGATCGAGAGCGACACCTCGGCCGACGGCGAAGCCACGGTCAAGTCCTTCAAGAGAAGCGACGGCCATGTCTGGCTGATCCCGCACAACCCGCTCTACACGCCGATCCTCGGCGACACCGCCACCATCATCGGCAAGGTGGTAGCGGTCCTCCGCCGGGTCTGACACGCCCGCCGCCGCTGCGCCCGGGCCGGCCGGCCCGGCGGTCGCTGACTTCGGCACTGGCATCCGAGATAACCGATGTGATGGCCCGTTGCGCCGGGCCGGGGCAAGCCAGGCGCACGGGCTCAGCCTCCGGGGGAGGCACTATGGCCGCGATTGCCTGGCTGCTGGTCGCCATCGGAGCAGGCTTAGTAGGCCTGGGGGGAGTAGCCCTCTTCAAGCTCACGACGGCAGGGACCACGGAGGTCCAGCTCCTCGGCATGAAGGTGACGACGCTGGTCGAAGTCCATGAAGCTGGCCTTGATGCCGGACCGGCAGACCTGCTGAAAGATCTCGTAACCGACCCCTGACTTGCCCACGCCGCTCGGCCCGCACAGCCCCAGGAACGGGACACTTCCCCTGGTCACCGCGTCAGCGTAGGACGGGGCCGGACTGCCTGGCCCATGCTTTCCGGCGGCCTGGGCAGGCCGGTGGCTAGTCGCGGAGGCGGGTTAGGCGTTCCTGGGCCCGGCGCTGGGCGGCCTGGGCGTGGCGGGCGTTGACGCGGGCTTCGGCGTGCCGCTGGCGGGCCTGGGCAAGCTGCTCGGTCAGCACCCGGACGGACTTGGATGCGTCCTCTTCCTCGCGTGCTGCGGCGGTGGCCGCCTGGTCGGCGTCGGCCGCGGCCTGCCGGGCCTCGGCCAGCGCCGCCTGGCGCAGCTCGCGTTCCCGCTGGGCGCGGCTCTCCTGCTCCTGGCGGGCCCGCTGCCGGGCGAGCCGGTCCTGCTCGGCCCGGTCCCGCGCGGCGCGTTCCCGGTCCGCGCGGACCCGCGCTGCCTGCTCCTGCCGTGACCCCTGCGGCGCGGCACGGCCGGCGGTGGCCTCACCTGGCGCCCGGGCGCCGGGGCCGGGCTTGCCGCGGCCATCTCGCCCGGCCTGGCCGTCTGGTTCCGCATGATCGCCGGGCGCCACGGCTGGCTTGCCGCGGCCTGTCCGGGTCGTGCCGGGCCGGGACGGCCCCGGGGCCGTCACCTCTCGTCCGGGACGGCGGGCTGGCCGCGTGCTGGCGGGAGCAGCGGCCGCCCCGTCAGCCGGGGCCGGGGCCGCGGCCTTGGTGGCCGGGCCCCGGGTGGCCGACGCGTCGGCCCAGGCGGCTGGGTCCTCTGCTTCCAGGATCGCGAAGCCCTCCCGGTACACGGCGCGGACCAGCGTGCCGGCCCGCAACTGCTCGGCGACCTGCGGGTCGGCCAGGGCGGCGGTTAGCGTGCTGGTCACCTCGTCGCGCAGGGCGGCGGGCGGCGACTCCAGGCCCGCCGCGCTGAACGCCTGCTGCAGCAGGCTGGCCATCAGCTCGCGGCGCCGCCGGGACAGTTCCCTGATCCGCGTCCCGTCCATGGCCCGCTCGGCGTCCCTGAGGTCGTCGCCCAGCGCGGTCATCCGGGGCACCGCGAACCGGTCGGCGCGGACCAGCATGTTGACCACCCACGCGGACCGGGTCGGCTTGCGCAGCCCGGCGATGGTCTTGGCCAGCGCCCTGTCGCCGCCCTCCCGGGCCCGGGCCACCAGCGCCTTCCGCCGCTCGGTGAACTCGCCGGGATCCGACGAGTACAGCGACGTCACGGCATCGCGCAGGGAGCCAGCCTCGGTCACACCCCCTATGTTTCCCCACCCAGCCCGCCCACGCGCCCGCTGCCAGCCATGACACGCTGGGCCGTAACCGTGGTCGGCGCCGGAGGTGGGCGTGAGGGTCGTGGTGGTCGGGGCGGGTTTCGCCGGGCTGATGGCGGCGTGGCAGCTCACCCAGCGGGGCTGTGACGTCGTCGTGCTGGAGGCACGCGACCGGGTCGGGGGCCGGGTCTGGTCCCAGGAACTGATACCCGGCGATCCGCGGACGGTGATCGAGCGGGGTGCCGAGTTCGTCCTGGACGGCTACGACGTGCTGCGCGAGACGCTGACCGGACTCGGCCTGGAACTCGCCGGCACCGTGATGTCCTACTACGAGCGTGAACCGCGCGGCGGCGGGCCAGCCAGCGCCGCGCAGGTGGGCGAGTGCGCAGCCTGGGTGGCTGAGGCAGCAGCGGCCGCCGCCCCCGGGAGCTCCCTGGCCGAGGTGGCCGCGGGCTGGGCGGGCCAGCCCGCGGCCCTGGCCGCCTACATCGCCCGGATGGAGACAACCTCGGGAATGAGCGCCGGCCAGCTATCGGCAGCGGTGGCCCAGGACGCGACCGCCGGGTTCGGCGGGCGGCCAACCTGGCGGGTGGCCGGCGGCAACCAGCAGGTGGCCACCGGCCTGGCCCGGCGGCTCGGCTCAGCGGTGCGGCTGGCCAGCCCGGTCCGTGCCGTGCAGCAGGACCGGCACGGGGTGCACCTGAGCACCGCGACCGGAACCGTGACCGGCGACGCCGCGGTCATCACGGTCCCGATGGCCGTGCTGCGCCGGCTGCCGATCACGCCACCCGTCCCCGGCCAGCAGCGGGACGCGTGGGAGCGCAGCGGGCTCGCGCACAACGCCAAGCTGCATATGCCGCTGAGCAAGGCCGCGCCGGCGTCCGCGGTGCAGAGCGTGCCCGGCCGGTTCTGGACCTGGACCGCGGCCGACAGAACCGGCCAGGTCCAGCCGGTCCTGCACGCGTTCGCCGGGACCGAGCAGGGCCTGGCCGGCCTGGGGGTCAGCGACGGGCCGGCCACCTGGGCGGAGCAGGCCGCTGCGCTCCGCCCGGAACTGGACCCCGATCCGTCCCGGGCGGTCCTCACCACCTGGAACGACGACCCATGGGCGGGCCAGTCGTACTCGGCGGACACGATCACGGCAGCCACGGCCGACCCGGCCGCTGCGGCCGCGCCGGCCGGCCGCATCCACTTCGCCGGCGAGCACACCGCCGGCCACTGGGCCGGCCTGATGGAAGGCGCCCTGCGGTCCGGGCAGCGCGCGGCCGGCGAGGTGCTCGCCGGCCAGCCCCAGGATCGCTAAGGGCGCACCCCGCTAGTCGGTGGGAGCCCAGTCGAGGAGGCTGCGGATCAGCGCAGCGTCCCCGGTGATGCGCAGCGCGCCCGGATCGAGCCGGCCGAACAAGGTCAGCAGCAGATCGCTGGCGCTGCCGGCCAGCACCGCACCAGGCGGCGGGACCGCGGTGACCTCGCCGCGGGTCGCGGTGGCGCCCGGCTCCGTCAGGTCGATCAGCCACGACGGCCCCTCGTCAGCCGCCAGCCCGACCCGGGCCGCCGGCAGCTTCCACGACCCGGCCGCGCCCAGGCTCACGTTCAGGAACTCATCCACCGCGTCCGCCGCCGGGCCGGCCGGAAGCGGCTCGGCCCGCCCGGCGGTCTGCTGCGCATCCCAGGCGTGGACCGCCGCCTCCTGCGCCTGGTGCCGGGCCACCGCACCGGTCGTGCCCGGCGCGCCCCACCAGGTCCAGCAGGGCCGATCCGGGCCGGCCTCGCGCAGCGCCGCCAGCAGGTCCGCGGTGCACGCCGCCGACCAGGTCAGCAGGTCGCCTTCGGCCGCCCGGCCAGGGACATCATCGGGCGGGCCGCCGGCCGGGCCCGCGGCCACGACCGCGGCCCAGAAACGCTGCACCTCACCCAGGTGCCCGACCAGGTCAGCGGTATGCCACTGCGGGCAGCCCGGCACCCGGGCCTCGGCCGGGGCCGCCGCCGCGGCGGTGCGCAGCGCGGCCGACCGCTCCTCGATAAAGGCCAGATGCTCAGCAAAGCCTGGTGTGGTCATAGCTCCGTCCTACCCCCGGCCACCGACAGCCCGCCACCGCGGCACCCCGTCGGCCGGCGGCGCCCTGCCCGCCGTCCCGCCCTGGCCCAGCAGGCGGCCCGGAATGACTAGCCGCGTTATCCGGACGGGCTATCCGCCGTGCGCACGCCAGCCGGCCGGCCTGGCCGGATACCTGCCCATGGGATGCCGCCGGTGTCAGATTTGCTTGACCAGCCGCCCGGCCTGCCATACCCGCGTAATACGTCCCGGATCGGCCAGCACCGAGATGTCCGCCAGCGGATCAGCATCCAGCGTCAGCACATCCGCGTCGTACCCCTCCGCCAGCAGGCCGCTGCGCGGCGCCTGCGGTCCCAGGGTCAGCGGCCCGGTCGCCGTCGCCGCCTCGATCGCCTCCGCAGGCGTCAGCCCAAGCTCCACCAGATGCACCAGCTCAGCGCCATTCTTCCCCCACGCGTTCGGACGGTCAGGACCGGTCAGCCCGATGTCGGTGCCCATCGCGATCGTCACCCCCCGCTCGTGCGCGAGTGCCACGGCGCGGGCGTGCACGTGCGCGATCGCGACCAGCTTGGCCGCCGCGTAGTCCGGCACCCGCTCCAGGTTGGCCAGGATGTCCTCGATGATCGTCCGGGTCGGCACCAGGATCGCGCCGGTCTCCACCATCGCGTCGCAGCACTCCTCGTCCAGGTAGGTGCCGTGCTCGATGGTCCGCACCCCGGCCTCCAGCGCGGCCATGATGCCCGGCTTGCCGTGGCAGTGCGCGGCCACCACCCGCTCCGCCAGGCCCGCCACCTCCACGATGATCCGCAGCTCAGCGTCGGTGAACTGCTGGTGCACCGGGTGGTCGATCTCGGACAGGACCCCGCCGCTGGCGCACACCTTGATCACCCTGGCGTTGCGCCGCAGCTGCTCCCTGACCGCCCGCGCGCACGCGGAAGGCCCGTCGGCCAGCGCCATGATCCCTTCCCGCCGGGAGAACTCGTCCATCCACGACAGCGGGTACGAGTGCAGGTCACCGTGCCCGCCGGTGGTGCTCAGCACGGCCCCGGCCCCGTACACGGACGGGCCGTCGAGTACCCCCTCGGCCACCACCCGGGACAGCTCCACGCCCAGGCCGCCGACCTCGCGCACCGACGTGACCCCGGCGTCCAGCGCGGCCCGCAGGTCCCTGGCCGACCGTGCCGCCCGGACCGTCAGCGGCTCCAGCGGCAGCTGGCCCAGGTCGAAGACCCGAATACCGAGGAAATGACCGTGGCAATCCCACAGCCCGGGCATGACCGCAGCCGCGTCATGCACGTGCGCGCCGGGAGTAGCCGGCGCACCACCGGCCGGCCCGGCGTAACTGATCGCCCCGCCGTCAATAACCACGACGCCGTCGCCAATGGCGTCACCACGGCCCGGGATAAGCAGCGCTGCCTGGATCCTGTGCATAGCTGGGCCCTGTCCTCCATTACGCCGCGGCGGCCGGCCGGTGCTGGCCGGTGCTGAGCCGATGATGCTGAACCGGGACTGAACAGCTCCCATCCAGTCCTGATCCCAGCGCCCGGGATGGGTGCTGTTGCACCATATTTCTTGGCGGTATCCGATTGTGTGCCTTCGTATGCACACAGCGATGCGCTATACAGGTCTCAGTAAGAGGGAGCTGAATGCGGTCATCTGCGGGGTCATCCTTCCTGCGTGCGCGGCGTGCGGCGCAGGACGGTGCTGACAATCTCCGGCAGCGGTTCGCCGCCGCGCCGGTCACGGTCAAGATGGTGACCGTCGCCGCGCTCCTCATCATCGCCTCGCTGATCGGCCTGCACCCCACCAAGCTGTTCGGCGTCATCGCCGGCGTGCTGCTCGTCGCCGGCCTGGTGTACGGTCCGTTCGCCGTCGCCCGCGGTCGCCCGTCGGTCGCCGCCTCGCTGTCCGTGGCCGTGCTCGGCCTGGCCTTAGTGACGATCTGGTACGAGACAGAGGTCCATCAGCAGTCCGGGGCCGGGCTGCTGGCCGCCGTGCTGCCGTTCGCGGTAGTGGCCGGGGCGCACGCCGGGTCGCTCGGCCGCTGGCTGATCCCGTGCCGTACGGTCGCCTGGGCGCTGCTGTGGGCGGTCCCCGTGCTGTTCCTGGTGAGCCTGATCCCCGGCATGTCGCCGCTGATCGGGGTGGCCCTGGCCTGGGCCCTGGCGGTGATGGTGCTCGGCTGGCGGCTGGCCAAGTCGATGCTGGCCGCCCGCGAGTTCGGGCGCGAGCAGTCACGCTCCGCCGCGCTGGCCGCCCCGCACGCCGGCACCCTGCCCCGGACCCCGCCCCGCCAGAACCGGCCCGGCACCCGCCCCGGCGGCCCGGCCGGCTCCACCCGCCCCACCGGCCCGGCCGGCGCCATACCCGACACCCAGGCCGGCGAGCAGGTCCGCGGCGTCCGCGGCGGCGACACCGCCCGCCCCCGGGCCGGCGCCGGTGCCCCCGGCCGGGGTGCCGCCGACCAGCCCCAGCCGCCGGCCATCACCGTCGACGAGGCCATGGCCGAACTCGACGCCATGATCGGCCTGACCGCGGTGAAGGACCAGGTCCGGTCCATCGCCGCCTCCATCGAGGCGGCCCGCCGCCGCGCCCTGGCCGGTTACGGCACCGAGAAGCCGATGCAGCACTTTGTGTTCATCGGCCCCCCGGGCACCGGCAAGACCGCCGTCGCCCGCATCATCGCCAAGATCTTCTACGCATTCGGCCTGCTGGAGACCCCGGCCGTGGTCGAGGCCCACCGCGCCGACCTGGTCGGTGAGTACCTCGGCGCGACCGCCATCAAGACCAACGAGCTCGTCGACTCCGCCCTCGGCGGCGTCCTGTTCATCGACGAGGCCTACAGCCTGGTCAACGAGGGCGACGGCCAGGGCGACCGGTTCGGCAACGAGGCCGTCCAGACCCTGCTCAAGCGGGCCGAGGACGATCGTGACGACCTGATCATCATCCTGGCCGGCTACGAGAAGCAGATGGACTCGTTCCTGTCCAGCAACCCCGGCCTGGCCTCCCGCTTCGCGATAAGGGTCAGCTTCCCCGGCTACACCCCCGCGGAGCTGCTCCAGCTGGCCGACGCCGCGATGGCCCGCCGCGGCGAGCTGCTCGACCCCGACGCACGGCCGGTCCTGTGGCGCATGTTCGAGGACATCGGCCGCCGGAGGCTCACGGACGAGCTCGGCAACGGCCGCTTCGTCCGCAGCCTGCTGGAGAAGGCCGGCCAGGCACGGGACGTCAGGGTGATGAGCGCCACCGAGGAGCCCTCCCCGTCCGACCTGGTCACGATCCAGGGCGGCGACCTGGAGCGCGCCTTCACCGAGCTGAGCAGCCGGTTCCGCGGCTACCGCGACACACCCTCGCTGGAGAGCGCCCTCGCCGAGCTGGACGAGCTCATCGGCCTCGAGCCGGTCAAGCGCCAGGTCCACGAGATCACCGCGCAGCTCCAGGTCGCACGGCTGCGCGACCGGCAGGGCCTGGCCAGCCAGCCGCCCGCCCGGCATTTCGTGTTCACCGGCCCGCCCGGCACCGGCAAGACCACGGTGGCCCGCATCCTGGGCCGCATCTTCGCCGCGCTCGGCCTCCTGGTGCGGCCCAGCGTCGTCGAGGCCCACCGGGCCGACCTGGTCGGCGAGCACCTCGGCTCGACCGCGATCAAGACCAACAAGCTGGTCGACTCCGCGCTCGGCGCGGTGCTGTTCATCGACGAGGCCTACTCCCTCTACAACGACGGGTACTCCGGCGGCGACGCGTTCGGCTCCGAGGCCGTGCAGACCCTGCTCAAGCGGGCCGAGGACGACCGGGACCGGCTGGTCATCGTGCTGGCCGGCTACACCGCCGACATGGACCGGTTCCTGCGCAGCAACCCCGGCCTGGCCTCGCGCTTCGGCGTCCGGATCGGCTTCCCCAGCTACTCACCCGGGGAACTGGTCCGCATCGCCGAGATGATCGCCCAGCAGGCCGGGGACAGCTTCGCGGACGACGCGCTTCCGGTCCTGGACGACATCTTCCGCCGGGCCTGCGACGAGGGCCGGATCGACGAGCTGGGCAACGGCCGGTTCGCCCGCTCCCTGTTCGAGCGCGCCTGCGCGTCACGGGACCTGCGCATCGCCCATCTCGGCGAGACCGCCAGCGCCGCCGACCTGACCACGGTCTCCGCGGCTGACCTGCTAGCCGCCTACCGCGAGCTCAGCGGCTGAGCCTGAACCTGACCGCCCGCCCCGGCCGCAGCTGGGCCGCCCGGCCGATGTCCGCCGACACCACCACCGCCAGCACCGGGTAGCCGCCGGTTACTCCGTGGTCGGCCAGCAGCAGGATCGGCCGCCCATCCGGCGGGACCTGCAGCGCCCCGGTGACCATGCCCTCG
Source organism: Streptosporangiaceae bacterium (assembly GCA_036375995.1). Taxonomy (GTDB): domain Bacteria; phylum Actinomycetota; class Actinomycetes; order Streptosporangiales; family Streptosporangiaceae; genus DASVBE01. The sequence continues at coordinate 12,113 of DASVBE010000381.1, read as the reverse complement.
CTGGGCAGCTCACCGGCTCGCGCCCGGGTCAGCGGCGTCCCGTCCAGCCGCAGCCCGGTCCGGTCGCTGGCCGGCGTGACCGTGTACGGGCCGCCGCACAGCACCTCGATCGTCCCGCGGGCGAACCAGGCCTCCCGCGGCCCAGGGCGCACCCGCAGCGTGGCCGGGCCGTCCGCCCCGGCCCCGGCCGCGGCTGACCCGCCCTCGCCCGGCTCCGCAGCGCCCGGCCCAGGCGCGCCAGGATGCGCCGCTGGCCTGTCGTCAGGACTGATTACGGCTACCGGGAGCGAGTCGCCCGCCCGCAGCGGAGCCGGCCCGAGGCGCGCCAGCAGATCGGACGACTGGCTGCCCAGCTCCGCAGGCCCGGCCAGCCCCCCACGCACCGCCAGGTACGTGCGCAGCCCGGTGACCGGCCCGCCGATCCGCAGCTCCGCCCCGGACGGCAAGGTCAGCGCCCGCCCGAAGCCCGCCTCCTGCCCCGGCTGCCCGGGGGCGCCGACCACGGTCAGCGGCGCTGCCGCGCCCGCCACCGCCACCACCGCGCCGCCGGGAAAGCGGAACGCCCCCCGCCCCAGCGTCAGCTCGATCCCCGCCGCCCCCGGCGGGTTCCCCACCAGCTCGTTGGCCCGCGCCAGGCTGCCCGGGTCGGCCGCCCCCGACCGGGACACCCCCAGGTGCCCGTAGCCCGGCCGCCCCAGATCCTGCACGGTCGCCAGCGGTCCCGGCCGGACCACCTCGACAAATATCCCCGGCGAGCCAGCAGAAGGGGGTTTGGCGCCCGCGGCCGGAGCGTGGGAGGCGGCAACGCCGACGGCTGAGGGGACGGGTGCGGCGCCCGCGGCCAGGGCGCCCGGGGAGGCGGGAGAGGCGACGCCGGGGACGTGCGGGGTGTGGGTGGCACCCGCGGCCGGGGGAGCGGGGGAGACGGGTGCGCTGGTGTGGCCGGGGGCGGAGGGCAAGGTCAGGAAGGCCAGCCGGGGGAGTTCGGCGACTGGGCGGAAGGTGACCCGCAGGCCGGGGGAGAACGCCGCAGGCGGCTCGCGGCCGGTGTCCCAGAGGCGCACCGAGGTCCGGCCGATTAGCCGCCAGCCGCCGGGGCTGGCGGTCGGGTAGACCGCGGCCAGCGGGCCGGCGATGGCCACCGAGCCCGCCGGGACCCTCGTCCGGGGCGTGGCCAGGCGCGGGACGTGCAGCGCCGGGTCCAGGCCGGTCAGGTAGCCGAACCCGGGGGCGAAGCCCAGCCACCCGACCATGTACCCGGACGCGGCGTGCCGCTCGGTCACCTGCTCCTCGGTCAGCCCGGTCAGCCGCGCGACCTCGGCCAGGTCCGGGCCGTCGTACACAACCGGGATGACCAGCTCGCCAGACGGCGGCGGCTGGTCCGGCACGTCGAGCCCGCCGACCGCGGCCGCCAGCGCGGCCAGGTCCTGGCCCGGCTCGGTGACCAGCAGCACCGTCTCCGCCCCGGTGACCACATCGGTCACCCCGGGGAGCCGGGCGGCCCGCACCGCGGCCGCCAGCGGTCCGGCCCGCTCACCGGCTTCCACCAGCAGCCCGGCGTCGCCCGCGGCCCGGGCGGTGATCATGCGAACGGCTGCACCGCGACCCCGGCCGCGGCCAGCGCCGCGCGCACCGCGCGGGCCAGGCCAACCGCCCCGGCGGTGTCCCCGTGGATGCACAGCGACCGCGCGGTCACGCTCACCTGCTGCCCGCCGGCCGACGTGACCACCTGGCCGGTGGCCATGCCCACCGCCCGCCCGGCGACCTGCTCCGGGTCGGTCAGCACCGCGCCCGGCTGGCCCCTCGGCATCAGCGTGCCGTCCTCCAGATAGGCCCGGTCCGCGAACGCCTCGGCCACCACGGTCAGCCCGGCCGCGGCGGCCGCCTTCGCCGCCTCGCCGTGCGGCAGGGTCAGCAGCGGCAGCGCCGGGTCGTACCGGCAGACCGCCTCGACGATCGCCGCCGCCTGGACCGGGTCCCTGACGGCCCGGTTGTACAGCGCGCCGTGCGGCTTCACGTAGCTGACCCGGCCGCCCTCGGCACGGGCGATGCCGTCCAGCGCGGCGATCTGGTAGAGCACCTCGGCGGTCAGCTCGGCCGGGGGCACCACCATCTCCCGGCGGCCGAACCCGGCCAGGTCCCGGTAGGACACCTGGGCGCCGATCGCGACCCCACCCGCCACCGCGTTCGCGCAGGTCCGCTGCAGCGTCAGCGGGTCCCCCGCATGGAAGCCGCAGGCCACGTTGGCGCTGGTCACCAGCGCCAGCAGCGCCTCATCCTCGCCGAGCCGCCACATGCCGTAGCTCTCGCCGAGGTCGGCGTTGAGGTCGATCACCGGCGGCACCCCGGCGCTGGTCATCCGGGTTCCTCCGGCGGCAGCCCGGCCAGCGCGGTGGCGATCTCCTCCTCGCTGGGCCCGGCGCTGGCCACCACGTCGATCAGCGTGTGCAGCACGGAATGCCGGTCCTCACCCAGGTCGAGCAGCCGCTGCGCGGCGTCCCACAGCTCCGGCGGGTCGCCGCGCCAGAGCCGGTCGGCCAGCGCCAGGTGCCGCCTGATGTGCGCCTCGTCCGCGGGCGGGCGGCCCGGCTCGTCGTGGTCGGCCTCCAGCAGCACCCGCCGGTCCGCGTGGTCGCCGGGCTGCAGCAGGCTCAGGTCCGTGCCCCGGTACCGGCCCACCAGGACGCCGAACGCGAACGCCCGGCGGGGCAGCGCCTCCAGGTCGGAGTCCGGCAGCAGCCGGGCGACCAGGGCCGGCTCCAGGCCGAACGAGGCCGGGTCGTGGTAGACGCGGGTGAACGTGCCCATCGAGTCGTAGACCGCATCCAGCGCCCGGCCGACCGCCGCCGGGCCGAGCCCGGCCCGGGCGCCGGTCCAGCGGACCCAGGCGGCCAGCACGTGCGGCATCGCGTGCTGCTCGGCGGGCGACAGCACGACCCGCCGGGGCAGCCAGTCCAGCAGGAACGTCTCGGCCTTGGCCGGGCTCATCCGCAGCGGCCGGCCGAAGTCCCGGTCGCAGCCGTAGTCCACGATGTGGTCCGTGCACCGGCTGGCCGCGGACCGGTCGGACAGGTCCTCGGCCTCGTCCGAGGCCAGGAACCCGGCCACCACCATCGCCCGGCGGTCCTTGCTCCACGCCGGGCGCTTCGCGGCGCCGCCGGGCAGCCAGGCCGGGGTGCTCCGGGCGGGCGGCGGCAGCGTGCGGATCCGGGCCCGGATGAACGCGTGGTACGCCGGGAACGATTCGCTCACTGCCGGGCCGGCCGTGCCGTCGGTCAGCGCCAGCGCGGAGTCCAGCAGCCGCCGGGCCAGCCGCGGGTCCACCGGGACCAGCGAGGACGAGCCGTCGCCCGCCGCCGGGGCGGGACCGGCCGCACCGCCGCCCGGCGGCTCGGCGCAGTACTGCAGCAGCTTGCCGACCTGCGAGGTGACCCAGCCGTCGGTGGCCATCCCGCCCTTGTTGTAGTCGACGACCACGACCAGCGCGTGCGGCTCCTCGCCGGCGTAGCTGAACACGCAGACGACCTCGTCGGTGTCGCCGAGCGGCCCGGAGTTCACGTAGCAGTCGTCCGCCTTCACCGCGCCGACGTGCTCGGCCCAGGCCGGCCTGGCCACCCCCATGTCCATCAGGCCCAGCGCGGCCCGCTCGGCCAGCGACGCCTGCCGCGCGGTGCCCAGGCAGGCCACCCCGGACAGCAGGGCCAGCGCAGCCGGGCTGCCCTGCTGCGCGGCGTACGTGACCAGGCCCTCGCCGATGAGCTCTTCCACGTCCGCCTGGCGGCGCCGCGGGGTCGTGCCCCGGCGCGGCGACGACTGGCCCCACCAGGTGCCGAGAAGCTCGCTGACCATCAGCTCGGCGTCCAGCGGGCTGCGGATGGCGAGCAGTTCCCGAGCCGCCCGCAGCATCTCGGCGAACAGCGCGTTGGGCGGCGGAGCCGCCAGGCCGGCCCGGCTGGGCGGGTATCCGGGTGTCCCGGGCCGGCCTGAGTTGCCCGGGCCGTCGGAGGGCGGTCGGCGTCGGCTCTGCGGGCTCACACAGCCAGCTTTTCAGATCCGCGCTGTGGCCTGCCACGCATGGTCCCGGCGCGCCGCCCGTTTCCGGGGTAAAGCGGGCCCGCCGCGCCACGGCGGCCGCCCGCGCTGAGCCTGAGCAGTGCCGTGAGCATCAGTAAGTACCCGCCGCCAGATTCGGTGGATGGACCGTGAATGTGCCCATGGTGCCATAGATGTAGCAACCCGGTAACAGAACAGTGCTAGCCGCTGGGCCGGCTCCGCCGGCCGGGTGCGGGCTGGTATCCAAGCTTGTACGTTCAGTTGTTGCTCGATGCCTTCTTGTTCGCGTTGATGACGCTAGCCTTCTTGTGTCCGCAGTGAGCAGGAAGGAGCCGTTCATGGCACGCGCACACGCGGCGCCGGGGTGCTGCACATGAGCACCGGGACGTCGGTGCCGGGCCCTCGCGTGTCAGGGATGGACGTGTCCGACTCCGCCCTGCTGGCCACGCTGCTGCGGGAAGCCCCGATCGCGTTCGCCTTCTTCGGCTCTGACCTGCGGTTCCGCCGGGTGAACCAGACCCTGGCCCGGTGGCAGGGGATCGACCAGTCCGAGCACATCGGCCGCACGCCGTCCGAGATCTGGCCCGGGCCGCTGGCCGACCGGGCCGAATCGGCAGTCCGCCAGGTGCTCGCCGAGGACCAGCCGCTGCTCGAATCCGACCAGGCGGCCACGTTCCCGGTGCCGGCCCCGGACGGGGCCGCTGGGCCGGCCAGGGACGGCCAGGACCCGGTGGCGGCCAGCCCCGCCGTCCCGGCCGCGGGAACCGGCGCGCCCGGCGCCGCCAGCCCGTCCGCGGGCAGCCAGCAGTTCCGGCACTGGGCGTTCTCCTGGTTCCCCTCGCACGACCCGGACGGTGACATCACCGGCGTCGCGCTGATCGCGGTGGACATCACCGACCGGCAGAACTCCCAGGAGGCGGTCCGCCGCAGCGAGGAGCGCTACCGGTCGCTGGTCCAGGCCGGCGCGCAGGTGGTGTGGGTGACCACGCCCACCGGGGAGATCGCCGAGGACTCGCCGGAGTGGCGGTGGATCACCGGCCAGTCCGCCGACGAGTTCCGCGGCAGCGGCTGGCTGGACGCCATCCACCCGGAGGACCGGGACCGGGTCGAGCGCGACTGGCGGGACTGCATCAGCACCGGCAAGGTGTTCGACGCCCGCTACCGGGTCCGCACCAAGACCGGCTCGTACCGGCACTTCGACGTCCGCGCGGTGCCGATCGAGCGGGACGGGCGGATCGTCGAGTGGGTCGGCGCCAGCACCGACGTGACCGGCCAGCGCGAGGCCGAGGAGATGCGCGGCCGGCTGACCGAGCAGCTGTCCGCCGCCGCGCTGCGCACGGCCCGGCTCCAGCAGGCCACCTCGATGCTGGCCGAGGCGCTGACCGTGGAGCAGGTCGTCGAGGTGATCACCGAGGTCGGCCGGTCGGCGATCGGCGCGGACCGGTCCGTGGTCGCGCTGCTGAACCCGGAGCGGCTGCGGCTGAAGACCGTGACGCCGGAGGCGATGCCGACCGGCCCGGGCGCCCCGGCCGACGACATCCCGCTGGACACGCCGAGTGTGATGACCACCGCGATCCTGACCCGCCGGCCGCTGCTGCTGGAAAGCCCCGAGGCGCTGCGCCGCCAGTTCGACGGCGTGGCCAACGTGGACCTGTTCCTCGAGCACAGCGACGAGCGGGCCTGGGTCGGCCTGCCGCTGATCGCGGCGGGCGCGCCGCTGGGCGCGCTGCGGTTCTCGTTCACCCGGCCGCGGCAGATCACCGAGGAGGAGCGGGTCTTCCTGGAGGCGCTGGCCGGCCAGTGCGCGCTGGCGCTGGAGCGGGCCACGCTGTTCGAGCGGGAGCACACCACGGCGGAGACCCTGCAGCGCAGCCTGCTGCCGGACACCCTGCCGACCGTGCCGGGCATCGTGCTCGAGGCCAGCTACATGCCGGTGACCAGGAACATGGAGATCGGCGGCGACTGGTACGACGCGTTCCGGCTGCCGGACGGCAAGCTGGCGGTCGCGGCCGGCGACGTGATGGGCAAGGGGCTGACCGCCGCGGCAGGCATGGGCCGGGTCCGCAACGCGCTGCGCGCGCTGGCCCTGACCGACCCGCGGCCCGCGGCCGTGCTGTCCGGCCTGGACCGCCTGTTCGAGGCGACCGAGCAGGAAGAGCAGGTCACCACCGTGGCCTACCTGGTGGTCGACCCGGAAACCGGGGACGGGCTGGCGGGCAACGCCGGGCACCTGCCGCCGCTGCTGCTGTCCGCGGACGCCCCGCCGCGGCTGGACACCACCGAAGCGGGCACTCCGCTGGGCTGGACCAGCCCCCGGCGGCAATATGCTTTCCGGCTGCCGCCCGGTAACACCGCGGTGCTGTACTCCGACGGGCTGGTGGAGAACCGCAAGCGCGGCCTCGACGCCGGCCTGGACGAGCTGGTGGCGGTGGCCGGGCAGGCGCCGGCCGACGTGGTCGAGGACCCGGAGCGGCTGCTCGGCTACCTGGTCGAGCGGATGCTCACCGGCTACGAGCAGGACGACGACGTGACCGTGCTGGTGCTGCACATCCCGCACCGGGGCGATGAGACGTCGGCCGGCCCGCCGGGCACCGCGACCGGCAGCAGGAGGGGCAAGGGATGAGAAGAGCGGGGTCAGGGGCACCCCGGGGGGCGCCTGCCGGGCGGGATTTCGCGCGGTCACGGGTCCGTGTGGTACGACCTACCGTCAGACTCCGCCTAAGGTGGAAGTCAGCCGAGTCAGGTCGCCGTGGTGAGCGTCGTGGGTGCGGTGACCGGCCTCGTCCCAGCAGCCAGACCCGCGCGGTAGGGTCCATTTCCCGCCATACGTCAGCAGGAGAGGGTGTCCGTGTCGCTTGCCAGTCCGGTCAGCCATAGGTCGAGCGCTCAGCGGTTGGCCGCCATTGAGCGAAGGAAGGGGTGACTGCGGTGGCAAGCGCTGCAGGCTCCGCAGCGCGGAGGCAGCCAGGCAGCACGGGCCGCAACGGCCGCCCGGCTGCGGGCAAGCCCCGCGGGCGCGGTGCGGCTGAGCCGAACGGCGGCCGTGCGGACTCCGCGGTAGCCCTCGCCGACCCGGAGACGGACGCGAGCCCGCGCGCGGGCGGGTCCGCAGACCAGGACGGGCCGCCCAGCCGCCGCAAGGGCGGGCGCGGGCGGGCCGGCCCGGACGCGCCGGAGCGCACGGCCGGCCCCGCCGCGGACGCGGACGCCGCCGAGGACCTGACCGAGGCGGGCTTCGACGACACCGCGGACGACGCCGACGCCGACGACCTCGATGGCGAGGTCGACTTCGAGCCGGTCGGCGAACTGGCCGACGACGACCTCGACGTCGAGGATGAGCTTGCCGAACTGGACGAGCTCGTAGACGAGGACGAGGACGAGGCCACCGACACGGACGCCGAGGCGGACGCGGACGGTGACGGCGAGCCGGCGGCCGCGGCCAGCACCGCAGCGGCGCCATCCCCGGACGGTGCCGTGGCCCAGCCCGGCGCGGCCGTGGCCGGCCGGGTGGTCGCCCCGGCCGGGACCAAAACCGGCGAGGAGTCCGAGGACGAGGCGTTCGTCTACGGCGACGACGACGAGGACCTGCCCGCGGCGCAGGTCGCCGCGGCCGGCGCCACCGCCGACCCGGTCAAGGACTATCTCAAGCAGATCGGCAAGGTCCCGCTGCTCAACGCCGAGCAGGAGGTAGAGCTGGCCAAGCGGATCGAGGCGGGCCTGTTCGCCGAGGAGAAGCTGGCCGAGGGCCGGGCGAGCCTGCACCCGGACGCGCGCGGTGACCTGGAGTGGATCGCCGACGACGGGCGCCGGGCCAAGAACCACCTGCTGGAGGCCAACCTGCGGCTGGTGGTCTCGCTGGCCAAGCGGTACACAGGGCGTGGCATGCTGTTCCTGGACCTGATCCAGGAGGGCAACCTGGGCCTGATCCGCGCGGTGGAGAAGTTCGACTACACCAAGGGCTACAAGTTCTCCACCTACGCCACCTGGTGGATCCGCCAGGCCATCACCCGCGCCATGGCCGACCAGGCCCGGACCATCCGGATCCCGGTCCACATGGTCGAGGTCATCAACAAGCTGGCCCGGGTGCAGCGGCAGATGCTCCAGGACCTGGGCCGCGAGCCCACCCCGGAGGAGCTGGCCGCCGAGCTCGACATGACCCCGGAGAAGGTCATCGAGGTGCAGAAGTACGGCCGTGAGCCGATCTCCCTGCACACCCCGCTCGGCGAGGACGGCGACAGCGAGTTCGGCGACCTGATCGAGGACTCCGAGGCGATCCAGCCGGGCGAGGCGGTCAGTTTCACCCTGCTCCAGGAGCAGCTGCACTCGGTGCTGGACACGCTGTCCGAGCGCGAGGCCGGCGTGGTCTCGATGCGGTTCGGGCTGACCGACGGCCAGCCCAAGACCCTGGACGAGATCGGCAAGGTCTACGGCGTGACCAGGGAGCGGATCCGCCAGATCGAGTCCAAGACCATGTCCAAGCTCCGGCACCCGTCCCGGTCCCAGGTCCTGCGGGACTACCTGGACTGACCGCACGGCAAACGGGACCGGGCGGCCCCCCGCGGGGGGCCGCCCGGTCCCGTCTTCCGGCCAAGAAGAAACCCGCTAGCAGCCGGGGCTGCCAGCGGGTCCCGGGGTTATCGCTTACCGGCCGCCGGTGGCATCAGGCCTACCGGCCTCCCGTGGCACTCAGCCGGTCTGTCTCGTCCTGGATGTCGACAGCGACCTTGGCCAGCGCCTCGGCGTGCTGCCGGTTGTGATGCGCGCAGAACAGCAGCTCCGCGTCACCCTGGAGTACGACACGGACATAGGCCTGGGCGCCGCAGCGGTCACACAGGTCCATGGCGTTGAGCGGCTTGGGTGGGGCTATCGCTCCGGTCATGTCGCCTCCTCGCCTGTGCCCTCCGGCTTCGCCGGCAGGGCCACCGAACGTTGCTTACACCGCATCACAACACACACCCCGAACGGGAGCTTCCCCGGGCGGGGGTTTGTACGCCACGAGCGAACACCCCCGCAGCGGCGGGTTTTCCGGCCCCGCGGCGGTCGCCGGCGGGCAGAATGAGCCGTCCCCCGGCCCGTCCTGGCTGGTCAGCGCGGGCACCCCGGCCAGCCCCGGCCGGCCCGGTGCATGTTGCCCCAGGTCGCCGGGTATGTGGCGGCGTGGTTGCGCCAGGCTGACAGAGCCGGCCGTTACCCTGCCTTCAGAGCCAAACCGGGGCTGGCAGGCTCGCCAGCAAGCAGTGCCGTCTGGAGTCAGGAGATCTGCAGGTGACCGTCGTGAGTTCCGCGCCCGCCCGGCGAGCCGCCCCCTCCGATGGCTACACCGCGCGCCATCTGACCGTGCTGGAGGGCCTGGAGGCGGTCCGCAAGCGCCCCGGCATGTACATCGGGTCCACTGACGGCCGCGGCATGGCCCATTGCCTGTGGGAGATCATCGACAACGCGGTCGACGAGGCGCTGGGCGGCCACGGCGACGAGATCGACGTGGTACTGCACCCGGACGGGTCCGCCGAGGTCCACGACCATGGCCGCGGCATCCCGGTGGACATCGAGCCGAAGACCGGGCTGAGCGGCGTCGAGCTGGTGATGACCCGGCTGCACGCGGGCGGCAAGTTCGGCGGCGGGTCCTACACCGCGTCCGGCGGCCTGCACGGCGTGGGCGCCTCGGTGGTCAACGCGCTGGCCGCCCGGATGGACGTGGCCGTGGACCGGGGCGGGCACGAGTGGGTCGCCAGCTTCCGCCGCGGGGTCCCCGGCGAGTTCGCCGGCGACGGTCCCGGCGCGCCGTTCGTCGCCGGGCCCGGCCTGCGCAAGGTCCGTCGCGTGGCCAGGACGCTGACCGGCACCCGGATCCGGTTCTGGCCGGACCGGCAGATCTTCGTGGCCGACGCGCAGTGGTCCTTCGACAGCATCACCCAGCGCGCCCGGCAGACCGCCTACCTGGTGCCCGGCCTGGCCATCCGGGTCCGCGACGACCGGCCCCCGGCGCTGGCCCTGGTCCGCCCAGCCGACGACGACGCGGACCCGGGCCGGTCTGGCCCGCAGGAGGCCACGTTCCGGTTCGAGGGCGGGATCAGCGAGTTCTGCGAGCACCTGTCGTCCGGAACCCCGGTGTCCGAGATCGTCCGCCTGGCCGGAGCGGGCCAGTTCACCGAGACCGTGCCGGTCCTCGACGACCAGGGCCACCTGACCCCCACCGAGGTGGAGCGCGAGCTCACCGTCGACGTGGCGCTGTGCTGGGACTCCGGGTACGACACCGTGACCCGGTCGTTCGTCAATGTCATCGCCACCCCCAAGGGCGGAACCCACCTGACCGGCTTCGAGCGGGCCCTGGTCCGCACGCTGAACGAGCAGCTCCGGGCCACCAGGCTGCTCAAGGCCGACGAGGAAGCGGTCACCAAGGACGACGTGACCGAGGGCCTGACCGCGGTCGTCGCCGTCCGGCTGCCCGAGCCGCAGTTCGAGGGCCAGACCAAGGAGGTGCTCGGCACCCCGGCCGTGACCAGGATCGTCCAGCAGGTCGTCAGCAGCGAGCTGAAGGAGTTCTTCGAGTCCCGCAGCAAGGTGGGCAAGGCGCAGGCCCGTGCCGTGCTCGAGAAGGTCGCCACCGCCGCCCGCACCAGGATCGCGGCCCGCGAGCACCGCGAGAACCAGCGCCGCAAGTCGGCCCTGGCCAGCTCCGCGCTCCCGGCCAAGCTGGCCGACTGCCGGTCCGCCGACGACCGCAGCGAGCTGTTCATCGTCGAGGGCGACTCCGCGCTGGGCACCGCCAAGCTGGCCCGCAACTCCGAGTTCCAGGCCCTGCTGCCGATCCGCGGCAAGATCCTCAACGTGCAGAAGGCGTCCCTCGCGGACATGCTGAAGAACGCCGAGTGCGCGGCCATCATCCAGGTCATCGGGGCCGGCTCGGGAAGTGCGTTCGACCTCGACGCCGCCCGCTACCAGCGGGTCATCTTCATGGCCGACGCCGACGTCGACGGGGCCCACATCCGCTGCCTGCTGCTCACGCTGTTCCACCGCTACATGCGGCCGATGGTCGAAGCGGGCCGCGTGTTCGCCGCGGTCCCGCCGCTGCACCGGGTCAAGCTGCTCAGCCCCAAGAAGAACCAGTCCCGGTACATCTACACTTACTCCGACGCCGAGCTGCACCGCACGCTGCTGGAGCTGGAGCGCAAGGGCCAGCGGTGGGAAGAGCCCCCGCAGCGCTACAAGGGCCTTGGCGAGATGGACGCGGTCCAGCTGGCCGAGACCACGATGGACCCGCGCCATCGCACCTTGCGCCGGATCCGGATCGGCGACACGGCGGCCGCGTCCGGCATTTTCGACCTGCTCATGGGCAGCGAGGTCGGCCCCCGGCGCGACTTCATCGTCAGCGGCGCCACCGAGCTCGACCCGTCCCGCATCGACACCTGACCCCTCCCGGCCGGCCGCCAGACGCGGCTTTGGCCAACCCGGGGATCAGGAGTACGGTCGTGACCACCAGCGCATCGGAGCCTCTGCGCGCCGTTGCGGCCGGTCCGGCCGCTGCCCCGCCCGGCGCATATCCCCGCAATCGCGCGGTGCTGAGACCTACCAGGCATAGGAGGCGGGTCCGACGGCAGCGCAATCCAGCGGCGGCCCCGCGGCCACGCAGCCCGATGACGCGCCCCCGGCCGTGGTGGCGGTGGTCGCCTCCGCGGGCGGCGTCGAGGCGCTGACTTCGTTCGTCTCCATGCTGCCGGCCGATTTCCCGGCCGCGGTGCTGGTCGTGCTGCACATCCCGCCGGAGGGCCCCAGCGTGCTGCCGCGCATCCTGGCCCGCGCGGGCAAGTTGCCGGCCCGGCACCCGGAGGACGGCGAGCCAGCCGGGCGCGGGATGCCCGTTCCCTGATCGACCCGGGACTTCGAGACAGGCCCTAACCGCGGCGGTCCTGGCCCTCGCCGCGGCGGCTATGGTCGCCGAACGGCCCGGGATCGCCGTCCCCGGCCCGGGCGACGACGGCCAGGGCCAGCTCGCGCACCGGACGTTGCCCCGCTGGGAGGCCTTGCGGAGCAGGTCAAAGGCCTCTTCCGGGCCGCATCCG
>DASVBE010000374.1:0-25906 GCA_036375995.1 Streptosporangiaceae bacterium | reverse complement strand
CCGGAGCGGCTGTGCTGCTGCGCCGCCGGGACGCCTGATGCACGGCGCCGCTGGAGCCGGCGCCCCGGCCGGGTTGGCGCGGCCCGGCCGGGGCGCCAGGGGCGCCCTTCCGGACGCGGTGCACGCGGAGTGGACGAAGCTGCGGACGCTGGCCGGCACGTGGTGGCTGCTGGCCGCCGCGGTCGCGGTCACCATCGCGGCGGGCGTGGCCGTGGCGGGGACCGCCGCTGTACCGCCCGGGCCGTCCGGCGGCGGGCCCGCCGGCGCGGCGGATCCGGCCCGGCTCAGCCTGGCCGGGGTAACCCTCGGGCAGGCGATCGTCGCGCTGCTGGCCGTGCTGGCCGTGGGCGGCGAGTACAGCACCGGGATGATCCGCGTGACGCTGGCCGCGACGCCGCGGCGGCTGACAATGCTGACCGCCAAGGCGGTCGTGGTGACCGGCGGGGCGGCGGCCGCCGGGGCCGTCGCCGTGCTGGGGTCGGTTCTCGCCGGGCGGCTGATCCTGCCCGGCCGGGGGCTGTCCGCGGCGAACGGCTACGCGGTGATGTCCCTGGGAAACGGCCCGGACCTGCGCGCCGCGGCCGGCTCGGTGCTGTACCTGGCGCTGATCGCCCTGCTCGCCCTCGGCGTGACCACCGCGGTCCGCGACTCCGCCGTGGCTGCCGGCCTGGTGCTCGGTCTGCTCTACCTGTTCCCGATCGCCGGTGCCGTGGTCCCGGACCACACCGTGGCCCGCCACCTGGAGCAGGCCGCCCCGATGACCGCCGGCCTCTGGATCCAGGCCACCGCCGGCCTGCGGTCCCTGCCGCTCACCCCCTGGCAGGGCCTCGGCGTGCTGGCCCTGTGGACCCTCGGTGCGCTGATCCTCGGCGCCGCGGTCCTCCGCCTCCGTGATGCCTGAGTGCACCCCGCCCGGCACAGGGTAGGTTCGGAAGATGATGAAGAAGGTCCTGGAGCTCCTGGTCTGCTTCCTGCATCCGATCGCGGTCGTCCTGATGTGGATCGACCTGCTCACTGACCGGCCTGACCTGTCCGGGGGCGGGAAAGCGGCCTGGGGACTCTTCGGCCTGATCCCGCTGGTGCCGTTCATCTACGTCCTCACCGGCGGCGATCTCTGGTAACACCGCGGCCGGGCCGCGGTCCTGCCGTCCTGGCCGGGCGCTAGCCTCCGGCCCCAGACGGTGCGTAACGTGGCGCCCGTGGCCGTGACGCTGGAAGAGATCACCGACGCCAACCGCGAGGCGGTTCTGGCCCTGCGCGTGGCGCCCGGGCAGGAGATGTTCGTGGCGGACGTGGCCCGGTCGCTGGCTGATGCCGCCGAGTACCCGCAGGCCAGGCCCTGGTACCGGGCGATCGTCGCGGACGGTGAACCGGTCGGGTTCGTCATGGTCAGCTGGAACCCCGAGCCCCAGCCGCCGGAGATCATCCAGGCCTACTTCCTCTGGCGGCTGCTCATCGACGCGCGTCACCAGCGCCACGGCTACGGCGCCGCCGCCATCGGCCTGGTGGCCGATCTGGCCCGCGCCGACGGCGCCACTGAGATGCTGACCAGCTACGTGCCGGGGGAGGGCGAGCCGGCCGGGTTCTACCGGCGCCTCGGCTTCGAGCCCACCGGGGACCTCGACCCCTCCGGCGAGGTCATCATGCGCCTGACCCTGCCCCCGGCTTAGACACGGCCGCCTGCCACCGCCGGTAGGCCCGGTTGTTACCGTCATTCCCGGACCAAGATCGTGAGGAGGCGGGACCGATGACCTCGCTGAACGACAGAGTGGTGCTCCTGACCGGCGGGGCCACGGGTATCGGCCGGGCGATCGCCCTGGAGATGGCGGCGGCCGGCGCGGCCATCGCCATCGGTGACACGAACGCCGCCGGCGGGCAGGGGACCGCTGACGAGATCGTGAGCGCGGGCGGCCGGGCGTCCTTCCGGTCGTGCGACGTGGCCGACCCCGGCCAGGTCGCCGCGCTGGTCGACGGCGCCGTAGCCGACTTCGGGCAGATCGACGTCCTGGTCAACGACGCCGGCGTCTCCGGCGGGTCGCACCGCCTGCACGAGCTCGACATCGACTCATGGGACCGGACGATCGCGGTCAATCTCCGCGGCACGTTCCTGTGCGCCCGGGCCGCGATACCCCACCTCCTGCGGCGGCCGCGCAGCGCCATGATCAACATCGCCTCCACCTACGGCCTGATCGGCGCGCCGCTGGCCCCCTCGTACTGCGCCTCCAAGGGCGCGATCGTCACCCTGACCCGGCAGCTGGCCGTCGATTACAGCCGCGACGGCCTGCGCGTCAACGCCATCTGCCCGGGCTACACCGACACCGACATGGGCGGCCGGAGGGCAGCCCTGCCGCCGGACGAGCGCGCCGCCGCCCAGGCCCGCCGGGAAGCCAGCGCCGCCCTGCAGCCCATCGGCCGCCAGGCGCAGCCCCAGGAAGTGGCCCGCGTCGCCACGTTCCTGGCCTCCGACGAGGCGTCCTTCATGACCGGCTCGATAGTGACCGTCGATGGCGGGTGCACGGCCACCTACCGCTATGGATCATGATGAGACAGCCCCGCGGTTGACGGTCGCTGGGCAGCGCACCACGATGATGGGCGACGGTCACCGCGGAGGAGAGAACGCATGATTCTGATCAACATCAAGATGCGGATCCGGCCCGAGAAGATGGACGAGTGGCTCGCGGTGGCAGATGCCTACGCCAAGGACGTCAACTCCGAGGAAGGCTGCCTGTTCTTCAGCTTCGCCCGGGACCTCGGCGACGAGAACGAGTTCATCTGCATCGAGGGCTTCAGGGACGCCGACGCGGGCGCCGCGCACGTCAAGCACGACTACGTGAAGAGGTTCTTCGAGGTCACGCCGGACCTGGTGGCCACCCAGCCGCAGATCATCTACATCGACACCCCGCACGACGGCTTCGGCCCGATGGGCGAGATCAAGCCCCGCTGATCAGATGGCCCGCGGAAGTCCCCACAGCATGTCGTAGAGCACGCCGGGCCGGCCGGCATCGTCGAACGCGCCGAACGTCACCGCCGGGTTATCCGGGCCGGCCGGGTCGACCAGGAAGGCCCGCTCGCTCAGCGGGAGCGCCTCGGCCCGGCCGTCGCGACCATCGGCTTGGTCAGCGAGCCAGCGCTGAAGCGCGTCGCGGCCGTGACCGGCGCGCCGCTCCGCACGTCCGCGACCCCGTAACAGGCGGTCGTGACCGCCCCGCCGCGAAGGATCCCGATCCCGGCGCCCGGCGCCGAGTTCCGCATCGCATGCTCCCGGAGCAGGGCCGCCAGATCCCCCTCGTCCACACGGCAACCCTAACCACCGGCGCGGACGAGCGTCCTTGCCCGCGCTGCGCGTGATGGAGCGGCGCGACGCGGAACGCAGCGCAGCTAGGGGCAAAGCCCAAGCGAGGGGAGAGGACGATGACCGGCGTCATGACGGAGCAGGCGGACGCGACCGGGGCGGTACTCGGCCAGCTGATGGGCGACTTCGCGGCCACGGCCGGGGTGCTGATGACCGCGCCGGGGCGCCGGCTGGGGCTGTGGGACGCGCTCGCGGCCGGGCCCGCGCCGGCCGGGGTCGTCGCCGAGCGGGCCGGCCCAGCCCCGCTGGGCCGGGCCGGCACGCCGCCCGCCCGGCCGGTGCTCCTCAGGTTCCCGCTGGCTTCAGGTGCCGGTCGAACCACGCCTGGGTCCGCTGGAGCGCATCGAGCAGGTGCGCGCGCTCGACGGGGACGTGACCCTCCCGCGGGTAGACGACCAGTTCGCATTCGGTGCCGGTCAGCGCGATCGCGCCAAAGAGTTCCTCGCCCTGCCCGGCCGGCGTGCAGCGGTCCGCCTGACCCTGGATCACCAGCGTCGGCGTCGTGCACCGGTGGGCGTGGAAGACCGGTGAGCGGCTAACGAACTGGCCGGCCGGGTCGGACCAGGCGCCGTGCAGGATCGCCTCGGCGTAGCCGGCCACCTCCGAGGTGAGGTAGAACGACTGCTGGTTCGCGATGACCGAGAATGCGACGGCGGCTCCGAACCGGTCGGTCTGGGTGACGGCCCAGCCGGACATGAAACCGCCGTAGGACAGGCCGGAGATGCCGAGCCGGCCGGGGTCGGCGATCCCGTCGGCGATGCACCGGTCGACCCCGGCCATGATGTCCTCGAAGTCCTTCCCGCCGCTTTCGCCGATGACGGCCTGGGCGAACGCGTGGCCGCGGCCCGTGCTGCCGCGCGGGTTCGGCAAAAGGACCGCGTAACCGGCCGCGGCGAGCAGGACCGCGTTCGGTTCCGAGTCGGAGAACACCGCGTTCCAGCACCACGTCGGCCCCCCGTGCACCAGCACGAGCATCGGGAGGGGGCCGGCCGCACCCGCCGGGGTCAGCAGCCGCCCCTCGATCTCGAGGCCGTCGGCCGAGGTCCAGGAGATCGTATGGGCGTCGGGGAACCTGGTCCCAGCGGCGATCTCCGTGTTGAACGACGTGAGCCGGACCCAGGCGGCTTCGCCGGCATCGAACCGGGCGAGTTCCGGCGGCACGCCGTGCGCCTCGTGGGTGGTCATGACGACGGCGCCGTCGCCGGTGACGGCGACCTGCGGCTTGCAGATGTCGCCGCCGATGTACTCATCGCCGGCCCAGGCTTCCGCACGGCGCCCGTCGAGCCAGAGCCGCCCCCAGGCCGTGCCGGTCCCGTTCATCCGTCCGTAGGCGAGCGACTCGTCATCGCACCAGGTGGCAACGCCGACGGTCTCGAGCCCTGGCCACGGATCGGCGACGGCGCCGCTAACCAGATCGGCGACCAGGACGCTTCCGTTGACCAGCGCGGGGTCGCTGGAATAACCCTCGATCACGCAGGCGTGCCGTCCATCCGGCGACAGCGCGAGTCCCTCGAGCTGCCACCGGGGCTCGTACAGGACGTCGGCGGTCCGCGCCTGCAGGTCGAGGCGGGCCAGCCGGGACCGGTACCAGCCGTTGCCGGACGGGTTCTCCGCGACGACCGCCACGGCAGTGTCGCCCAGGCCGTCCCAGCCGGCCTCCCAGACGCTCCACCCGGGCGGGCCTACCTCGGTGACGTCGCCCGTGGTCAGGTCGACCATCAGCAGGCGGCGCCACGCTCCGCTCGACCGCCGGATTCCCCGTTCGATCTCTGACGCGCCGCCGGTGACGAAGGTCCCGGACACCTCACGGGAATACGAGCCCGGGTCGGCGGCGAGGACCAGCAGCCGGTGACCGTCGTCCGACCAGCACAGCTGCTCAGCCGAGCCCAGGAAGCTCGCCGCCAGGGACGGCATCTGGCCGGGCACCATGACGTAGGGAAGGTGGTGGCCCGCCACGGCCCGGTCGGAGATGAAGGCCAGCCGCGATCCGTCCGGCGACCAGACAGGGTGGGTGTCGGCCGACGGCCCGTCGGTGAGCCGGACTGGATCAGCATCGCCCTCAGCGATCCACAGGTCGCTCGGCTGCGTTACGCCGCGCTCGGAGACCACCGCCTGCACGGTGAACGCGAACCGGGACCCATCGGGGGCGAACTCGATCTCCATCGGCGTACGGACCGCCAGCAGGCGCTCCGCGGTCAGGGGCTCCGCGGTCAGGGGCTCCGCGGTCAGGGGCTCCGCGCTCAGGGGCCCTGCGCTCGGGGCCCCTGCGCTCAGGGACTGGCCCGCGACCCGGTCGGCCATCGCCGTCTCCCTTCTTCCCGGCCGGACCAGCGGAGAGCCGCGCCGGGCAGCTCATTATCAGGCCCGCCGGGCCGGGAAACGGTGCACCTCGACCGCCAGGCCGGCCTCGCGTTGTTCGGCGCTTTCGCCCCGAAGGAAAAGACGCTGCCCGCCAACGCGGGCCGGCCCAGCAGTTCCGGGTCTGCGGCTGCGCGTGCCCTGTGTAGCCGGACACTGACCCGGCCGGCGCCCAGGGCGGTACCCTGGGCAAACCGGGAGGGGGCGGTGCGGGTGGGGGATCACGGTTTGGACGGGATACGGCTGTTGCGTGCCTGGCCGGCCAGCCCGGCCGAGTCACAGTCAGCTGAGAAGCGCGCCCGTTAGAGTCAGCGCCCGTGACCGATTCAGCACCGTCTGCCAGGCCCGCCGGGCCTGTCTCCGGTGACCCGCCGGCCCGGCGGCCAGCCTCGCTGATCGCTGGCCGGCCGCCCGGTCACACCGCTGAGGCTGACCCGGGCGAGGCGCCGTGGTGGGCAGGTCAGCCGTCCGCCGGGAATGACGCGGGGCGGCCACGGCCGGGGTCCGGCCGGTGGCTGGGGTGGCTGGGGTGGCTGGAGCGGATACAGATACCGCGGCCCGGAACCGGCGGACGGCTGGGCCGGCGGGTGGCGGTGGCCGGGCTGGGCGCTGTCGCGGCGGGTGGCCTGGCGGTCGCGGTGATCGCGGCCGGGCAGGCGCGGGCCGAACTGAACCGCGGGCCGACCGCGGCCGAGCGGTCCGCCGCCGCGGCCACGGCGCTGGCCCTGCGCTGGCGGACCTGGCCGGCGGGGCAGATCTTCCCGGCCCGGCTTCGCTACGGCCCGCCGGGCCAGGCCGCCCTGCGGGTGGGGATCTCCCGGCAAACCGGCTGCGCGGCCGGGCTCGACCCGGTGGCCGGGGCCGCCGCGGCCCGCCGGGGCTGCCAGGCCGTGCTCCGGGCCAGCTACACCGACCGGCTGCAGGGGATCGTCTGGACCATCGGCGTAGTCGCGTTCCGCGAGCCCGGCGACGCGGCCTCGTTTCTCCGCACGCTGGCCGGCTCCCAGCCGCTGACCAGCCAGCCACAGTCCGGCCAGCCACAGGCCGCCCAACCACAGGCCGGGGCGGTACGGCACGGCTACCTGCGCACGCTGCCGCCGCTGCGGACCCCGACCGGCACGCTGGTCATCAGCGGGCCGTCCGGTGGCGTGCGGGCGCTGGCGATCCCGCGGAGCGCGGCCGGGCTGTTCACCGACCGGGCCCGGCAGCTGGTGACCGGCTGGCAGCAGGGACCGTACGCGGTGCTGGCCACGGCCGGCTACGCGGACGGCCGCCCGGCCCGGGCCGGCCTCGAGCAACGTCCCTCGATCTTCCGCCCGGCCGGGCAGCTAGCCGGTGACGTGCTGGCGCCGCTCGTTGTCCCGGTCTCCGTCCGGTGCCAGTCACCGGCGTGGCAGTGCTGACCCGTACCGCGGCCTGCCGGGCCGCCGTGGGACCGCGGGGGACCGGCTGGTGCCGTAGGTTGTCCCGGTCCCGGTACGGCGCCCGGCTCGCGGGGTGGCAATGCTGACCCGCGCCGCGGGGCGGCGGGCTGTGGCGGTGGTGGCGGCCGTGGTCCCGGCTCTTGGCCTGGCGCCTGCGGCGGCCGCTGGGGTGGCAGGGCGGCCCGCGCCCCCGGCTGCGTACACCGTAAAAATGAGGCTGAGCCAGACGGGCGAGCGGCCTGGCGGGCCGGCCCGCGCGCAGGGCGCGGGAGACGGGCCGGGCCGGATGAGCAGGCCGCATGGGACGCTGGCCGGCGCGGGGAGCGCCCGGGAACGCGCGGCCGGACTGGCCAGGTCAGCGGGGCCCGCGGAGCTGGCTGCGGGCCGGCTGGTCGCGGGGCTGGCGCGGCGAGGCAGCCGGCTCACCGCGCGGGGAGCGGCGGAAGCCGGGCAGGCGCGGGCTGCGGCGCTGGCCCAGCTGGCCGAGATCGGGGTGCCCGCGGCCTGGGGGACCAGCCGGGGACGCGGCGTGACCGTGGCCGTGCTGGACACCGGCACCGACCCGGGCACGCCGGACCTGGCCGGATCGGTGACCGCCGGCCCGGACTACACCCTCGGCGTGAACCCGGCGCGTTACCGGCCGCCGCATTGGCACGGGACCTACATCGCGTCGCTGATCGCCGGGCACGGCAGCGGTCCCGGCCGGGACACGGGCGTGCTCGGGGTGGCGCCGGACGCCACCGTCCTGTCCGTCCGGGTGGTGCTCGACGAGCAGGAGCCCGGTTTCCCGGTGTACAGCGCTAATCAGCGGTACAAGAACGCGCTCGCCCGGGGGATCAGGTATGCGGTCAGGAACGGCGCGCAGGTGATCAACATGTCGCTGGGCGCAGCGACCGGGACCGGGTCGCTGCGGCAGGCCATCGAGATGGCGATCAGCCACGGCGTGGTCGTGATCGCGTCCGCGGGAAACGATGGCCAGCAGTCCGGCGGGTTCACCCCGTACTCCTACCCGGCGGCCTATCCCGGGGTGATCGCGGTGGCCGCGGTCGGGGCGGACGGGCGGCCGGCCTCGTTCTCCGACCGGAACTCCTCGGTCGTCCTGTCCGCGCCGGGCGTGAGCGTCGTGGGCGCCGCGCCGGGCGGCGGGTACGCGCAGGCCAGCGGGACCAGCCCGGCGGCCGCGTTCGTGTCCGGGGTGGCCGCGCTGATCAGGTCCCGTTACCCGGGGCTCGGGCCGGCCCTGGTCCGGCAGGCGCTGGTCAGCTCGGCCGCGCACCGGCCGCCCGGCGGCTACCGGCCGGGGACCGGGTTCGGCGAGGTCGACGCGCCGGCCGCGCTGGCGGCCGCGGGACGGCTGGCGGCGCGCGGCGGCGGCGGGAGCGGCGGGCTGGGCGCGGGTCAGCGTTTCGGGCCCGGGCGGCCGGGGCCGGTCCAGGTCGTGCACCGGGACGCGGCGCGGATCTCAGGGGACGAGCGCGTGGCGGCAGCCGGGGCGGCCGGGTTCCTGGCCGCGACAGCGGTCCTCGGCGTCCTGGGCGGCCGCCGGCTCAGGAAGCGCCGGCAAAAGCGATCGATGTAACATCGCTCTCTTCTTAGCCAAGCGATGTTACATCGATCGCCACCGGCGAGGCGGCGAGCTGGAGCGGCCCCGGGTCCGCGGGTAGGCACCGCGGGAAGGCGCTGCGGTTACGGCAGGGTGAGGATCTCGTAGCCGTCCGCGGTGACCAGCACGGTGTGCTCGAACTGCGCGGTGCGCTTGCGGTCCCTGGTGACCGCGGTCCAGCCGTCCGGCCAGACTTCGTACTCGATCGTGCCCAGCGTCAGCATCGGCTCGATGGTGAACGTCATGCCCGGCTCCATCACCGTGGTCGCGTCCGGGTCGTCGAAGTGCGGCACGATCAGGCCGGAGTGGAACGTGGTCCCGATCCCGTGCCCGGTGAAGTCCCTGACCACCCCGTAGCCGAACCGGCGGGCGTAGGACTCGATGACCCGGCCGACCACGTTCAGCTGCCGGCCCGGCGCGACCGCGCGGACGCCGCGCATCATCGCCTCGTGGGTCCGCTCGACCAGCAGGCGGGACTCCTCGTCGACCTCGCCGGCCAGGAACGTGGCGTTGGTGTCGCCGTGCACGCCGCCGATGAACGCGGTGATGTCCACGTTCACGATGTCGCCGTCCTCGATCACCGTGTCGTCCGGGATGCCGTGGCAGATCACCTCGTTCAGCGAGGTGCACAGCGACTTCGGGTAACCCCGGTAGCCCAGCGTGCTCGGGTAGGCGCCGTGGCTGACGAGGAACTCGTGCCCGACCCGGTCCAGCTCGTCGGTGGTGACGCCCGGGGCGACGGCCCGGCCGACCTCCGCCAGCGCCCTGGCGGCGAGCGTCCCGGCGACGCGCATCCGCTCGATCGTGCCCGCGTCCTTCACGTCGGGCTCACCGAGCTTCGGGAAGCGGCGGCCCACGTATTCCGGGACCTTGATCGACGCGGGGACCGGGCGGAGCGGCGATATCCGGCCGGGCTGGAGCAATGTCGCCATGATCTGAAAGTGTAGTAGCCATGGACGGTGACGACCGCTGGTGGTTTTGCCTGAAGCACAGCAGGGTGGAGCACGGCCCGGGCTGCCCGGACAAGGACCGGCTCGGCCCGTACCCGACCCGCGAGGCGGCCGAGCACGCGCTGGAGACCGTGCGGCAGCGCAACGAGGACTGGGATTCCCGGGACTGAACGGGCGGGGGTGAACCGGCGTGGCCCGGCCGGCGTTATGCAGGGCGGCTACGGTACGCGGCCGGGACGATCCGGCGCCCGGTCGCCGGTATCGTGAGCTGAGGCCGCATCGCCTGAGTCAGCGGGGGCGCTGCGACGGAAGGGACGTGCGGTGAGCGAGAACCAGCTTCCGCCGGCGGCGCAGGAGCGGATGGCCGAGATCCGGGCCAGCGGGACCTGGGGCTCGGCACTGAGCTCCGATGAGTTCGCCGCGATCCGCAGCGTCGGTTTCCAGCCGGTCGGCCAGGTTCTTGGCGCCGCCGTCTACAACATCGGCTACGTCGGCTACGCCTGCCCGGGCGCCTGGGCCGGCTGGGGCGGGTTCGCCACGCCGTACCGCAGTGTCACGGCGGTGTCCGGGTCCGGCGACGCCGGCGCGTTCGGCCCGCTGGTCCGGGCCATGTACGAGGCCCGGCACAAGGCGATCAGCCGGATGGAGGCCGAGTGCGCCGCGCTCGGCGGGCACGGCGTGGTCAGCGCCCGCATCGAGGTCGGCGGGTTCCCGGCTGGCGGGCTCGAGTTCAAGGTCATCGGCACCGCGGTCCGCGCGGACGGCGCCGGCCAGCCGCCGCCGCTGCGCAAGCCGTTTACCAGCCACCTGACCGGCCAGGACTTCGCGAAGCTGATCATGGCGGGCTGGGTGCCGGTCGGCTTCGCGCTCGGCATCTCGGTCGCGGCCCGGCACGACGACTGGATGACGCTGAACCAGACCCGCTGGGGGGCGGGCAACACCGAGGTGGCCGGCCACACCGACCTGGTCAACCAGGCCCGGCACGACGGCCGCGTGCAGCTGGACCGCGACGTGGCCCGGCAGGGCGCGGAGGGCGTCGTCATCTCGTCGATGGACCTGCGCATCCGCGACCGCGAATGCCCCATGCAGGAAGGCCGCAAAGACCACATCGCCGAGGTGACCACCACCGGCACCGCGATCGCCTACTTCGGCACCCGGCGGCACCCGCCGCGGCCAGGCAGCCTGGCCATCATGTCCCTCGACCCGCAGCGCCGCCAGGCGGCCAGGATCCGGCTTTAGCGCCCGTGCTCCGGCATCCTGTGCTTTCAGCTTCCAGAGGAGAACGATGACTGACCAGAAGAGCGAGCAGCAGAGCGCGGACTTCGCGGCGCTTGGCGTCCCGCAGGACGCTATCGCCCGGCTGGCCGAGCTGCGCCCGGGGCACGCCGGGTCGATCTTCACCTCCGACTTGTCGGTCAACGAGTTCCTGCTGGTCCGGGAGGCCGGGTTCCGCCCACTGGGGCTGGTCCTGGGCAGCTCCATCTACCACGTCGGGCTGCAGATCGGCCGCTGGGGCAAGAACCAGGAGCTGGACGTGCTGTCCCAGGCCATGTACCACGCCCGCGAGCTGGCCATGACCCGGATGGAAGCCGAGGCCTCCCAGCTCGGCGCGGACGGCATCGTCGGGGTCCGCCTGGACGTGGAGATGAAGGAGTTCGGTAACGACATCGCCGAGTTCATCGCGGTCGGCACCGCGGTCAAGGCCGAGCCTGGCGCGGGCGGCGGCGGGGTCACGGAATGGCGCAACGTCAAGAAGCAGCCGTTCACCTCGGACCTGTCCGGCCAGGACTTCTGGACCCTGATCCGGGCCGGGTACGCCCCGCTCGGCATGGTCATGGGCTCGTGCGTGTACCACATCGCGCACCAGCGGCTTTCCGGGAAGATCGGCAACATCGGACGGAACGTCGAGCTCGAGCAGTTCACCCAGGCCCTGTACGACGCGCGCGAGCTGGCCATGAGCCGGATGCAGGCGGAGGCCGAGGAGCTGAAGGCCGAGGGCATCGTGGGCGTCCAGCTGCGGCAGCACTCGCATACGTGGGGCTCGCACACCACCGAGTTCTTCGCGATCGGCACCGCGGTGCGGCCGCTGCGCGACGACCACGTGATCGAGCGCCCCACGATGGTGCTCAGCCTGGACTCCTGACCACCGGCCGCAGACCGGTCCGCCACGGCGCGCGCAGGTGTGCAGCGGGCCGGCCGGCTGTGGCCGGGCGGGATCGCCCGGGCGGACCTCAGCAGGCCAGAGCCAGGCTGGGTCCGGGTCAGCCGGCGTAGGTGGCCGGGCTGGTGGCGACGGCCGCGGCGATCGCCGCGGCCAGGTCCGTCGCGTCGGCCGGGTCCAGGCTGGTAGTGGTGATGCGGATCCCGGGCGGGCTGCGGAACCGGAACCGCTCGCCCGGGCTGACCGCCCAGCCGCGCTCGGCCAGCTGCTGGACCGTGGTCGTCTCCTCGGCCAGGGGGACCCAGACCCCCAGGCCGGACCGGCCGTGCGCGTCGATGCCGTGGCCAGCCAGCGCGCCGGCCAGCGCAGCCCGGCGCTCGGCGTACCGGGCCGTGGTGCGGCCGAGCAGGTCCCGGGTTTCTGGACTTCCCCAGAGCTCGGCCGCGGTCTGCTGGAGCAGGTGGCTGACCCAGCCGGGGCCGAGCAGCTGCCGTCCCTCGACCCGGCTGATCGTCAGCGGATCGCCGGCCATCGGCGCCACCCGCAGATCGGGGCCGAGCACCTTGGACAGTGAGCGGATGACGGCCCACCGGTCGCTCGCGGTGTGCAGGGGGACGTAGGGCGCACCCGCTACCGCGGCCACGTAGTCGTCCTCGATCAGCACGACGTGCCGGTGCTGGCCGAGGACCTCGCGCAGGTCGCGGGCGCGCGGCGGGTCGACTGCGGCGCCGGTCGGGTTCTGCCCCCGCGGCGTGACGATGACCGCCCGGGCGCCGCGCTCCAGGGCCCGGGCCAGCTCGCCGGGGATGGGGCCCTGCTGGTCCACGGCCACCGGCTCGGGCCGCAGGCCCAGCGCCCGGACCAGGTCGCCGATCCGCGGCCAGCCCGGGTCCTCGACCGCCACCCGGTCCCCGGCCCGCAGGTGTGCCTGCAGCACCCGTTCGATCCCGTCCATTGCCCCGCCGGCAATCGCGAGCTCGCCAGCTTGCCCGCCGCCGTCGCCCGCAGTCCCGGCGCTCCTGGCCCGGCCGTCTCCACTGGTGGTGCGGCCGGCCGGGATGCCGTCTGTCAGCGGGCCGGCCGCGATGCCGTCGGCGGCGAAGTCAGCCTGGGCCAGGGTGGCCAGCCGGGGGAGCTTGGCCGGGCCGCCGTAGAGCTTGTGCGCCGGGTCGATCCGGGCCAGCGCCGGACCGAGCGGCGGCAGCTGGGCCGGGTCCGGGTTCCCGCTGGCCAGGTCGACGGCCCCGGCCGGAAGCGGCCGGGCGCCGCGCACCCGCAGTGGCGGCTGGGACGCGACCACGGTGCCGCGGCGCCGGTTGGCGCTGATCAGCCCGCGCTGCCCGAGGTCCTTGTACGCCGCGGCCACCGTCGCCGGGCTCACCCCGAGCGCGTCGGCCAGCTCCCGCACGGTCGGCAGCCGCTCGCCCGGCCCCAGCCGCCCGTCCACGATCCCCGCCTCGATAGTTCCCGCGATGGTAGCGGCCCCGGCTCCGGGGCCGATATTGTGTACTAGAGGAATCATTAATATGTACTATAACAAAAATCCAACCAGCAGGCGACGGATCCGGCGCCCAGCGGCCGCGGCCGGCCCGGCCGCAAGCCGGCCCGCTGCCGATGCGCAACCTGAGAGCCCCGCGGGACGCGGGCGGCGGCTTTCGGTGCCTGCGTGGCTGGTGAGGCTGGCGGGCAAGGGCGGCGGGCCAGTCCAGCACAAGGCGATGCTGGGCAGCGGGGCGGCAACCGTTACGGCCGGGGCGGCCGGATCCACTGGCGCGGACCGGGCCACCGGGGCGGCTGGATCCGCTGGCGCGGGCAGGGCCGCGGGGGCGGGCCAGCCGGCCGGGACGGAGCTAAGCACCGGGATGGGCCAGGCAGCCGGTGCGGACCGGGCCGGCCGGGCAGCTGGACCGGTTGCGACGGCCGGGGCTGGTCAGCAGTTCGCCGGCCGGGAGCGGCGGGCGGCCGCGATGAGCCTGGGCCTGCCCGCCGAACTGTGGCTGGTGCAGGCCGGGATCTTCGCGAACATGCTGGGGTACGGGGCCGTGCTGCCCTTCGAGATCATTTACCTGCACAACGGACGGGGTTTCAGCCTGGCCGTGGCGGGTCTGGTGACCGGCACGATCACCGGCGCCGCGGTGCTGAGCGCGCCGCTGACCGGGCCGGCAGTGGACCGGTTCGGGCCGCGGCGCAGTACGGCCGTGGCCGGGGTGATCCTGGCGGCGGGATACACCGGGCTGGCCTTCGCCCGGACCCCGGCCATGGCGTTCGCCGCCGCGGCCCTGGCCGGGGCCGGGAACGGCGCGCTCAACCCGGGCCAGTCCGCGCTGCTCGCCGCGCTGGCCCCGCCCGCTCTGCGGCACCGGGCCGCCGCCGTGTCCCGGGTCGCGACCAACGCCGGGATCGGCCTCGGCGGAGCGCTCGGCGGCCTGCTCGCGGCCCGCGGGCTGCCCGGGTTCGTGCTGCTGTTCCTGGCCAACGCCATCACCTACCTCATCTACGTGGCCGTCCTGGTCGCCGTGGTGCGCGAGACCCCCCGGCCGGAACCTGCGGCCGGCGGCTACCGGCACGTCCTGCGGGACGGCGCGTTCCTCCGCCTGGCCGCCGCGAACCTGGCCGTGATCGCGGTCGGCTGGGGCACGTTCACCTGGCTGCTGCCGCCGTTCGCGCACGCCGCGATCGGCCTGGCGACCGGGCCGATCGGCCTGCTGCTCGCCGCCAACGCGGTCACCGTCGTGCTGATCCAGGTGCCGGTGGCCCGGCTGGCCGAGGGCCGCCGCCGGGTGCGGATGATGGCCCTGGCCGCGGGCGTGTTCACCGTCGCCAGCCTGGCGGTCATCGCGGCGGGCGCGGTGCCGCCCGGCCCGGCCTACGCGCTGCTGCTGGCCGTCTGCGTGGCCGTCGGCGCGGGCGAGTGCTTCTACACCGCCACGCTGATGCCGCTCACCGCCGACCTCGCGCCCGAAGGACTCCGCGGCCGGTACATGGCCGCGCTCGGCTTCTCCTGGTGGGCCGGCCTGGCCATCGCGCCAGTGCTGGGCGGGCCGCTGCTCAGCCGGTCACCGGCCGCCGTGTTCGCGGTGGCCGGGGCGGCCAGCGCGGCGGCCGGCGTCGCGCTGCTCCGGCTGGAGCCGAGGCTGCCGGCCGGGGCCCGGCGCACACCGCGCCCTGGCCGCCCCGGCGACCGCGCCGGCCAGGGCCAGCGGGGCCAGGGCCATAAAGAGCATGGGGGTACGCGGAAATAGCCGCATCGGTCGCCTCCCGGCGCAGGCGCGACGCCGCTTTGCCAGAAAGAGGCGAAATGGATCAGGCATACCGAGCCGCCCGGCCCGAGGATCCCGGCCAGCGCCGCCACCTGCTCCGCGTCCATGGCGATAAATGGTGCCCGAACCAGGCCCGCGCGGGCGGCCGAAGCCGCCGATCTAAGATCAGCGGATGACCACTGTGCAGCCTCCGGCCGAAGCCGACCTCGACCGCCTGGTGATCGGCGTGCTCGGCGGCACCGGCGACCAGGGCCGCGGCCTGGCCCGGCGGCTGGCCCTGGCCGGGCACCGGGTGATCATCGGTTCCCGCGACCCGGCCCGCGCGCGGGCCGCGGCCGCCACGATCGGCGAGCCGCCGCAGCTCACCGGGGCCGGCAACGAGCAGGCCGCGCGGGACGCCGACGTGGTCATCGCGGCCATTCCCTGGGAGGGGCACAAGGACCTGCTGGCCTCCCTGGCCGGCGCCCTGGACGGCAAGATCCTCATCGACTGCGTGAACCCGCTCGGCTTCGACAAGCGCGGCGCCTACGCGCTGCCGGTAGCCGAAGGCAGCGCCGCCGAGCAGGCCGCCGCGGTGCTTCCTGGCACCCGGGTGGTCGGCGCGTTCCACCACGTGTCCGCCGTGCTCCTGCTCGACCCCGAGGTCACCGAGTGCGAGCTGGACGTGCTCGTGCTCGGCGACGACCGGGAGGCAACCGACGTGGTCCAGGCGCTGGCCGGGCGCATCCCCGGGATGCGCGGCATCTACGCGGGCCGCCTCCGCAACTGCGGCCAGGTCGAGGCGCTGACCGCAAACCTGGTCTCGGTCAACCGCCGCTACAAGGCCCACGCCGGCCTCCGCGTCACCGACGTCTAGGGGCCGTCAGTCGCAGTGTGCCTGGACCCCGTTGCGCTGCCAGTTCCACACCGGGTTCAGGCCCGGCTCCTGCGCCAGGACCTTGACCAGCAGCCGCAGCTGATCCTCAGGAAGCGGCGGGGTGACGCCCTCAGGCAGGGCAAAAACCCGCTCCGCCGTCCCGCCGCCGGCCGGGGCAGCGGACGGGACCGAGAACGCCTTCAGCAGGCCGGTCGCGGTCCTGATGCCCACCCGGCGCAGCCGGCGCCGGGCCGCCTCGCCGCCGACAGCGGCCCCGGCCCCGTCCGCGGTCGCGTCCGGCCCGGCGCCCGCGGCGTCCTCCAGGTGCGTCAGCAGGAACGCCTGATCGGCCCAGTCCACCAGCCGGCCGGCCGGAACCCGGGTGTGCAGGATCACGTCCACCAGGTTCATCGTGGTCAGGTTCTGCATGTCCTCGACGCCTTCCTCGGCCAGCCGCGCCTGATACCAGACGTTGAACCCGTCGAGCTGGTCCAGCGGGTAGTCCGACGTGAGCGAGGGCAGGGCCAGGCTCAGCGCCCGCGCCGCCACGTGCTGCAGCGCCTGCAGCGCGGCCAGCGGGAAGAACCCGACGATGAACACGGTCGCGATCTCGGCGCGGCCCAGCACCGGCTCAGGATTCTGCATGACCTGGTGCGCCGTCGCCACGATCAGCAGCACGAACGCGATCCGGTACACCGCGCTGGCGTACGCGCTGGGCCGCAGGTCGCTCTGGTAGTAGCGGCGGATCAGCATGCTGGCCACGAACGCGTAGCTGCCGAGGAACGCGTACTTCAGCACGTCGTCGGCGCCCGCCGGGGCGGTCAGGAACCGGGTGTCCCACAGCACCGCGGTCCACCCGGCCGCGAACACGGCGGTGGCCAGGAACAGCGGGAACAGCGACTCCGGGCTCGGCCCGCCGCCGGAGACCCCGGCCCCGCGGCGCGGCGCGGCGGCCCCGTCCCGCCGCTCGTCCAGGTCGTCGTCCCGGGACAGCTGGCGCCCGTAGTAGGCCTCGAACTTCTGCCGGTAGATGTTGTCCGACCGGCACCCGGCCACCCGGTCCTGGTGCCAGGCGGCGAAGAACGTCGAGGAGGCCGGCGGCCGGGGCAGGTAGCCCGGCTTGTCCCAGCCCAGCCGGTGCAGGTTCAGCACGTACTCGTTCCACAGCGCCCGGGCCCGCACGTCCAGGAACCGCACGTACAGCCAGCCCGGCAGGAACGACAGGCACCACAGCGCGAACAGCCGCAGCGCCCACGACCCCAGGCTGCCGTCCGGCGGCCCGGCCCGGTGCGCACCCCACCCGGTCGTCAGCGCGGCAGCCACGACGGCCGCCGCGATCAGCGCGTTCATCGTGGCCGACACGGCCTTGCGGTGCAGCCACCCGCGCACCGGCCGGCGCACCGGCTGCACGCCGGCCGGCGGCTCCGCCCGCCCCGCACCCGGCGGCTCCGCCCGCCCCCCGCCCGCACCGCGGGCCGTCCCGGCCGCCCCGGCCGGCCGCTCCGCCTGGCTGACCGGCCCCGGCCGCTCAGTTAGCTCGGACGTCACGCTCATCGTGCACCCCCGCTCGGGCCGCCCCCGGCTCCGGCCGGCCAGCCCGCCGTACGTTTGCCAGGTAAGAGGCGGCCAGGCGAGCCCAGATACGTAAAGTGGCCGCCAGGCTGCGGAGAGCTGTGCCTGGGCAGGCCCAGGCAGGACCCGCTGCAGTAGTCACACCAGCAGGTGAAGCACGTCCCTGCTCCCGCATCCGGGGGACCCAGCCGGAGGTAGCTCAGATGCGTGACAGCGGCCCGTGCTGCCCCCACGCGATGGCCGGGTCCGCCCGGCGGGCGGACCCGGCGCGGCGTCAGCGCGGCCGCGCAGATCAGCGGTAGGCGTGCTCCGGCCCGGGGAACTGCCCCCCGGCGACCTCGTCGGCGAAGGACTGGGCCGCGGACCGGAGGCTGCCCGCCACGTCCGCGTACTTCTTCACGAACTTCGCTACCTGCGGCGTGAGCCCGGCCATGTCCTGCCAGACCAGCACCTGCGCGTCGCAGTCCGGCCCGGCCCCGATGCCGATCACCGGGATCGCCAGGCTGGCCGTGACCTGGCTCGCCAGCGGGGCCGGCACGCACTCGAGCACGACCGCGAACGCGCCTGCGGCCTGCAGCGACTTCGCGTCGCGGAGCAGCGCCTCGCCGTCCTCGCCGCGGCCCTGCACGCGGTAGCCGCCGAACGCGTTCACCGACTGCGGGGTGAGCCCGAGGTGGCCCATCACCGGGATGCCCGCCGCGACCAGTTCCTCGACCTGGTGCAGCACCCGGTGGCCGCCCTCGAGTTTGACCGCGTGCGCGCCGGACTCCTTCAGGAACCGGGTCGCCGCGGCCAGCGCCTGCTGCGGCGAGCCCTGGTACGAGCCGAACGGCAGGTCAGCCACGACCAGCGCCCGGCGAGTGCTCCTGACCACCGCGGCGGTCAGCGGGATGAGCTCGTCCAGGGTCACCGGGATCGTGCTGTCGTGCCCGTACACCACCATCGACGCCGAGTCGCCGACCAGCAGCACGGGGATGCCGGCGTCGTCGAAGACCCGCGCGGTCAGCGCGTCGTACGCGGTCAGCATCGGCCACTTCTCGCCGCGGGCCTTGGCCGCCGCTATATCGCGGACCGTGACCCGGCGGGCCGCCTGCCCGCCGTACAGCACATCCCGCGGTTGGCGTTCACCCTGGTTCCCGGTCCGCTGCCTGGTCGCGGCCGTGCCAGAGTCACCGGCAATTGCCGTCATCTGGACCTCCACGCCTCGAGGCGCTCCTGCGGCGTCCCCGGGCAATTCCGATCATTACACGCCAGACCCTCCCGCAAAAGAGATCGGCGGCCAGGTCTGGTCAATAACGATACGACCACGTATCGTATCGTTATCCAGGCCGCAGCCTGACCAGCGCTGGCCATGGATTCAGGAGTACGGAACGTGGCCAGCGGGCCATCGCGGCTAGGCCGAGGGACAATCAGCGTGGATCAGCACACCATTCAGCGCCGCCGGTGGGTAATCCTCGGCGTGCTCATTCTCAGCCTGATGGCGATCGTGCTGGACAACACGGTGCTGAACATCGCGCTGAAGACGATCTCCGAGCCGCGGCCGGCCGGCCTGGGCGCCCGCCAGAGTGAGCTCGAATGGGCGATCAACTCTTACACCCTGGCCTTCGCCGGGCTGCTGTTCACGTTCGGGGTGATCGGCGACCGGCTCGGCCGCCGCCGGATGCTGATGATCGGCATGATCATGTTCGGCCTGGCCTCGTTCGCGTCGTCCTACGCGCGGTCCCCGGACCAGCTGATCCTGGCCCGGGCGCTGATGGGCCTGGGCGGCGCGATGGTGATGCCGCAGACCCTGTCGATCATCACGAACGTGTTCGACCCGCGGGAGCGGCCGCGGGCCATCGGCATCTGGGCCAGCGCCGTCGGCGTGTCCATCGCGCTCGGCCCGATCCTCGGCGGCCTGCTGCTCAGCCACTTCTGGTGGGGTTCGATCTTCCTGATCAACGTGCCGCTCACCGCGGCGGGCGTGGTCCTGATCGCGGTGCTGGTCCCAGAAAGCCGGAGCCCGTCGCCCGGCCGGATCGACTACCTGGGCGTGCTGCTGTCCATCGTCGGCCTGGTGCTGCTGGTGTACGGGATCATCCAGGGCGGCGAGACCGGGCACTGGCTGCGCGGCGACGTCCTCGGCCCAGCCGTGGGCGGGCTGGCCGTCCTGGCCCTCTTCGCCTGGCATGAGGCCCGGATCACGCACCCGTCGCTGGACGTGAAGCTCTTCCGCGACCCGCGGCTGTCGTCCGCCGCCGGGGCCATCTCGCTGTTCTTCTTCGCGCTTTCCGGCGCGTTCTTCTTCACCACCTTCTACACCCAGAACGTGCGCGGCTACACGCCGCTGGCGGCCGGGCTGCTGACGATCCCGCTGGCGGCCGGCCAGCTGCTGGCCGCACCGCGCAGCGCCATGCTGGTGAGCCGGTTCGGCCGCAAGGCGGTCTGCACCGGCGGCCTGCTGGCCACCGCGGTGACCATGCTGGGCTACCGGCTGCTCGGCACCAGCACGCCGATCTGGGTGCTGGAGGTGACGTTCTTCCTGCAGGGCGCCTCGATGGGCACGGTCATCCCGGCCGCCACCGAGTCGGTGATGTCGGTCGTGCCGCGCGACCGCGGCGGGGCCGGCTCGGCGCTGACCAACATCGCCCGGCAGGTCGCGGTGGCCCTCGGCGTGGCCGTGCTCGGCTCGGTGCTGGCCCAGGCCTACCGGGGCCAGCTGGCCCCGCTGCTGACCGCGCTGCCGCCCGCCGCCCGCGACCAGGCCACCGCGTCGATCGCGGCCACCCAGCAGGCCGCCGCGCACCTGAGCGCCGGCGGCAGCCGCGCGCTGCTGGCCGCGGCACCGCGGGCGTTCGTACACGCCATGCACATCACCTCGCTGATCTCGGCGGGCATCGCGCTGGTGGGCGCGGCGGTGATGCTGCGCTGGATGCCGGGCCGGGCCGCGGTGCCCGCGCCGGTGCCGTTGCCCGCCGAGACGGGGGAGACTGAAGTGGGCGAGGTGAGCGCGGTATGAGCACCGCCGGGAAGGTTGCCGAGGGGAAGGCCGCCGAGGACCAGCGCCGTCCCGGCCGGCCGCGCAGCGAGGAGGCCGACCGGGCGATCATCAAGGCGACCAGGGAACTGTTCGCCGAGTCCGGCGCGGACGCGCTGTGCATCGAGAAGGTCGCCGCCCGGGCCGGGGTCGGCAAGAGCACGATCTACCGGCGCTGGCCCGGCAAGGAGGACCTGCTGCTGGCAGCGATCGCGTCGATGCAGGCGCCACTGCCCGAGCCGCGCGGCCGGTCGGTCCGCGAGGACCTGCGCGCGCTGCTGGACGCGCTGACCGAGCAGTCCGCCGACCCGGCCCGGGCCCGCGAGTTCGCGCTGCTGCTCGGCGAGGGCAGCCGGTATCCGCGGCTGATGGACCGCTACACCCAGACCTGGGTGGAGCCGCGCCGTGATGTGATCCGGTCGGTGCTGCGCCGCGGCGTGGTCACCGGCGAGCTGCGCGAGGACACCGACGTGGAGGCGGCGCTGTTCATGCTCGTCGGCTCGGTGATGGCGCGCAGCCGTTACGGGGACCCGGTGGGGCCGGGGCACGCGGAGCGTGTGGTGGACTGCCTGATGGCGGGCCTCGCCGCACGGTAACGCAGTCACGGTTATCGCGAACACGGTCAACGCCAGCACGGTCAACGCCAGCACGGGCAACGCGAGCAGGGAGACGGGCATGACGGGTACGCGCGAGCTGTCGCCGGACGCGGTACGGGAGGTCCACGCGCTGATCGCGCCGCACGTCCGGCGGACACCGGTGATCAGCGTGGACCTGGCCGACTTCGGGCTGCCCGCCGGGCCGCTGCTGCTCAAGCTGGAGCAGCTGCAGCACGCCGGGTCGTTCAAGGCCCGCGGCGCGTTCGCCAACCTGCTGCTGCGCGAGGTCCCGGCGGCCGGCGTGGTAGCGGCGTCGGGCGGCAACCACGGCGCCGCGGTGGCCTACGCGGCGGGCAAGCTCGGGGTGCCGGCCCGGATCTTCGTGCCCGAGGTGTCCTCGCCGGCCAAGGTGGCCAGGATCCGGTCCTACGGCGCCGACCTGGTGGTCAGCGGCGCCGCCTACACCGAGGCGTTCAAGCTCAGCCAGGACTGGGAGGCCTCGTCCGGGGCGATGCGGGTGCACGCCTACGACACCCCCGAGACCATCCTGGGAGCCGGGACCACCGGCGCCGAGCTGGCCGGCCAGGCCGGCGGCCCGCTGGACACGGTGCTGGCCGGGGTGGGCGGCGGCGGGCTGCTCGCCGGGATCTGCACGGCTCTGGGCGGCGCCACGCGGGTCGTCGGCGCCGAGCCTGAGGGCGCGCCCACCATGACCTACGCGCTCAAGGCCGGAGAGCCAGTCGACGCGCCGGTCGGCAGCGTCGCGGTGGACTCGCTCGCCCCGCGGCAGGTCGGCCAGCTGACCCACCGGGTGGTCGCCAGCTACCCGGCGAGCATGGTGCTGGTCAGCGACGACGACATCATCGCCGCCCAGCAGCGGCTGTGGGACCGGTTCCGGCTGGTGGCCGAGCCGGGCGGGTGCGCGGCGCTGGCCGCCGTGCTGTCCGGCCGGTACGTGCCCGGCCCGGGCGAGCGGGTCGCGGTGGTGGTCAGCGGGGCGAACACCACCGCGGTCGACTTCAGCCGCTGACCTCCCGGCAGGGGCTGGCCCGGTATCCGCGGCGGGTGCCGCGGATACCGGGGCCAGCAGGGCTGCAGCCGTAATCCTTAAGGGGCTTTCACGGCCGTACGGCGGATCAGATGTGGACGCTGCGGCAGCCCCTCCCCAGCGCCGGGTTCGCCTGGACCGGGCTGGTCAGCGTGCCGCCGAAGCGGGCCAGGTCCGGAGCGCCGTACTCGGCGGTCTTGCCGAACGCATTGGTGGTTTCCGGCAGGACGTTGCCGAAGTTCCACACGCAGGCCCCGTGCAGGGCTTGCGAGAGGGACTGCCTGCTGCTCATCGTCCAGAACGGGTAGAAATTCGAGCCCAGCGGCTTGACCACGCAGTTCTGGCCGGTCGTGGTGTTGCACAGGGACTCCGACGCGGGCGCGTTGGTCTCGAACTGGATCTGCGGGTACAGCTTCCCGTCCGGCCCGAACGGGCCGGCATATTGCCACGCGGTGGGATGCTTACTGGACCCGTCCGGCCACACGGCCTGGTAGCCGGTGCCGTCGAAGTCCAGGTCGCCGTTCTGGAACAGGTTGTCCAGGCACCCGGTGACGGCCATCTGTTCAGTCCTGGCGACACCGTTCTCCAGCACCGTCCGGTTCCCGGCGTTGAAGCATTCACCGTCGGAGAACTCGCACAGCTGGCCGGTGCTGGCGTCGTTGGTCGGGCACGCCACCGGGCCGTTGACTCCTTCCGTGGTGGCGTTCTGGCAGATCCCGGTATTGGGGTCGCACGGGCCCTCGCCGGTGGCTTTCTTGCCCTCCGAGCCGCCCATGCAGGTCTGGAAGACCTGGTTGTCGGCGAAGCCGGGGAAGGTGATCGGGAACTGGCTGGCGACCGAGTTGCAGGTCTCGAAGTGGCCGATCTCCTGCTGCATCAGCACGCCGCCCTCGAGCGCGGCCCACGGCACCTGGTTCTGCTGCGCCGCGGTGCTGTACTCGGCGTGGAACGTGAACGGCGTCCCGTCACAGGTCTGGACGTTGGTGTTCATGAAGCCGTTCGCCGCGCTGGCCGTCATGAACCCGGTCTGGCCGGTGGTCAGGTCAGTGACGCGGGTGGTGAAGCCGGCCTGCGGGTCGGTGATCGAGACCCGGAGCACGTCGCCCGGGTTCATCATCAGCGTCTGCGCGTTCGGGGTGAACGAGCTCAGGTCCGACAGCTGCGGGCTGGGCGGGCCGGTCGGCACGCCGTTGCGCTGCAGGAACGCGGCGTTGACCGGCTCGGTGCAGGCCGGGTTGATGAAGTCGAAGTTGAACGTGGCCGCGAGGCTGTCGATGGTCAGCCGGGCGCACCACTTGGTCGCGTCACAGCTGATGTTGCTGGCGAACGGGGTGAAGCCGGGCGCGTAGAACTGCAGCTCCATGAACGCGGAGCCCGCGTCGGTCGGCGCCCCGAGCCCGGTGTTGCTGTCGCTGTCCGGGGTGCAGGGGTTCTGCGGGTAGGAGTTCGGGTCGCACATCGGCAGCCCGAACCACGGGGCGATGCTCAGCTCGCCGTACTTGGTGACGCTGCCGCTGGCGGTCGGCGCCTTCTTGGGGTCGACCGGCAGCCTGACCAGGTAGCTCATCGTGTTGCCGGAGCCGGGCTTGCTGGAGATGAACTTGACGCTGGGCTCGTCGTGGCCGATGTAGTGCCCGTTGTCCTCGAACCGCTCAGCGCGCCACTTCCCGTTGACCTTCACGCCGTGCCGGTTGAAGACGTCAGTGCACAGGGCCTTGCCGCCCGGCCGCACCGACTTGTACCTGGAGCTGTAGCCGTTGCAGTCGAGCTGGTTGACCTTGTTGGGTTTCACCACCTTGGGGTGCGCGGCGGCGGTGGCCGCGTGCTGTGCCGCGCTGGTGGTCATGGCCTGGCCCGGGGCCGCCACCCCGAGGATGCCTGCCACGCTCAGGGCCGGGGTGAGGATCAGCACCCAGCCGAGCCGGCGGCTCCTTAACCCGTACCCGTGTCCTTTCCTGCGTCCATTACCGAACATGTTCCGCCTCTCGCTTGGCCCGCCCGCGCCATCGCGGACGGATCGGCACGCCGCTGAGTGGCCCCTCAGCGAACTGCCAGCGGCCCGCCCGGAACGTAACGCCCGCCCCGATCATGGTCAATAGCCCCCCGGGGGGCAGCCGTCCTTACCTCCGGCGGTGGCGGTAGGGTCACGCTGGGCCTTTCCCGCTGCCACGCTGCGCTTTCAAGGAGGAAAATCGTGCGGCTCACCAAGCTCGGGCACGCGTGCGTACGGCTGGCAAAGAACGGGTCAAACCTGGTGATCGACCCGGGCGTGTGGAGCGGCCCGGGTGCGCTGGACGGGGCGAGCGCGATCCTCATCACGCACGAGCACCCGGATCATCTGGATACGGAGGCGGTGCTGGCCGCGCTGGGCGCGGACGCTGAGCTTGGGGTATGGGCCAATGAGGCGGTGGCCGGTCACCTGACCGCGGCCGGTTCTGGCCAGGTGCACGCTGTCCGCGGCGGGGATGCGTTCGAGGTGGCCGGGTTCAGCGTGCACGCTTACGGTCACGAGCACGCGGTCATCCACCGGTCGATACCGGTGATCCCGAACACCGGGTTTCTTGTGGATGGGGCCGTGTTCCATCCGGGGGACGCGCTGACGATCCCGGAGGAACCGGCGCCGGTGCTGATGCTGCCGTACAACGCCCCGTGGCTGAAGGCCGGCGAGATGATCGACTACGTGCGGGCGGTCGGGCCGTCGCGGGCTTATGCGATCCACGACGGGCTGCTCAACGAGCGGGGGCTGGGACTGATGGCAAACCTGCTGCGGGTGGCGCAGCCGGACGGGGCGGAGTACGCCCGGCTGGAGCCCGGCACCAGCGTGGACCTGTGAGCGCCAGCCCGGCCGGCGGCGCGCAGTCGTGGGGCCAGGTGCTGGCCGGGGCGGCGGCCGGGTACGCCCAGGTCGCGCTGGCCAACATCGAGCGCGAGTTCCCGGTGATCGTGATCCACCTTCAGGACGGGCCGGAGGATACGCCGCCGCGGGTGCGGGACCGCAGCCCGGTCTTCTTCGGCAGCCTGGACTGGCACTCGTGCGTGGAGATGCACTGGCTGCTGGTGCGGCTGCTGCGGGTCTCCGGGGACGCGGTTCCCGGGGGTGAGGTGCGGGCCGCGCTGAACCGGCAGTTCTCGCCGGACGGGCTGGCGGCCGAGGCGGCGTGGGCGGCTGGGCCCGGGGCCAACTGGGAGCGGCCGTACGGCTGGGGCTGGGCGCTGACCCTGGCCGATGAGGTGGCGGGCTGGGACGACCCCGACGGGTGCCGGTGGTCGGACGCGCTGGCGCCGCTGGCCGCGGTGCTGACCGGCCGGTTCCTGGACTGGCTCGAGACGGCGACCTACCCGGTCCGTCATGGCGTGCACGGGAACAGCGCGTTCGCCCTGTCCCGGGCGCTGCCGTGGGCGCGGCGCCTGGCCTCGGCTGGCCAGCCGGAGTTGCTGGACGCGATCACCGCCAAGGTGACCGGCTGGTTTGGCCACGACACGGACTACCCGGGCCAGTACGAGCCGTCCGGGCACGACTTCCTGTCCCCGGCGCTGGCCGAGGCCGAGCTGATGGCGTGTGTCCTGCCGGCCAGGGAGTTCCCCGGCTGGCTCGCTGCTTTCCTGCCCGGCCTGACCAGAGGCGAGCCGGCCGCGCTGTTCACCCCGGCGGAGGTCTCCGACCCGGCGGACGGGCAGATCGCGCATCTTCACGGCCTGAACGCCAGCCG
>DASVBE010000373.1:0-16341 GCA_036375995.1 Streptosporangiaceae bacterium | reverse complement strand
CGGGGACACCGGGAATCCGCCGTGATCATGAAACGCCGCGGCGGAGTTGGGGCACGATGGCGTTGTGGTGATCCCGGTCCACGACGTCAACCCGGTCCGCCGGACCCCGTGGGTGACCTATGTGCTGGTCGCGATCAACGTGGCCGTCCTGCTGCTCACCCCGGTCGCGCTGGGCACCCTGATGGGCAGCCCCGGCCCGGCCGCGCAGTGCAGGCAGGCCGCGTTCTACGGCCGGTACGCGGCAATCCCCCGCGAGCTGGTCCGCGACCAGCCGCTGCGGCTGGTGCCGACCGGCCAGACAGCGGTCGGCGCGCAGGGCGTCGGCTGCGTGCTGGAACGGCCTGCGTACCACAAGTCGCCGCCGCTGTCGGTGCTGTGGTCGATGTTCCTGCACCTGGGCTGGCTGCACCTGCTCGGCAACATGCTGTTCCTGGTGGTGTTCGGCAACAACGTCGAGGACCGGATGCGCAAGCTGCCGTTCCTGCTCTTCTACCTGGCCTGCGGGTACGCCTCGGCGTACGGGTTCGCGCTGGCCAACCCGCACTCGGTCACGCCGCTGATCGGCGCGTCCGGCGCGATCTCCGGTGTGCTCGGCGCGTACCTGGTGCTGTACCCGCGGGCCCGGGTGTGGAGCCTGGTGCCGTTCCTGCTGTTCATCCCGCTGCGCATCCCGGCGTGGCTGGTGCTGGGGCTGTGGTTCGTGCTGCAGTGGGCGTACTCGACCGGCCTGGCCTCGGACAGCGCCGGCTCGGTGGCTTACCTGGCCCATGTCATCGGCTTCCTGGCCGGGGTGCTGACCGGGCTGGTCATCCGCGCGGTGTCCCCGTCACCGCCGTTGCCCCCGGTGCGGCCCGCCGGGCTGCGCTGAGCGACGGCCAGGGACGGCCACCAGTTCCACCGGCCGAGCAGCGCCACCACCGACGGCACCAGCAGGGTGCGGACCAGGAAGGCATCCATCAGTATGCCGATGGCCAGTGAGGCGAGCACGGCCCGGTACGGGGCGCCGCCCGGCTGCAGGCTGACCACCACCGCGAACACCCCGAACGTGCCGGCCAGCACCAGCCCGGCCGAGCTGACTGTGGAACCGGTCCTGGCCAGCGCCGCGGTGACCGCCTGCCGCAGCGGCAGCCGCGCCGCCTCCTCCCGGATCCTGGCCATGACCAGGATGTTGTAGTCCTCGCCCAGGGCGAGCAGGAACACGAACATAAGGAACGGAATGAAATACGGCAGCCCGCCGCGGGCCCCGGCTCCCTGGAAGATAAGCACCGCCACACCAAGAGCGGCCAGGTAGCTGAGCACCACCGAGGCAATCAGGTACACCGGGGCCACCGCGCTACGCAGCACCAGCGCGAGCAGCAGCCCGATGACGATGATCGTGACCGGGACGATGCGCAGCAGGTCCTGCCCGGACACGCGGCTCACGTCGTACGTCACCGCGGCGTCGCCGGCGACGCCCCAGGCGGTGGCGCCAGCGACCCGGCCACGGCACCGGCCGCAATCAGCCCGGCCAC
This sequence comes from Streptosporangiaceae bacterium, assembly GCA_036375995.1. Lineage (GTDB taxonomy): Bacteria > Actinomycetota > Actinomycetes > Streptosporangiales > Streptosporangiaceae > DASVBE01. The sequence goes on along the minus strand of DASVBE010000373.1, from coordinate 14,830 downwards.
CAGGGCAAGGTTCAGGCCCAGCACGATGAGCAGGCGCTGTGACCTGGTCATGGGCGGGCCTTTCTGGCGGAGCTTGACCTCAGCTGCGGCTGAAGTTCCAGGCTGGACCGGCTGGCCCCGGAGCGGGGTGCCGAACCGGGACGGAACCGTAATCCATGATCATGATCAAGCCAGCGAAGGACCTGAGCTACCGGGCCTGACCGGCGCCGTCAGCGGCAGTCAGCCCCGGCCGGCGCCGCGATCGCGAGCAGGCGCCGTGCGCGCATGACCTTCCCGGCCTATCGGCTGGCGAGTCAGGCACGGTCAGAATAGGGACAGACCGGCGGACGACCCAGGCGGGAGCCCCCGCCGGGAAAGGTCCGCCGGGCCTCAGCTCCGAAGGCACGCAAGGATTACGGTGGCCGGGCGGCGGGCCTAGCGGGCCGGGCTGAGCAGGACCGTGGTGGCCTGGACGGCGAGCTCGGTGATGTCGCTGATCCGGCCGCCGTCCTCGACGGTGGTGGCGATCAGCTCGTGCAGCCCGCCGAGCAGCATGATCGCGAGCTGGCGGGACGGCGGCCTGATGCCGGCCGCGTGCAGCTCGGGCGTGCCGGTCAGCGCCTGGACGAGCTCGATGAACACGTCCTGCGACTCGCGCTGCAGCTGCCGGGCGCCCTCGCCGAGCGCCGGGACGTCGCGGATCCAGCTCAGCGTCAGCACCGGCTCGGACTCGGCCGCCGCGATCCAGCCCTCGATGGCCTGCCGCACCTGGGTTTCCCACGTCTCGTGCCGGTCCACCGCGGCCGCGATCTGCCAGGCCATCTCGTTGTTCGACTGGCGCAGCAGCGCGATGTAGCAGTCCTCGCGGCTGGCGAAGTGCGCGTAGAACGTGCGGCGCGAGGTGCGCGCGTGCCGCACGACGTCGGCCACGGTGCAGTCGCGGTAACCGCGCTCGCGGATGGCGGCCGCCATCCCGGCCAGCAGCCGCCCGCGGGACTCGGCGGCGGTCCCGGGGGCCGGCTCAGCGGCCGCGGGACCGCGCCGGGGGCTGGTCGCGGTGGTCAGCCTGGACCTCCTCGCTGGGGGCCCGTGTACGCGGGTTGAAGCATATGTTACTCCGGCGTACCGTCAGAGTGGTACGCGTGCGTACCGCAGGCCGGTCGCCAGCTACCTCGGTCTGGCGGCCACCGGGCAGTCGCCGCCGGACATCCAGCTAACGACATCGCGACCGGGTAGGCAAGGAGCGGCGATGCCAGGTAAGCGCAAGACGATCGCGGGACGGTCGGCGATGATCACCGGGGCGGCCTCCGGCATCGGCCGGAGCCTCGCCCAGCGGCTGTCCCAGGCGGGCTCGCCGGTGGCGATCGCCGACCTCGACGAGGCCGGGCTCAAGGAAACCGCGGAGTCGCTGCCCGGGCCGGTGCTCACCCGGGTGCTGGACGTCAGCGACGCCGGGGCGCTGCTCGCGTTCGCGGCCGAGGTCACGGACTGGCTGCCGGCGCCGCTCGGCTCGGTGTTCAACAACGCCGGGGTGACGGTCGCGGCCACGGTGGCGGGCGGCGACCCGGCCGACGACGAATGGCTGCGGCGGATCAATTTCGACGGCGTGGTCCACGGCACCCGGGCCTTCCTGCCGATCCTGCTCGAGCAGGACCACGGCGTGATCGTGAACACGTCCAGCGTGTTCGGGCTGGTCGGGATCCCGCACCAGAGCGCCTACTGCGCCTCGAAGTTCGCCGTCCGCGGGTTCACCGACTCGCTGCGCCAGGAACTGCGCGGCACCGGCGTGTCCGCGGTGAACGTGCACCCGGGCGGGATCGCGACCAACATCGCGCGCAACGCGCGGGTCCGCCACCAGCCGGGTGACGGCGGGCTGACCCGCGACCAGCTAGTGGCCGAGTTCGACGCGCTGGTCAGGACCACGCCGGAGAAGGCGGCCGAGATCATCTGCCGCGGGGTCGAGCAGGGCAAGGCCAGGATCCTGGTCGGGCCGGACGCCTACCTGCTCGACGCGCTGGCCCGGGTCACGCCGGCGCACTATTACGACGTGCTCCAGGCGCTGGACCGGCGCCGGTCCCGGCGCGCGGCCGACGCCGGGGCGGCGCAGCCGGTACGGAGCGGCCGATGAGCGAGCACGCCGACGTTGTCATCGTCGGGGCCGGGCTGTCCGGTATCGGCCTGGCCCACCACCTGCAGGAGGCGTTCCCGGGCAAGAGCTACGTGATCCTGGAGGCCCGCCAGGCGATCGGCGGGACCTGGGACCTGTTCCGCTACCCGGGCGTGCGCTCCGACTCAGACATGTTCACGCTGGGCTACTCGTTCCGTCCGTGGACCGGGGACAAGGCCATCACCGACGGTCCGTCGGTGCTGCGCTACGTGCGCGACACCGCGGCCGAGGCCGGGATCGACCGGCACATCAGGTTCGGCCACCGGGTGATCAGGGCGGAGTGGTCCGGCGAGACCGCCCGGTGGACGGTCACCGCGGAAAGCAGTGCCGGGACAGTGACGCTGACCTGCGGGTTCCTGATGATGTGCAGCGGCTACTACCGCTACGACCACGGCTACCAGGCCGAGCTGCCCGGGCTGGGGAACTTCCGCGGCCAGGTCGTGCACCCGCAGTTCTGGCCCGCGGACCTGGACTACGCGGGCAAGCGGGTCGTGGTCGTCGGCAGCGGCGCGACCGCGGTGACGATCGTGCCCGCGATGGCGGGGACCGCGGCGCACGTGACGATGCTGCAGCGCTCGCCCAGCTACGTGGTGTCGCTGCCGTCCGAGGACGCTGTCGCCCGGCTGCTGCGCCGGCTGCTCGGCCAGCGGTGGGCCTACGCCGCCGCCCGCTGGAAGAACGCGCTGCAGGGCACGCTCGTCTACCAGCTCAGCCAGCGGCGGCCGAACCTGATCCGCAAGCTGCTGCGCAACCTGGCGGCCCGGCAGCTGCCCGCCGGGTACGACGTCGACACCCACTTCAACCCGTCCTACAACCCGTGGGACCAGCGGATGTGCATCGTCCCCGACGGTGACCTGTTCCGGGTCATCAAGGACGGGCAGGCGTCGGTGGCCACCGGCCGGATCGCGACCTTCACCGAGCACGGCGTGCGGCTGGAGTCCGGGGAAGAGCTGGACGCGGACATCGTGGTGACCGCGACCGGGCTGCAGCTGATCGCGTTCGGCGGCGCGGAGCTGTCCGTTGACGGGAAGCCGGTCGCGCTGCCGGACACGGTGGCCTACAAGGGCATGATGCTCAGCGGCATCCCGAACTTCGCGTTCACCGTCGGGTACACGAACGCGTCGTGGACGCTCAAGGCGGATCTGGTCAGCGTGTTTGTGTGCCGGCTGCTGCGGCACATGGACAACCGCGGCTACGACGTGGCCGTGCCGGTGAACGAGGACCCGGGCCTGGCGCGGCGGCCGCTGCTGGACTTCTCCGCGGGCTACGTGCTCCGGTCCATCGACCAGTTCCCGCGGGCCGGCGACCGCGCCCCGTGGCGGCTCGGCATGAGCTACTTCCACGACTACGTCACCCTGCGCTACCGGCCGGTCAACGACGGGGTGATGCGCTTCTCCCGGCTGGCCCGCCCGCCAGGGACCGCCGCGGCGGGCGCTGCGGCGGCGGGCGCCGCCGATGGCGCGGCTGCCTCCTTGGCCGGCACCGCGCCCGCTACTAACCTGGGCAATTAGCGCACTAGATCCGCAAATAGTGGTCATGAACTGGAGGTTCGCCACGTGTCCGAACTGAAGAGCCCGACGGCGGTGCTCCACGAAGGGCCCCGCGCGCTGACCGACGATCAGGTCAGGGAAATCGAGGAGTCCGATCTGGCGGGCGTTCGTGACGTCGACATCGACGACGTCATCGAGTACGTGCACAAGGACCTGCGGTCACTGCCGGACTTCACCACGCTCTACCGCAAGTACCTGAAGCAGCGGTGGAACGTCTACGACCTGGACTTCACCCAGGACAAGATCGACTGGACCGAGAAGATGACCGAGGACGAGCGCCAGTCGTTCATGGCCATCGCGTCCGGGTTCCACCACGGCGAGCGGCAGGTCGAGGTCGAGCTGCCGGTCTTCATGCTCGGCGCCAGCGAGGAAGAGAAGCTGCACATCGCCGCGCAGATCGAGGACGAGGCCCGGCACACGGTGTTCTTCGACCGGTTCTACCGTGAGGTGGTCGGCCTCAAGGGCGACGGCATCCAGGACATCCTGGACGCGTCGTTCCCGTGGGTGGCCGAGACGTTCGTCGGCCCGTTCGGGTTGCTCGCCTACCAGGCCGACGAGGTGCGCAGGAACCCGTACGACGAGCGGGCGCGGGTCCGCTACGGGACCAACTACTTCCTGTGGATCGAGGGCGTGCTGGCGCTGTCGGTGATGAAGGTGACGCTGTCCTACGCCCGGTGGCGCGGGTTCCTGCCGGCCTACTACACCGGCTTCACCGCGACCTGCCGGGACGAGTCGCGGCACGTCCAGGGCGGCATGCGCTACCTGCAGGACGCGGTGCGCAAGGACCCGAGGATGATCAACGAGATTCACGACACGCTGCGCACGATCCTGTTCGTGTCCGGGGTCAACAGCCGTGAGATCTACTACGAGCCGCTGGGCTGGACCGAGGACGAGGTCCGGATGCTGTTCTTCCAGCAGTTGCGGCGCAAGCTGAACGACGTCGGCATCGGCCTGTCCCCGGACCTCGAGGAGCTGCTCGCGCAGGTCCAGCCGGTCCTGGCGGGTGGCTGAGCCGTGGGCGAGCCGAGGTTCTTCAGCCCGGAGTGGGCGGACGCGGTCCGCGACGCGCTGATCGCCGGGCCGTCGGAGCAGGCCAAGTCCGAGAAGCTGCAGATGTACTGGGACTTCTACGAGCTGGTCAAGAGCATGTACCCGGCGTCGTGGGCGCTGGGCTGCCGGGACCTGCCCGCGGAGCTCGGCGCCGGCCCGTCCTATCTGTTCGTGCAGTGGGCCGGCGGCACGGTCGTCAGCACCCGGATCATCGGCCCGGACGACCCGCTCGAGGCCACGTTCGTGCTCGGCATGGACTACGCGGACTGGAAGGCGCTGCACGAGGGCTACGACGCGCAGCGCACGGTCATGTACCGCAAGATCCTGCTCGAGGACGGTGACCTGCTCGAGTTCTTCAAGGCCATCTACTTCTTCGCCGAGTGCCTGGCCGTGGTCGGCACGGTCCCGGCGGACTATCCCGAGGTCAAGGCCGGCCAGCCGGCCGCCGCCGGGTAGGCCGGCCGGCAGACCGGATGTGGCCCGCGGCCCGCAGCGGCGCGGGCGGCGGGCCACATCCGTCCCCGGTGCCAGATAGCCCCGGTGCTGCCCGGTCCGGCTAGCGGGTCGTGCGGTAGCGGGTCATCGGGCCGAGCAGGCCGGGGACCACCGCGAAGGCGGTCAGGCCGAGCCGCTCGGCAACCCGCGCCGACGCCGTGTTGCCCTCGTCGATCTCGGCGAGCACCTCCGGCAGGCCCAGCGGGCCCAGCGCGTAGTCCAGCACGGCCCGCGCCGCCTCGGTGGCGTAACCCCGGCCCTGGGCCTCGGGGGCCAGGCTCCAGATGATCTCCAGGCCCAGGTCCTCCAGCGGCCGCAGCCCGGCCGTGCCCGCCAGCGGCGCTCCGCCGCCCGGACGCAGCAGCCACAGGCCGTAGCCGCCGGCCTCGAAGCTGGCGGTGCTTTCCGCGATCGCCGCCACGATCTCGGCCCCGGTCAGCACGGCCCCGTCGAACATGAACTGCCGGACCTGCGGGGTGGTCCAGTGGGCCAGCAGAGCGCCCTGGTCCGCGGCGGTCACCGGCTGGAGCACGAGATGTTCGGTGGTCAGCGTATGGCTCATCGCGCCAACCTACCCGCGGTCCGCAGCCCGGCCAGGATGTAGTTGACCTTTCCCTTGGGTCAGGGCACATGCTCACGGAGCCGGGCACCGCGCCCGGTCCTGGAGGAGACCGATGGAGCTCATGACGATCGGCGATTTCGCCGCCCGGACCCGGCTGTCCGCCAAGGCGCTGCGCCTGTACGACCGGCTCGGGCTGCTGCGGCCCGCGCAGACCGACCCGGTCAGCGGCTACCGCCGGTACAGCGCGGACCAGGTCGAGGCGGCCCGGCTGGCCGGGCTGCTGCGGCGGCTCGGCATGCCGCTGGCCGCCATCGCGGACGTGCTGGCCATGCCGCCCGCTGGGGCCGCTGAGGCGATCGGCCGGTACTGGGCGGCCGCCGAGGAGCAGACCGCGGACCGCCGGGCGCTGGCCGGCTACCTCCAGGCCTGGCTCAAGGGAGCAGACATGACCAGCTACGGCATTGCCACCCGCACGGTGCCCGCGCGCACGGTGCTGTCCATCAGCCGCCACCTGCACGCCAGCGAGACCGACGCGTTCTTCGGCGACGCGTTCGCCCGGCTGCGGGCCGCGGGCCCGGGGCTGCCCGGCATCGAGGGCTGCCCGTTCCTGATCTTCTACGGCGAGGTCAGCGAGGACAGCGACGGCCCGCTGGAGCTGTGCCGCCCGCTCGCTCCCGGCGTCCACCCGGACACCGGCCCGGCCAGCGATCCGGCGCTCTCCGACGCCCAGGTCCGGACCGAGCCGGCCCACGAGGAGGCGTACATCCGGCTGGCCAAGAAGGACCTGGGCTGGCCCGCCTTGCTGCCCGCGGTCGACGCGCTGGAGGCCTGGACCCGGCAGCAGGGCCGGGCCGCGGCCGGCCCGCTGCGCCAGGTCCTGTTCGCCGACCAGCGCACGGCCGCGCCGGGCACCCTGGTCTGCGACCTGACCGTCCCGCTCAAGTGAGCCACGGGAACAACCGCTCGCCGCGGAGCGCTGGCATGCAGCAGTGAGAAAGGCGTGACCATGTCAGACGCGATCATCAGGTGCCCGGAGTGCGGGCGCAGGAACCGGGTTCCCGCGGCGGCGGCGGGCAAGCCGCAGTGCGGCCAGTGCCACAAGCCGCTGCCGTGGATCATCGACGCCACCGACGAGACGTTCGCGGCCGCCGCTGAGGGCCCGGGCGTCCCGGTGCTGGTCGACTTCTGGGCGCCGTGGTGCGGGCCGTGCCGGATGGTCAGCCCGGCACTGGCCCAGCTGGCGCAGGAGCGGCCGGGCCAGCTCAAGCTGGTCAAGGTCAACGTGGACGAGTCGCCGCGGCTGCAGCAGCGGTTCGCGGTGCAGGCGATCCCGACCCTGATGGTGCTCCGCGACGGAAAGGTGCTGGCCCGGCAGGCTGGGGCCGCGCCGGTCCCGGCGCTGCGCAGCTGGCTGGACCAGTCGCTGGCCACCTCCACGCCGGCCGGATAGCCTGGCCGCCGGCGGCGGGAGGAGCTGACCGTGTGCGGCATCGGTGATCAGGCCTGGCCGGCCCCGGTGGAGGCGCTGCCGGAGAACCTGGACTGGCGTGGCGAGGTCCTGCCGCTGGAGCCGGTTGACTCACTGTCGGTGCTGATGGTCTGCGACAACTCGGTCGACGCGCTGCTGCCCGACCAGGGCCCGGCCAGGCGGCTGACGATGGCCGGCCGCGGGGCGGCGGGCCCGGCGCTTCCGGCCCGGACGCTGGCCGGCGGCCAGGGCCCCGATGTGCCGCTGGCCCAGCACGGGTTCTCCGCGCTGGTCGAGGTCCGCAAGGGCAGCCAGGTGCGGCAGCTGCTGTTCGACACCGGGGTGACCCCGGACGGCTGCGTGGGCAACCTGCGCCGGCTCGGCCGCGACCCGGCCAGCATCGAGGCGATCGTGTGCAGCCACGGCCATTTCGACCACACGATCGGGCTGTCCGGCCTGATCGGCACGCTCGGCCGGGCGGATCTGCCGGTGCTCATCCACCCGGAGTTCTGGACCCGGCGGCGGCTGGCCATCCCCGGCCAGGACCCGTTCGAGATCCCCACGACCAGCCGCAGCGCACTGGAGGGCGCCGGGTTCGAGATCGTGGAGCAGCGGCAGCCGTCGTTCCTCTTCGACCGCTCGGTGCTGATCACCGGCGAGGTCGACCGCGTGACCGGGTTCGAGAAGGGCTTCCCGGCCCACCAGGCATGGCGGGGGCAGGCCTGGGAGCCCGACCCGATGATCCTGGACGACCAGGCGCTGATCGCCCACGTGGCCGGCCGCGGGCTGGTCGTGCTGACCGGCTGCGGCCACGCCGGGGTGATCAACATCGTCAGGTACGCCCAGCGCCTGACCGGGATCACCCAGCTGCACGCCGTGCTCGGCGGCTTCCACCTGAGCGGCGCGATCTTCGAGCCGGTCATCGGCGACACGGTCAGCGCCCTGGAGAAGCTCGCCCCGGACGTGATCGTGCCCGCGCACTGCACCGGCTGGAAGGCCACTCACGCGATCGCCGGCGCCCTGCCCGGCTCGTTCATCCAGAACAGCGTCGGCACCACGGTCCAGTTCACCGCCGCCCTGGCCGCCTGAGGGCGGCGGCGATGGCCGGCCAGGCGGGCGCGGCCGGGCCGCGCTGGAGCGCGGTGAGGTGCTGAGCCTGCTGCAGGGCTGACCGGGCCCTGCCGCCGGCGGCGTCCCAGAATGGAAGCGGGCGGGCCCGCCGGTGGCGGCGGGCCCACGGGAGGAAACATGACCAGCAGCGAGGCGAAGGCAGCGGAGCTGTTCATCGAGCGCTACCGGGTCGGGCCGACCGACGTGACCCGGCGCATCGAGCGGACCGTGATCGGCGGCGACTGGGGCGCGAACGGGTACACCACGCTGGCGCAGGCCGGGAAGCTCGGCGCGGAGCTGGGGCTCGGCCCGGGAGTCCGGCTGCTCGACCTCGGCGCCGGGCAGGGCTGGCCCGGCGTGTACCTGGCCAAGGCCACCGGCTGCGAGGTGGTGCTGGCCGACGTGCCCGTCGAGGGCCTGCGGTCGGCCGCGGCGCGCGCCCGCTTGGAGGGCGTGGCCGCGCGGGCCGTGCCGGTGTCCGCCAGCGCCCGGCGGCTGCCGTTCGCCGCCGGCACCTTCGACGGGGTCGCGCACACCGACGTGCTGTGTTGACTGCGCCCTAAGCTCTCCGTGCTGAGAGCCTCCCGGCGGGTGCTGCGCCCAGGCGGCCGCACCGCGTTCTACACCATCCACCCGGCGGCCGGCCTGACCCCGGCCCAGCGCCGCCGGGCCGCCCGTTCCGGCGCGCCCGCGGTGTCGACGGCCAGGCCCTACGAGGACCTGCTGGCCACGGCCGGCTTCACCCAGATCAGCCGGGCCGACTGCACGGCCGAGTTCGCCGCGACCGCGCAGGCCTGGCTGTCCGAATGGGACGCCAGCTTCGCCGGGCTGGCCGCGCTGTACGGCGAGGAGTTCGTCGCCGAGCGGCAGCGAAGACGCCGCGCCCAGCTCCGCGCCATCGGGGACGGCCTGCTGGCCCGCTCCCTGTTCACTGCCACCCGGCCCGCCAGGCTCCCGTCAATGGCCCGCCTGGGTAGGAGCTGAGCCGTCCGGCCAAATACATTCGCTGTGACGGCAGGAGGCGCGGTGCGGCGCGGGCAGGGAGACAAGCATGGCTGTGGTTGATCCGTCCGGGCTGCGCGAGCGGATGGCGGGGCATCTGGCGGCCTTCGAGCGCGCGGCCCTGCCCGGGGACGGGCTCAAGCCGGCCTCGGTGGCGGTCTGCGTGGTCATCAAGGAGGACACACCCTGCCTGCTGATCACCCGGCGGGCGGCGGGGATGCGCAGCCATTCGAGCCAGTGGGCGCTGCCGGGCGGGCGGCGGGATCCGGGCGAGGGCATCGAGGACGCGGCGCGGCGCGAGCTGGCCGAGGAGACCGCGCTCGAGACCAGCCCGGCCGACGTGCTCGGGGTGCTCGATGACTACGCCACGCGATCGGGATACCTGATGACGCCGGTGGTGGTCTGGGGCGGCCAGGCCGGGTCCCGGCTGCGGCGCAACGCCGCCGAGGTGGCGCGGATCCACTCCATCCCGCTGGCCGACTTCGATGTGCCGCCGCGGCTGCTGAAGATCCCGCAGTCCGACCGGCCGGTGCTCCAGCTGCCGCTGCTCGGCCGGATGGTCAACGCCCCCACGGCGGCGATCATCTACCAGTTCTGCCAGATCGCCCTGCACGGCCTGGCCACCAGGGTGGCCCACTACGAGCAGCCGGTGTTCGCCTGGAAGTAAGCGCCCCCGGGCCGCTCTTGGTTTCAGCGCCGCGCCGTCCGCAACTCGCGGCAGCGGGTCTGGCTCCGCCTCACCGGCACCGGCCGGGCGGCCTACCGGGGCCACGTCGCCGCCCTCCACCGGATCGTCGGTAGCTCCCAGGACTAACCCTGATCCCGCCAGCCCCAGACTGAGGCCGGCCGGAGGGCACCGGTTCCGCGTGCGAGACTGCAGCCACAGCAGGACGAGCCCCGAGGAGCGGCGATGACGGAGCGGCGGGTCACGGCTGAGATCACCGACGGGGTCGCCGACGTCCGGCTGGCCCGGCCGGAGAAGCGCAACGCGCTCGACATGGCCATGTTCGCCGGGCTGATCAGCACGGGTGAGCGGCTCAGGTCCGAGCCCGGCGTGCGCGCGGTCGTGCTGTCCGGCGAGGGCCCGGACTTCTGCGCGGGCCTGGACTTCGGCTCGTTCCAGGCGATGCGGGACGGCCAGCGGCTCAGCGACGGCGCCAGCGCCTTTGCCGGCCTGCCGCCCGCGCACGGGCCGGCCCAGGCCACCGGGCAGCGCGCCGCCTACGTCTGGGCCGAGCTGCCGGTCCCGGTCATCGCCGCGGTGACCGGCAACGCCCTCGGCGGCGGCCTGCAGATCGCGCTGGGCGCGGACATCCGCATCGTCGCGCCCGACGCCCGGCTCTCGGTGCTGGAGATCCGCTGGGGCCTGATCCCGGACATGACCGGCAGCCAGCTGCTGCCCCAGCTGGTGGGCCACGACGTGGCCAAGGAGCTCACGTTCACCGGCCGGATCGTGAGCGGCACCGAAGCCGTCACGATCGGCCTGGCGACCCGCACCGACCCTGACCCGCGCGCCGCGGCCATGGAGCTGGCCCGCGCCATCGCGGCCCGCAGCCCGCACGCGATCCGGGCCGCGAAGCGCCTGATCAACCTGGCTGGCCGGACCGGTCTCGAAACCGGCTTCGCCGCCGAGCAGAAGGAGATCGCCGCCCTGATCGGCAGCCCGAACCAGGCCGAAGCCGTCTCCGCCGAGTTCGCCAGGCGCCCCCCGCAGTTCACCGACCCAGACTGACCCGGCCGGACCCGGTCGTCTCGGTGATGAGCTCGGCCGGCCGTCAGCCATGGCCGCACCGGCCGCCTGGGCCCGGTCCCGGACACGGTCGTCCAGCAACGGCCGCAGCGCACCCTCCAGCCGCGCCGCGTCCAGGGCCAGGAATGTGCGATATGGCTACGATGATCACCCAGCGTCCGGACCGCGGCAGGAGAGCCAGATGGGGCAGTCGGCACGGGTGGTACTGATTACCGGGGCGTCGGACGGGATCGGGCGGGCCTGCGCGGACCGCCTGGCCGGGGCAGGCTGGACGGTCACCGGGGCCAGCAGGCGGGGCACCGCGGGCCCGAACTGGCCCGGCCTGGTCATGAACGTGGACGACGAGGCCGCGGTGAAAGCCGGCGTCGCCGGGATCATCGGCACCCACGGCCGGCTGGACGCGCTGATCGCCGCGGCCGGGTGGGGTGTCGCCGGGGCGGTCGAGCACACCGCGCTGAGCGAGGCCCAGGCCCAGTTCGACACGAACTTCTGGGGCTGCGTCCGCGCGGTCCAGGCCGTCCTTCCCCAGATGCGTGCCCAGGGCAGCGGGCGGATTGTGCTGATCAGCTCGCTCGGCGGGGTGCTGGGCATCCCGTTCCAGGCGTTCTACAGCGCCAGCAAGTTCGCCCTCGAGGGCCTGGCCGAGGCGCTCGCCTACGAGGTCGCGCCGTTCGGCATCGAGGTCACGCTGGTCCAGCCGGGCAACATCAAGACCGGCTTCACCGCGGCCCGCAAGATGGCCGCCGCGGCCGAGGGCGACCCGGTCTACGGCGCGGCGCTGAAGAAGGCCGTCGGGGTGATGGAGCGCGACGAGATCAACGGCGCGCCGGCCGACGTGGTCGCCGCCACCGTCGAGCGGGTGCTGGCGGCCCGGCGCCCGCCGCGGCGGGTGTCGTCCGGCAAGGCCGCCGAGCGGGTGAGCGTGCTGGCCAAGCGCGTGCTGCCGTACCGCGTATTCGAAGCCGGCGCCAAGGGCAGCCTGGGCGTCGGCTAACCAGCCCACCCGTCCCACCAGCCCCAAACCAAAGCGATCGATGTTACGTCGCTTACCGCCAGGTAGTTAAGCGACGTAACATCGATCGGATTCAGGCGGGGCCGGCGCCTGCCGTCGTCGCGGGCGCTAGTCCCGGCTGGGGCGGCGGGCTACGTCGGACACCGGGCCCAGGTGGCCGAGCTTGTCCGGGTTGACCACCGAGTGGATCGCCTGGATCTGGCCGCCGGCGATGTCCAGCCCGGCCACCGCGATGACGCGGCCCTGCGCGTCGTACAGGACGGCGCCCGGCTGGCCGTTGACCCAGGCCAGCCACAGCGACGCGCCGAGCACCCAGCTGCGGCGGAACAGCCCGGTGAGGAACCGCGCGACCCGCAGCCGCCCGGCCACCGGATGGCCGACGGCCTGCGCCTTGCCGCCGCCGTCCCCGTGCGCGACCACGTCCGGCGCGAGCAGGCCGAGCAGCGCGTCCATGTCCCCGCCCGCGGCGGCCTCGAAGAACCGCCGGGCGAGTTCCTCGCCCTCGGCCCGCCGCGCCGGGGCGGGCACGAAGTCCCGCCCCTGGCCCCCGGCGGCGATGCGCTGCCGGGCCCGGGTGAAGATCTGGCGGCAGTTCACCTCGGTCTTGCCGGTGGCGCGCGCGATCTCCGGGTAGCCGTACCCGAACACCTCGCGCAGCATGAACACGGCCCGTTCCACCGGCGACAGGGCCTCGAGCAGGACCAGGAACGCCATCGACAGTGAGTCGGCCAGCTCGGCGTGCTCGGCCGGCCCGGGCCCCGCCGCCGCCGGCCCCACGCCGGTGCCGCCAGCGGGCCCGCCGAAGGGCACCACGACCGGCTCGGGCAGCCAGTCCCCCACGTACGTCTCCCGGCGCACCCGGGCCGAGTTCAGGTAGTTGATGCCCAGACGGGTCACCGCCGTGGTCAGGTACGCCTTCTGGTCGGCGACCACGGTGCCGGAGAGACGGGCCCGGGTCAGGCCGAGGAACGCGTCCTGGACGATGTCCTCGGCGTCGCCGACCGACCCGGTCATCCCGTAGGCGATGGAGAACAGCAGCGGCCGGTAGCCGGCCGCGTCATCCGCTGACCCAGGCACGGAACCCCTCCCGCCAGCTCGGGTAGCGCGGCTCCCAGCCGAGTTCCTTCCTGGCCTTCTCGTTCGACGAGCCGCGCGCGCTGGTCATCTGGGCGACGATGAACTCCCCGGCGAGCAGCCGGCCGAGCCAGACCGGGACCCGCAGCGGCGGCTTGGCGCCGAGCAGGCCGGCCAGGTAGGGCAGCCACTCGGCGGCCGGCGCCGGGTCGCTGTCGGCGACGTTGTAGACCCCGGGCGCGCCGTGGCTGACCGCCGCCAGGGTGGCCGCCGCGGCGTCGGTGATCTCGATGAACGACCAGATCCCGGTGCCGCCGCCGATCAGCGGCCACTGCCGCTTGCGCACCGTGTCCAGCAGGATGTCCGAGGCACCCGGGCCGTAGAAGCTGCCGTACCGCAGCACGATGCCCTCCGGGGCGGCCCGCGGAACGGTCTCCTCCACGTGCCGGATCGCGGCGAGCGCCTGGCGGGCCCCGGGGACCGGATCCGCATCGACCGGGTCGTCCTCGGTCTTGACCAGGTTCCCGGTGCGCGCGTTCGCGCTGACGTAGCTCTGCGCGATCACCCGGCGGGTGCCGGCCTGGGCCGCGGCGGCCAGCAGGTTATCCGTGCCCTGGGTGCGCAGCGCGTTGGTGGTGGCGAACACCTTGTCCGGCTGGCGCAGGCTGCGCATGCTGGCCAGCGCGGTCATCTCGTGCACGATCACGTCCGGCGACGCGGCCAGGACCTCGGCGATCACCGCGTCGCGATCCAGGCCGTCGAGGATGACCGGCGCCGCGCCTGCCGCGCGCAGGCCGGGCGCCTTGGCCGGCGTCCGGGTGGTGGCTGTGACCTCATGACCCTCGGCGACCAGCGCGGGGACCAGGTGCCGTCCCAGTGCCCCGGTGGCCCCTGTGACGAAGACTCGCATGAACTCTGTCCTTCCGGTTCGGCCTTCCCTTCTGCCCTCTGAGACAAGGCACTACCCGGAGCTGTGACAGCCGCGGTCAGCCCAGGACCAGCGCCAGCGCGTGCAGGGCCAGCCCCACCGCGGCGCCCACGACCGTGCCGTTGATGCGGATGTACTGCAGGTCCCGGCCCAGCAGCAGCTCCAGCTGGTTCGAGGTCTCGGCCGCGTCCCACCGCTCGATGGTCCCGGTCACCAGACCCGCCAGCTCGTCGTGGAACTGGCCCGCGATCGCCCGCGTCCCGGACTCGATCATGCGCTCCACCCCGTCCTGCAACTGCCGGTCCGAGGCCAGCCGCCGGCCCGCCGCGACCAGCGCCCCGGCCAGCCGCCGCCGCAGCTCCGAGTCCGGGTCGGCGGCCTGCGCCCGGAGCGCCTCCCTGGCCTGCTGCCACAGCGACAGCGACCAGTCCCGCAGCACGGCGCTGCCCAGCGCGTCCCGCTTGAGCCGCTCGGCGCGCTCGCGCAGCTCGGGCGACGTTTCGAGGCGGTCCGGCAGGTCCTCGATCCACTGGTCGAACCGGCGCCGGGTCGCGTCGTCGGGGTCGGCCGCCATCGCCGCCAGCCGCTCGCGCAGCCGGGTGTGCAGCCGGTCGAAGACCCGGCGGTAGGCCAGGTCGGGGACCCACCGCGGCGCCTCCCGCTCGAACTGCTCGCGGAGCTCC
>DASVBE010000370.1:0-34060 GCA_036375995.1 Streptosporangiaceae bacterium | reverse complement strand
GGCTCCGCGCCGGACCCCGACGTCTCCCGCGCGTCGGTGCCGGGAACGGTGTTACGCCAGTCGGTCCACACGCCGTACGTCCTGGTGCCGACGCTGTCGATCCACAGGTAGTCACCCGCGAACGGCACCTGCCGGCCGTCGAACTGCTCGAAGTTCGGGTTCGTGGACACGGTGCTGAGCCGCGTCGCGGCTGCTCCGGTCGGCCCGCTGCCAGCCGCGAACGTGGTCGCATAGGTGTCGAGGGCGTCTTGCACCACACGCCTGTCCGCAGTGTTGCCGATCGGCTGCTGGGCGCAGGTGCGCGCGCTGTCGCAGCTGGAGTCGTTTCGGCTGTCCCACCACAGCACGTGGGCAGTGCCCCCGTTCACGGCGATATCCGGGAACAGCTGGTGCTGTTTGGTCGGCTTATCCACGAGCACTGGGGCGGTGTGGGCACCGGTCGCACCGTTGAGCACCGTGTAGTAGACGGCTGACAACGACCCGACTCCTGGGGCGACCATGCCGTACGACGTCCCGGTCTGCACGTCCGGCCCATAGGCGGCGTCGTACACAATGTAGACGTTCTCGCTCGACTTGTCGTTCTGGTCCGTGGCCGAACGCGGGGTGGTGTCGGCGCGGAAGAACGTGTATCCGGACGGGCAGGCGTCCGCACCGTCGCCGCAGTCACGAGCCCCGCCGTCCTGGTGGGCGTAACCCTCGAACGTGACAACCGTGTTCACCGGGGCGAAGCTGCCACCGCAGTTGGTGCTCTTGGCGTACTGCACCGCGTCGGTCTCGGTCTTCTTGTTCCCGATCGTGGCGACCCAAGTGACGTAGACGTGGCCGTTGCCGGTCACGGTGACCTCGGGCACCTGTACGTCGTTGACGCTCGAGGTCAGCAACTGCGGCTGCGACCAGGTGGCGCCGTGGTCGGTCGACCGGGAGAAGTAGATGTTGCTGCCCCCGTTAGTGAACCGCGACCAGGCGAAGTAGACGTTGCCGTCACACGAGCCGCCGGTGCGGTCCGCCTCGATGGCGGTCTTGTCGTGGAACTTGCCGTTGAGGTTGGGCGCGGAGGAGCCCTTCGCCACGATCTCGGAGCGGACGAATTCCTTCCCGTCGTTCGCCGTGCTGCCATCGGGGCCGTCGGGGTTCTGGTAGGTCGCCACCCATTCGTCCCCGAACGTCTTCTTCGTCCCGGCCGGGTCGTCAGAGCTCTCCGAACCGGCGAACAGGCGGCCGTGGCTGTCCCAGGCCATCACCGGGTCGCCCGAGCTGGCGGTCCGGATGTGCGCGCGAGCGGCGTACGGGCTGGTGTCGCCGGGGTAGCCGGGCACCAGCGAGCTCTGGAAGCTGGCACCGCCGTCGGTCGAGCGGTAGTAGCCCAGCCAGATCGGCCCGGACGCGATCGGCGCGCCATTCGGGTCCACGCCGTCGTTGTACACGCCGCAGTAGTCGTTGGAGCTGCCCACCAGCACGTTGGTGTTGCGAGGGTCGATGGCGACCGATGGCTCGTTCTGGCGGCCATGCGATCGTCCACACTCGCTCAAAGTGGCGTCGGTGTAGGGCTGTCCGGTCACCATCGTGTAGTCGCTGACGTAGCCGCCGTTCGTGTCGTTGGTGAGCCGCACGTTGTCCGGCGCGGCCGACGCGGCGGTGGACGTCAAGGTCACCGCGATGCCCGCTGCGATGACGATTGGAATGAAGCGTCCACGACGTTGCATGGAATGTCCCCTAGGGTCAGCAGTCCATCGTGTGGTTGGTGACCGGACCTAATGCGCGGCAGAGGCGGCGCAATCCGGTCAGCCCCCCTTACGGCAGGTAGACTTCACGGCGGCACCAATGGTTGTCAAGCCCTGCCACCCACTAGCAGGCAGCGGGCGGGGCCCTCTCACCGCGGTTCACGCTCACCGGTGCCTGGCCGATGCCGTGGCCGGTACCAGCCGGGCGGCGACATTGCAGAACAACGGACTCGGCGATCATCTACCAGCACGGGGCACAAGGAGCTGACCTGGCTATCACGAGCGCGATCGACGCCCACATCGAGACCGCCAAAGCCAGTTAGGGCCAGCCCAGCGACGGCTCACTGGAAGCACAGCTCAAGCCCGGTAATGGCCCATGGAGATCAACAAGAGACCAACGAGCTAGAGAACCATGTCCGGCATGCCCGCTGACCTGGCATTTCATCTGGAGCGGGTGACGGGAATCGAACCCGCACTGTCAGCTTGGGAAGCTGATGTTCTGCCATTGAACTACACCCGCGTAGGTCAGCGTGGGGGCCCGGCTCCTGGCCGGTCCGCCCCATGCTGACCCGAGACGACATCGTACCGGACGCGGTAGGTTCCCACTGTGCTGCTCTCCGACCGCGACATCAAATCTCAGGTCGAGTCGGGCCGGGTGAAGCTGGACCCGTACTCGCCCGAGCTCATCCAGCCCGCGAGCATCGATGTCCGCCTCGACCGGTTCTTCCGTGTGTTCGAGAACCACAGGTATCCGCACATCGACCCGTCGGTGGAGCAGCCCGACCTGACCCGGCTGATCGAGGCGGCCGGCGACGCGCCGTTCATACTCCATCCGGGCGAGTTCGTGCTCGGCTCCACCTACGAGCTCGTGTCGCTGCCGGACGACGTCGCGGGCCGGCTGGAGGGCAAGAGCTCGCTCGGCCGGCTCGGCCTGCTCACCCACTCAACCGCGGGCTGGATCGACCCCGGCTTCTCCGGTCACGTCACGCTCGAGCTGTCGAACGTGGCCACGCTGCCGATCAAGCTGTGGCCGGGCATGAAGATCGGCCAGCTCTGCCTGTTCCAGTGCAGCTCACCGGCCGAGCACCCGTACGGCTCGCCGGTCTACGGCTCGCGCTACCAGGACCAGCGCGGGCCAACCCCCTCCCGCTCCTACCTGAACTTCCACCGTACCGACGTCTGACCGCCGACCGCACCGACGTTTAACCCAGCCGTAGGTTACCCCCCGGTAATCCGGGGCAGGTGTCAGAGCAACTCAGCGCAACACGGCACCCCGGGACGAGGACGGCGGCTATGACCGAGCAGAACCCCGCAACCGCCCAGCAGGCGACCCGCCAGGTCACGGAGCGGGAGGCCCGCCAGGTCGCGGAGGCGGCCCGCGAGCAGGCCTGGACCCAGCCCAGCTTCGGCAAGCAGCTCTACCTCGGCGACTTCCAGCTGGACCTGATCCATCCCCCGCCCGCCGCGGACCCCGACCTCACCCGCCGCGGCGAGGAATTCTGCGCCGCCCTCAAGACATTCACCGAAACCAGCATCGACGGCCTCGCTATCGAGCGCGATGACCGCATCCCTGACGAGACTGTGGCCGGCCTCGCCGAACTCGGCGCCTTCGGCATCAAGATCCCGCGCGAGTACGGCGGCCTGGGCCTGTCCTACCTCTACTACAACCGCGCGCTGATGATCGTCGGCTCGGCCTCCCCCGCCGTCGCCGCGCTGCTGTCCGCGCACCAGTCGATCGGCGTCCCGCAGCCGGTGGCCATGTTCGGCACCGACGAGCAGAAGGACCAGTACCTCCCCCGCTGCGCCCGCGGCGAGATCAGCGCGTTCCTGCTCACCGAGCCCGACGTCGGCTCGGACCCGGCCAGACTGGCCACCACTGCCGAGCCCTCACCGGACGGCTCCGAGTACGTCCTGAACGGCGTCAAGCTCTGGACCACCAACGGCGTCGTGGCCGACCTCCTCGTCGTCATGGCCCAGGTCCCGAAGAGCGACGGCCACCGCGGCGGCATCACCGCGTTCGTGGTCGAGGGCACCGCCGACGGCATCACGGTCGAGCACCGCAACCAGTTCATGGGCCTGCACGGCCTCGAAAACGGAGTCACGCGCTTCTACCAGGTCAGGGTCCCCGCCGGGAACCGCATCGGCAAGGAGGGCCAGGGCCTCAAGATCGCCCTCACCACCCTGAACACCGGCCGCCTCTCCCTCCCCGCCAGCTGCGCCGCGTCCGGCAAGCTGGCCCTGAAGATCGCCAGGGAATGGTCCGCCGAGCGAGTCCAGTGGGGCCGCCCGATCGGCGAGCACGAGGCGGTCGCCAGGAAGATCGCGTTCATCGCCGCCACGGCCTACGCCCTCGAGGCCGTGGTCGAGCTGTCCAGCCAGCTTGCCGACGCGCACCGGCAGGACATCAGGATCGAGGCCGCGCTGGCCAAGCTGTACTGCTCGGAGATGGGCTGGCGGATCGTGGACGAGCTTGTCCAGATCCGTGGCGGCCGCGGCTTCGAGACCGCCGCATCACTGACCGCCCGCGGCGAGCGCGGCGTGCCCGCCGAGCAGATGCTGCGGGACATGCGGATCAACCGGATCTTCGAGGGCTCCTCGGAGATCATGCGGCTGTTCATCGCCCGCGAGGCGGTCGACGCGCACCTGTCCGCGGCCGGCGAGCTGATCGAGCCCGGCGTCGCCGCCAAGCAGCGGGCCAAGGCCGCCGCCCGGGCCGGCGAGTTCTACGCGAAGTGGCTGCCCACCCTGATGACCGGCAAGGGCCAGCAGCCGCGGGCCTACTCCGAGTTCGGCCCGCTGGCCGGCCACCTGCGCTACGTCGAGCGCGCCAGCCGCAAGCTGGCCAGGTGCACGTTCTACGGCATGGCCCGCTGGCAGGGCCGCCTGGAGCGCAAGCAGGGGTTCCTCGGCCGGATCGTGGACATCGGCGCCGAGCTGTTCGCGATGGCCGCGGCCTGCACCCGCGCCCAGGCCGACACCGCAGCGGCCGGGCGGGAGGGCCGCGGCAGCACCTCGGCCGAGCTCGCCGCAGCCTACTGCGAGCAGGCCCGGCTGCGCTGCGACGAGCTGTTCGCCCAGCTGTGGTCCAACACCGACAGCGCGGACACCGCGCTGGCCCGCCGGATCCTCGCCGGTCGCTACACCTGGCTGGAGGCCGGCGTCGTCGACCCGTCCGCCCCGGGCCGCTGGGTGGCCCCGGCCGAGCCGGGCCCGTCCAAGCAGGAAAACGTGCACCGGCACGCAGGCGGCCCGGTCAGCCGCTGACGGTCAGACCGTCAGCGGCCAGCCGGGCCGGCCCGGTTTCAGTGGTTCACGATTCCTGCCGCTGGGCGGCCCGTCGCCGCTCCAGGTGGGCGACGGTCTCCCCGAGCTGGGCGACCGCCTCCCGGAGCGCGTCACGCTCCGCTTCCAGCGCGCGCACCTGGGCCTCGAGCTCGAGGACCCGGCGCACGGCGGCCAGCGTCATCCCCTCGCCGACCAGGTCGACGACGTACCGGACGACGGTGATCTCGTGCCTCGTGTAGCGGCGCTGCCGGCCTTCGGACCGCGACGGGCTGACTACCCCGTGCTCATCGAGCCGGCGCAGGAAGGCCTGCTGGATCTCCAGCATGTCCGATACCTGGCCGACGGTGAACAGCGGCAGGTTCTCGTCATCCATGGGCAATGACGGCACGGCTGGCTCCGTAGACGAGTGCGGGCCCGGCGGCACGAGACCGCCGGGCCCGGCTAGCGTATCGCTGGGTCAGGCGGCGATCTCCGCCTTGGTGCCGCTGGTGATCTCCACCTTGCGCGGCTTCGCGGTCTCCGCGACGGGGACCGTGACGGTCAGCACGCCGGCGTCGAACGCGGCCTCGATACGGTCGGCGTCCACGGTGTCGGCCAGCCGGATCCGCCGGGTGAAGGAACCCATCACCCGCTCGCGGATGAACGGCTTCTCGCCCTCGGCGTACTCCTCGTCCCGCTTGGCGCTGACGGACAGCACGCCGCGCTCCACGGTCACGTCGATGCTGGCGGGGTCAACGCCCGGCAGGTCGAACCGGAGCTGCACGTCGTGCTCGCGCCGGATGGCGTCCATCCGGACAGCCGGCGAGACCCGGGCGCCCCTGGCCGGACCGAACGCCCCACGGGCCAGACGGTCAAACTCAGCGAACGGATCGAACGTTGTGAGCAGCATGTCTTTCACCTCCATCTGAGTACCGGGACCAGGACCAGTATCCAGATCTCCAGGTAACTTACGTACTCTATAATAGCAAACCTCTAACTAGATTTGTATATTCCTTGCAGCCGACAGCTCATCCCAGGCCTTCGCCATGGGTCTGACAGCACTGGGGCCGGGCCGCCCTCAGGAGGCAGCCCGGCCCCAGCCGGATGACGATTATTGAGGGATACGGTGCCGGGGGCGCGGGCCCCGCCCGTTCAGAGCCGCTCGACGATCGTGGCGTTGGCCTGGCCGCCGCCCTCGCACATCGTCTGCAGCCCGTACCGGCCGCCGGTGCGGTGCAGTTCGTGCACGAGCTTGGTCATCAGGATCGCGCCGGTCCCGCCGAGCGGGTGGCCGAGCGCGATCGCCCCGCCGTTCGGGTTGGTCTTCTCCAGTGAGGCACCGGTCTCCTGCGCCCAGACGATCGGCACCGGGGCGAACGCCTCGTTGACCTCGAACACGTCGATGTCGTCCACCGTCAGCCCGGCCCTGGCCAGCGCCTTGCCGGTGGCCGGGATCGGCCCGGTCAGCATGAACACCGGATCGTCGCCGACCACGGCCAGCGCGTGGATCCGGGCCAGCGGGGTCAGGTTGTGCGCCTGCACCGCCGCCTCCGAGGCGATCAGCACGGCGGCGGCCCCGTCGCTGATCTGCGAGGCGACCGCGGCGGTGATCTCCCAGCCCTCGCGCAGCGGGGCCAGCCCGGCCATCTTCTCCATCGTCGTGTCCCGGCGCGGGCCCTCGTCGTTCGCCACGCCCGCGATCGGCGCGATCTGCCCAGCGAACCGGCCCTCGTCGATGGCCATGATCGCCCGCTGGTGGCTCTCCAGCGAGAACTCCTCCAGCGCCTGCCGCTTGATGCCCCACTTCTCGCACATCAGCTGGGCGCCGCGGAACTGGGAGATCTCGGTGTCGCCGTAGCGTTCCTTCCAGCCCTGGCCGAAGGGCCCGGGCAGGCCCTTCTCCAGCGGGAGCAGGACCGAGGTGCCCATCGGCACCACGCTCATGCTCTCCACGCCGGCCGCGATGACCAGATCCTGGGTGCCGGACAGCACGCCCTGCGCGGCGAAGTGCACGGCCTGCTGGGAGGAGCCGCACTGCCGGTCGATGGTCACCCCCGGCACCGACTCGGGCAGGCCCGCGGACAGCCACGCGGTCCGGGCGATGTCCATGGTCTGCGGGCCGACCTGCATCACGCAGCCCATGACCACGTCGTCGACCGCGGCCGGGTCCACCCCGCTGCGCTCGACCACCTGGCGCAGCGTGTGCGCGGCCAGGTCCGCAGGGTGCACGCCGGACAGGCCGCCGTTCCGCTTGCCGACCGGGGTCCGTACCGCCTCGACGATGAATGCTTCCGCCACAATGCCCTCCATCGGCCTGGCCGCCGCCCAGCGGCAAGGGGTAACCGGGCCGCAGCCCCAGGGCGTGCTGAGGCCTGCCGGATTCGCCCGGTCTAGGTACGAGGTTACCGCCCAGTTCGGTTGCCGACCATAGACCCGGCTACGCCCCGCCTCGCGACGGCGATCTACCGTTCTGTGGCCTCTGACCAGCCAATTCTTGCCCGCACGCGACCCGCCCTGGCTACTATCCGTGTTGTTGATTACCGAAAGTAAGCACCGCTGGGAGCGCTCGCTGCGGCTCGCGGTGGCTGACCGCAAGCCCCGGGACAGGCTGGAGTCAGTACGGGGGACGGGCTGCGGCCTGCCCGCCTCCGCGACCCGTCCGCCGCCCGGACGGCACCCTGACCGGCCTCGCCTCCTGAGCTGGCCCGCGTTTAACCCCGCCATTCCGGGCTTATGCTCGAAGGTGAGCACCCCGGGAGGAACGGATGACGTCAGGCCTGATCTTGCTGTTCTTCCTGGCCTTTCTGGCGGCCCTGTTCCTGACCCGGGCCCGGCGCCGGATGGGCTTCGGGGTCAGCGGCGGCACGTGGGCGGCGATCATCGCGGGCTTCGCGATCATCGTGCTGGCGATGTGGGCCGCCTCGACCCACTGAGCTAGCCAACGGCTGGGCCAGCCCACGGCTGGGCTGGTCAACCGGCCGGGCCAGCTGCCTCAGCTCGCGGCGCTGGCGCTGGCCCCCGCAGCGGGATCTCGAACCAGACCGCCTTGCCGTCGATGGTCGGCCGCGATCCCCACCGGCTGGCCAGCTGGTCCACCAGGTACAGGCCGCGGCCGCCCTCGTCGTTCTCGCTGGCCGAGCCCAGCCGGGGCAGCCGCAGGTCCGCGTCGAACACCTCGACCCAGACCGCGCTCTCGCCGCGCCGCAGCCGCAGGGTGAACTCCTTGCCGCCGCCCGGGCCGTGGTCGTCCTCCTCCTCTTCGAGCATGGCGAGCAGCCCGCCGGGCCAGTCGGTCAGCAGCGGGTCCGGGCCGGCCTCCGGGTCGATCGCCGGGCGGAGGAACTCGCTGCGCCGCGGCTGGGTCGCGGCGGCGTGCAGCACCACGTTGGTGACCACCTCGGAGACCAGCAGGCAGGCCAGGTCGGTCTGGTCCACCTCCATGCCCCAGCGCAGGAACATCTGGTGGGCCAGCCGCCGCGCCTCGGATACCCGGATCGGCTCGGCCAGGAACCGGCCCTCCCAGGAGGCCAGGTCGGCCGACGAGGTGCGGATCACCACGATCGCCATGTCGTCGTCGATGTCCCCGGGCACCGCGTGCTCGGCGGCCGCGGCCACGTCCTCGACGCTGCCGCGGGCGGTCGCCCGCACCGCCTGGCAGAGCATCGCCAATGCCTCGGCCTCGGTGTAGTGGCCGGTCCCGTCCGATCGGGACCGCCGGTCGGTCAGCCCGTCGGTGTAGAACACCAACGTGGAGTCCGGCTCCAGCCGCCGGGTCTCCTCCTGGTAGGTCGGCACCCCGGCGATGCCCCGGCCGCGCACGCCCAGCAGCAGGCCCTTGTGCTCCATGGGCAGCTGGCCCACGTCCGCCCCGGTGACCAGCAGCGGCGCGTCGTGCCCGGCGTTGGCGAAGGACAGCGTCCTGGCCCAGGCGTCATAGACCAGGTAGGTGCAGCTGGCCGTGGGCGGGTCCCCGGCGGCGAAGCCGTGCGCCTGCGCGCCGGACGGGCCGATGGTCCGGCACCAGTCGTCCAGCCGCCGCAGGATCTCCGCGGGCGGCTTGTCGTCCTGGGCGAACGCGCGCAGCGCGGCCCGCAGCTGGCCCATGATCGCCGCGGCCCGGGCGCCGCGGCCCTCGACGTCCCCGATGACGATGCCGACCCGGCCCGCGGACAGCGGGATGATGTCGTACCAGTCGCCGCCGACCTGGGTCTGGATGCCCTGCCCGCGGTCCGCCAGCGGCTTGGCGGGCACGTACTTGTAGGCCACCTCCAGTCCGTCGACCGGCGGCGGGTCGTCCGGCAGCAGGCTGGTCTGGAAGGCCAGCGCGGTGCGCCGCTCCTCCTCGAACAGCATCGCGTTGTCGATCGCGACCGCCACCCGGCTGGCGATCGCGGACAGGAACCCGGCGTCCTCGGGCCCGTAGGTCGGCTCTTCCCGCTCGGTCAGCGCGGACAGCGCCAGGCTCATCACGCCGAGCAGCGAGCCGCGGACGATCAGCGGGGCCGCGATCACCGACCGCAGGCCGACGTCGTCGCAGGTGGCCAGCGACGCGGCGCTGGGCGCCGGGGCCCGGCTGGTGCCGATGTCAGCCACGATCACGGTCTGCATCGAGGTCATCGCCTGGTGGCAGAAGTGCCCGGGCGGGTAGGTGATCTGCTCGCCCACCTGGGCCCAGGTGCCCGGCTGCGGCATCCAGCCGCGGGAGTGCAGCTGCATCTGCCGGACCAGCCGGTCACCGCGCAGCAGGTCGATCAGGCAGTGGTCGGCGAACTGCGGCACCAGGGTCTCCGCCACGTGCCGTAGCGTCGCGCCGAACTCCAGCGACCCGGACAGCCGCTCGCCGATCCGTTCCAGCAGCTTGATCTGCTCCCGCTCGCGCAGGCTGGCCCGCCGGGTCGCCTCGCGGGCCATGATGACGATGCCGGTGATCTCGCTGCCCGGCGGCCGCAGCGGGACCGCCTGGGCCCGCACGAACACCCGGCTGCCGTCGCCGCGCAGGATCGCGAACGTGCCCTCCCAGGCGTGCCCGCCGAGCACCTGCCCTTCCAGCTCGCTGGCCTTCTGCAGATCGCCTTCCTCGAATCCCAGCGAAAGCAGCGACCGCCCGGTCAGGTGCTGCGGATCATCAGGAAAGCCAAATAGCCCGGCTGCAAACGCATTTGCGTACTGCAAGTTTCCCAGCCGGTCGGTGACCACAATGGCCGATTCGGCGTCCTGCAGGACGTCGGCAGGGGTCAGCGGGCTGACCGTGGCGAGCTCGTCGGCCAGCCGGAGCGGGCCTGCCTGGCGCCTCACCTG
The DNA here is from genome assembly GCA_036375995.1 of Streptosporangiaceae bacterium. Classification (GTDB taxonomy): domain Bacteria; phylum Actinomycetota; class Actinomycetes; order Streptosporangiales; family Streptosporangiaceae; genus DASVBE01. Next base: position 23,777 of record DASVBE010000370.1, on the reverse strand, counting down.
GCGGTCGCCAGACCGTGCTGACCACGGGCTACGCCGCCACGGGGACTGGTTCCGCACGAGCTACGCCCGGGTAACGAACACATGCGAGGCGGTGTCCCTAGGGATCTCTGACGCACTGCCGGTTTCATCCGCATTGGTCACCCGCACACAGTCATCGCTCGCGCAGAGCGTTACCTGACGTCCCGGTTGTATGCCACTGTCCTTGAGTTTAAGCATCAAATCCGGGTCGCTCTGGACTTGCTCGCTAATCCGGCGGACGATAACCACCGACTGGTGCGCAGATGCCACTTTCGTCATGGCCACCGCGTCCTCCTGGCTGGCTGACACGGCGCGTTTCTGGGCGTCTTCCGGCACGCCGAGCTCGGCCAGGCCGGGGATCACGTTCCCGTGCGGGCAGCGGACCGGGTAGTCGAGCAGCTCGACCAGCCGGCGCTCCACGTCGTCGGAGATCACGTGCTCCCAGCGGCAGGCCTCCACGTGCACCTGCTCCCAGGGCAGCTTGATCACCGAGACCAGCAGGCACTCCGCCAGCCGGTGCTTGCGCATGACCTGGACGGCCAGATCCCGGCCCGCGCCGGTGAGCGCCAGCTGCCGGTCACCCTCGACCCGGACCAGCCCGTCCCGCTCCATCCGCGCGACCGTCTGGCTGACCGTGGGGCCGCTCTGCGACAGCCGCTCAGCAATGCGGGCGCGCAGCGGGACGATGCCCTCCTCCTCCAGCTCGAAGATGGTGCGGAGGTACATCTCCGTGGTGTCGATGAGCCCGTGCGCGGTCAAGGTGGCCTCCCCTCCGTACTGATGCTATGCTCCGCCGCCCCTAATCCCTATGCAGATCTGAGACCGCAGGTAAGTGTCCTGTTCAGCGGGCTTGCCTGGCAGTCTTACGGGGCCTGCCTCTCGATGACCCAGGCGTCGCCGGCGCGCCGGTAACGGAACCGGTCGTGCAGCCGGTTCACCCGGCCCTGCCAGAACTCGATCGCGGCCGGCACGACACGGTAACCGCCCCAGAAATCCGGCATCGGCACCGGTTCCCCGGCCCACCGCTGCTCCAGCTCCGCGTACCGCTTCTCCAGCTCGTCCCGGGACCCGATCACCGTGGACTGGCGGCTGGCCCAGGCGCCCAGCTGGGAGCCGCGCGGGCGGCTGTGGAAGTACGGCTCGCTGTCCGGCGTGCTCAGCTCCTGCACCGTGCCCTCGATGATCACCTGGCGGCGCAGCGCGTACCAGGGGAACGTCAGGCAGGCCCGGGCCACGGCGGCCAGGTCAGTGCCCTTGCGCGAGGTGCGGTTGGTGTAGAACACGAAGCCGCCGGCGTCGTGGCTCTTCAGCAGGACGGTCCGGCCCCGCGGCTGGCCGGCCGCGGACACCGTGGCCAGCACCATCGCGTTGGGCTCGGGCAGCCCGGCGGCCTCGGCGTCGGCCAGCCACCGGCTGAACTGGGCCACCGGGTCGGGGTCGAGCATGGCCCGGTGCAAGCCCGGATCCGCGTCCTGACCGGTCCCGGGCCCGGCGGCGGTGTCCATGCGGTTAGCTTATTGCCGCCCGCGCGCGGTTGAATGGACCGGCTGGCCCTCTCGCCGCGGCCGGGCGCTGGGCATACCGCCCGGTGGCCGCAACGTACGGCAGGCCGCCGGGTCAGCCCCCTGATGAGGAGACGGAGGAAGCGCAGATGTCCGACTTCATTCCCGGGCTTGAGGGCGTCGTCGCATTCGAGACGGAAATCGCCGAGCCCGATAAGGAGGGGGGCGCCCTGCGCTATCGCGGGGTCGATATCGAGGAACTCGTCGGGCACGTGTCCTACGGGCACGTCTGGGGCCTGCTGGTGGACAACGCGTTCTCCCCCGGCCTGCCGCCGGCCGAGCCGTACCCGATCCCGGTGCACTCCGGCGACGTCCGGGTCGACGTGCAGAGCGCGCTGGCCATGCTGGCCCCGGCCTGGGGCATGCGGCAGTTGCTGGACATCAGCGACGAGCAGGCCCGCGACGACCTGGCCCGCGCGTCGGTGATGGCGCTGTCCTTCGTAGCCCAGTCGGCCCGCGGCACCGGCCAGCCGATGGTGCCGCAGCGCCGGGTGGACGAAGCCAAGACGATCACCGAGCGGTTCATGATCCGCTGGCGCGGCGAGCCGGACCCGCGGCACGTCAAGGCCATCGACGCGTACTGGTCCTCGGCCGCCGAGCACGGCATGAACGCCTCCACCTTCACCGCCCGCGTGATCGCCTCCACCGGCGCGGACGTCGCCGCGGCGCTGTCCGGCGCGGTCGGCGCGATGTCCGGGCCGCTGCACGGCGGTGCGCCCGCGCGGGTGCTCAGCATGATCGAGGAAGTAGAGAAGTCCGGCGACGCCACCGCGTACGTGAAGAAGGCGCTGGACAGCGGCGACCGGCTGATGGGCTTCGGGCACCGGGTCTACCGGGCCGAGGACCCCCGGGCCCGGGTACTGCGGCGGACCGCCCGCGAGCTCGGCGCGCCCCGGTTCGAGGTCGCCGAGGCGCTGGAGAAGGCCGCTCTGGACGAGCTGCACGCCCGCCGCCCGGACCGGGTGCTGGCCACCAATGTGGAGTTCTGGGCGGCCATCATGCTCGACTTCGCCGAGGTGCCGTCGCACATGTTCACCTCGATGTTCACCTGCGCCCGCACGGCCGGCTGGGCCGCGCACATCCTGGAGCAGAAGCGCACCGGGCGGCTGGTCCGGCCCAGTGCCCGCTACGTCGGGCCGAAGTCCCGGCCGGTCAGCGACGTCGACGGGGCGGCCGAGGTGCTGGACAAGGATGTCTGACGCCCCCGCGGGCCAGGCCCCGGCAGCACTGACCATCCCGGCCGGGCTGCGGCCCGCGGACGGCCGGTTCGGCTGCGGCCCGTCCCGGATCCGGCCGGAGCAGCTCGCCGCGCTGGCCGGGCCCGGCGCCGGGGTGCTGGGCACCTCGCACCGCCAGGCCCCGGTCCGCGCCCTGGTCCAGCGGATCAGGGAAGGCACCGCGGCGCTGTTCGGCCTGCCCGGCGGCTACGAGGTCGTGCTCGGCAACGGCGGCACCACGGCGTTCTGGGACATCGCGGTGCACGGCCTGCTCGGCCGCCGGTCGCAGCACCTGGTCTTCGGCGAGTTCTCCGGCAAGTTCGCCAAGGCCGCGGCGGCCGCGCCGTGGCTGGACGAGCCGGCCGTGATCGCCGCGCCGCCGGGCAGCCACCCGGAACCGCGGGCCGAGGCCGGGGTGGACGCCTACGCGCTGACCCACAACGAGACCTCGACCGGCGTGGCCATGCCCGTCCACCGGGTGCCCGGGGCCGACCCGGGCGCGCTGCTGCTGGTCGACGCGACCAGCGGGGCAGGCGGGCTGCCGGTCAGCGCGGCCGAGTTCGACGTGTACTACTTCGCGCCACAGAAGTGCTTCGGCTCGGACGGCGGTTTGTGGCTGGCGCTGATGTCCCCGGCCGCGCTGGAGCGCGCCGCCAGCATCGCCGCCAGCGGCCGGTACATCCCCGGGTTCTTCTCGCTGCCCACCGCCATCGACAATGCGCGCAAGCAGCAGACCTACAACACCCCGGCGGTGGCGACGCTGTTCCTGATGGCCGACCAGCTGGACTGGATGCTGGCCCGCGGCGGGCTGGCGTGGGCCACGGCGCGCACCGCGGAGTCGTCCGGGCACCTGTACGCGTGGGCGGAGAAGTCGCCGGTGGCGACGCCGTTCGTGACCGACCCCGGGCAGCGCTCCGCGGTGGTCGGCACGATCGACTTCGACGCGTCCGTGGACGCGGCCGCGCTGGCCGCAATCCTGCGCGCGAACGGGATCGTGGACACCGAGCCGTACCGCAGCCTGGGCCGCAACCAGCTGCGCATCGGCATGTTCCCGGCCGTCGACCCGGCGGACGTGCAGGCCCTGACCGCCTGCCTCGACTACGTGATCGAGCGGCTCTAGGCCGGCGCTACCCGGCCGGCCGCCAGCGGCCAGCCGCCCAGGTCCTCGTAGCGCGGCTCGGGCCACTGCGGCCGCAGGTGGCTCCGGAACAGCCGGATCTCCCCGGCCGCCCACGGGCGGCCACGGAACCCGGCGAGCTTGGCCACCAGCGGCCCGACCTTAGCCGCGTTCCGGCACCGGCCCAGGGTCAGGTGCGGCTTGTACTCCTTCTGCCGGTCCGGCGGGGCGCCCACCTTCCCGGCGACGTCGCCGACCGTCGCCGCCAGCCGGTTCAGGAACCCCCCCTGATCCTTGACGTCGACCCAGAGCACGTTGGCCCAGGCCCGGTCCTCGGGGAAGCTGCCGGCCGGGCCCAGCGAAACCAGGCCAGCTGGCTCTCTGGCCACCGCCTCGCCCAGCGCGGGACCCAGCTTGTCGGCCACGGCCTCGTCGACCTGGCCGAGGAAGGCCAGCGTCACATGCCAGTTCTGCCGCCCGGTCCAGCGCAGACCGGGGCAGGACGAACGGAGCGGGGCGACCGCGGCTTCCAGTTCGTCCAGAGCGCCGGCCGGCGGGGTGACGGCCACGAACAGCCTCATGGCCGCCTCATGGCCCTAACCGCCAGGTCGGCCTCGTCGTCTGTCCGGTATCCATGGCCAGGTAGGCAGTCATGACCTATTCGTAGCAGAACCTTCGGTCACCAGCCGCATCGGCACCCATACCGGGAGCCCCAGACTGGCCTGCCGCGCCCGTTGCAGCGCCCGCCGCGGCAGCGACCGGGCCCTGGCCCCGTGCGCGTGGGCCAGCAGAACGGTCACCACCATCGTGGCCACCAGGGCGATCGCGCCGCCCGCCAGCGTGGCGGCCCGCGGCCCGGCGGCCTCGGCGATCCACCCGGCCAGCGGCCCGCCGACCGGGGTGCCGCCCAGGAAGACCAGCATGTACAGGCCCATCACCCGGCCGCGCATGGCCGCCGTGGTGCTGAGCTGGGTCACCGAGTTCGCCGCCGTGCTGAAGCTCAGCAGGGCCAGCCCGGTCGGCACGAGCAGGATCAGGAACAGCACGAAGTCCGGCATAAGCGAGCCGGCGATCTCGGTCAGGCTGAACGCCAGCGACATCACCAGCAACCCGGCCAGGCTGGGCTTGCCCCGCCGGGCCGCGAGCAGTGCGCCGCCGAGCGCCCCCACCGCGAACGCGGTGGACGCCAGGCCGAACGCCCCGGCCCCGGTGCGGTACACCTGCGTGGCCATCAGCGCGTTGGTGACCTGGAAGTTCATCCCGAACGTCGCCACGAAGAAGACCAGCACCATGAGCAGCCGCAGGTCCGGCCGGGACCAGACGTAGCCGACCGCCTCCCGCAGCTGGCCCTTGGCCCGCGGGGCCCGCGGCACGGTGTGCAGCTCACCGGGCCGCATCAGCTTCAGGCCGATAAGCACGGCGGCGTAGGACCCGGCGTTGGCCAGGAACGCGGCCGGCGTGCCGAGCACGGCGATGACAAGCCCGGCCGCCGCGGGCCCGGCGATCCTGGCCAGGTTGAACACCGCGCTGTTCAGCGCGATCGCGTTGGCCATGCCGTCCCGGCCGACCATCTCGACCGCGAACGACTGCCGGGTCGGGTTGTCCACCATGGTGATCACGCCGAGCAGCAGGGCTAGCGCGTATACGTGCCAGATCGCCACCGTGCCGGTCAGCGCCAGCACTCCGAGGATCAGCGCCAGCCCGCCCATGGCGGCCTGGGTGGCCATCAGGATCCGGCGCTTGGGGTAGCGGTCCGCGACCATGCCGCCCCACATGCTGAACAGCATCGGGAAGAACTGCAGCCCAGTGGTGATGCCCAGGGCCGTGCCGCTGCCGTGGGTCAGCTGCAGGACCAGCCAGTCCTGCGCCACCCGCTGCATCCAGCTGCCGGTGTTGGACACCACCTGCCCGGCCGCGAACAGCCGGTAGTTGCGGGTCCGCAGGGAGGAGAACATCCGGCCCTGGCGGGCTCGCCGGGTCAGGACTGGCTGAGCTTCTCCAGGATCGGCGCGGCCGCCCGCAGCGTCGCCCGCTCCTGCGGGGTCAGCTCCTTCAGCCGGAGCGCCAGCCACGCCTCCTTGCGGCGGCGGGCCTGGGTCACCACTTCCCGCCCGGCCGAGGTCACCGTCAGCACGACCTGCCTGCGGTCTGTGGGGTGCGGCATCCTGGTCACCAGGCCGCCCGCCTCCAGCGCTGCGATCACCCTGGTCATCGAGGGCGGCTGCACCTTCTCGTGCTCCGCCAGCTCGCCGGGGCTCATCGCCTCGTGCCGTTCCAGCGCGGCCAGCGCGGCCAGTTGCGTGTCGGACAGCGCATGATCGCCCTGGCCCTGCGCGATCCGCTCCACCCGCAGCCGGCGCGCGAGCCGGCTCACCGAAATGCGCAGCGCCGTGGCGAGGCCCGCGTCCGATCTGTGCTGTACTGCTGTCGTCATAATTTTTAGCCCGAGTCATTACTCTTGCTAACGGGAATCAGGAGAGCGGTATTCCTGACGCCGTCGGCGGGTTACGGGTGGTGGGCCCTGGGCCACGGGCGGCCCCGGGGTTCGGTACGGCACGGCCGGCGGCCCGGACGGACTGCCGCCAAACCGCGGGTTAACCTGGATCCTATGTCCAGCCAGCGGCAGCCGGCACCACCTCCGCTCGAGGGGCCCGATCAGCTCATTGCGGGCGGGATCACGGCGGCCTGGGCGGTGGCGCTGATCGTGCTGTTTGCGGTCCGCAGCCAGCTGCCCGAGCAGGACCGCTGGTGGATCTGGGTCGCGGTGGCCGGCGTCGGGGAGGGCCTGTTCGGGCTGTGGTACGTGCCGGTGCTCAAGCGGTCCCGGGCCCGGGCGGCGCAGCGGCGGGCTGGGCTAGCCGCTCGCTCCGGGCAGTGCTAGCCGCTCGCTCCGGGCCGCTGGAGAGGCGCTGCTGGCTCCGCCGGCCTCAGTCGAGGGGCTCGAAGACAGTGTCGGCCAGCGAGACGCCGGCCGCGTCCACCAGGTTGTAGCCGGGGTCGCCCGCGGCCAGCGCGGCACCAGCGAACGGGCCGGCCGGGGCGGTCGCCTCGGAGTGCGCGCCGCAGCCGTGGTCGAGGGACACTACGCGGCCGTCGTCGGGGGCGTACTCGTTCGCGCAGACCCCGAAGGCCCGGCCCAGCGGGCCGCCGAGCCGGATCAGGAACCCGCAGTTCAGGCAGGGCGCCGGGGCGGCGTGGGCGAGCGCCGTGCGGGGCCCGTGCGCACCGGCGTACCAGCGGTCCGCGGTCAGGTCCCGGCCGGTCGCGGACAGCACCCGGGCCCGGCCGGTCTCCGGCACGTCGCCGGGAAGGGCGGGTTCCGGAACGGGCCGGGCATGCTCTGCCGCCGCGGCGGGGCCGTCGGTCACTCCGGCGGCGTCCGGGTCCGCGCCGGGCGCGGCGACCGGGGCACCGGGCCAGGTCATCAGGGCCAGCAAGTCCAGGCCATCGGCCCAGTCCGCCGCGTCGTCCCAGTCCAGCAGCCCGTCGTCGCCCGTCAGCGAGACCGCGGGCACCAGCCGCTCGTCGTCCTGGCCGGCCGGCAGCAGGTCGCCGACCCCGACGTCGCCGGGGCGGACCCGCTCGCTCCACGGCACCCAGGCCGGCGCGAGCAGGGCGCCCGAGCCGGGCAGCAGGACCGCCTCACAGACGGTCACGGCCTTGGCCCGGGACGCCCGGGCCACCGTGATCGCCCACTGCCAGCCTTCGTAAGCCGGATCAGCGCACGCGAAAAGGTGCGTGACCACGCGGTCGCCGTCGGCCTGAACGCCCAGGTGATCGCCGACCTGGCCGGCGGCCGCGACCTCCGCGGCAGCCGCCCGGGCAAGGTCCACGGCCTGCGCGCAGGCCTGGTCCGGCTCCCTGGTGCGGGTACGGGTTGGACTCACGGTCGGTAATTGTTCCTCATCTGCGGCGGCCAGGGTGCGGATAACCCCGGAGTGCAGGCTACCCGTCTGCCGGGCCCACGCCGTCCCGGCCAGCAGGCACTGCCGTCTCCGCCAGCAGGCGCTGTCGTTTCCGGCCGCGCGAGGCAGAATACTGGTGGCATGCACGGGCCTGGCGGAAGCTCGCGGGACAGCGGGGGATGGCGTTCTGCCGTCTCGGCCGCGCGGTCCGTGGGCCGGGGCGGCGCCCGGGCCGGCCAGGGCGCGAAACGGGCGATGCGGCGGCTCACCCGGGCGGGCGGGGCCGGCCGGACCGGTCTGGCCAACCTGATCGAGCTCACCGCGGCCAGCAGCATGGGTGACGCGTTCGTCGCGGTGGCGCTGGCGGGCACATTGTTCTTCAGCGCCTCGGTGGATCAGGCCCGCGGCCGGGTGGCGCTCGCGCTGCTGATCACCATCGCCCCGTTCGCGGTGCTGGCCCCGTTCATCGGCCCGGTGCTGGACCGGGTCCAGCAGGGCCGGCGGTTCATCCTGGCCGGCACGCTGCTCGCCCGCGGCCTGCTGTGCTGGGGGATGGCCGGGGCGGTGTCGCACAACGACGCGCTGACCCTGCTGCCGGCCGCGTTCGGCGTGCTCGTCCTGCAGAAGGCGTTCGGCGTGACCCGCAGCGCGATCACGCCGCGGCTGCTGCCGGCCGAGATCACGCTGGTGACCGCGAACGCCAGGTCGTCGCTGGCGTCGCTGATCGCCTCCACGGCCGGGGCCTTGCTGGCGGCCGGCCTGGCCGCGCTGCTGGGCGGCGGGCCGGCCGGGGCCAGCTGGGTGCTGCGGATCGGGACGTTCGTGTACCTGGCCGCGATGGTGCTGGCGTTCCGGCTCCCTGACGGGGTGGATACCCCGCTCTCCGAGCAGGTCACGGTGGTGTTCAAGCGCGGGCCGCAGGGCCCGGAGCCGGTGCCGGCCGGAGCGGCGCCCGAGCCCGGCGGCCAGCTCCCGTTCGGCGAGGAGAACGTGGATCCCGGCGGCACCCGGCCGCTGCGCAAGCCGCGGAGCCGGTGGCGGTTCCCGGCCCTGGGGCCGGCGGTCGCCGAGGCGATGGGGGCCAACGCGGCGCTGCGCGCGTTCTCCGGCTTCATGATCTTCTTCCTGGCGTTCCTGCTGCGGACCGTGCACTTCGGGTCGGTGCCGGACAAGGTCGCGCTGGGCGAGATGATCGGCGCGGCCGCGCTGGGCGGGTTCCTGGGCACGGCGATCGGGGCGGGGCTGAAGTCGCGGGCCCCGCAGGTCCTGGTGTTCGGCATGCTGGCGCTGGCCACCGTGGTGTGCATCGGCTGCGCGCTGTTCTTCGGCCTGTGGGCGGCACTCGTGGTGGCCGCGATGGCCGCACTGGGCCAGGCCCTGGTCAAGCTGGCGCTGGACTCGATCCTGCAGCAGGAGATCGGCGAGGAGATCCGCTCGTCCACGTTCGCCGCGTCCGAGACGCTGCACCAGCTGTCCTGGGTGGCCGGCGGCCTGGCCGGCCTGGCCATGTCGCTGACCTCCAGCGGCGTGGCCGGCCTGGCGGTGGCCGCGGCCGGGCTGGCGGCGACCCTGGTGGCCCTGCTGGCCCGGCGCCGCCACCGCATCGTGGAAGCCCGCCGCTCACCCTCCCGGGTGGCGGTCTAACCGGAAGGGTGGCCGCTTCTGGCTCAGGCGCCGATCGGCTCAGGCGTCGATGTCAGCGGCTACCGCGCGGAGGACGGCGGCGATCTTCTTGGCGTCCCGGCTGTCCGGGTGCTTGCCGCGGCGGTAGGTATTGGAGACGCCGTCAAGCAGCTTGATCAGGTCCTCCACGAGGTTGACCATCTCGTCCGGGCTCTTCGCGGCGGTCTTGGCCACCGACGGCGCCGGATCGAGCGTGCGGACCTGCAGGGCCTGCGTCCCCCGGCGGCCCTCCGCGACCCCGAACTCCACCCGCTGGCCAGCCCGCAGCACTGTGCCGCTGCCCACGAGTGCGGACGAGTGCACGAACACCTCACCCCCGTCATCACGGGTGAGGAAGCCGAACCCTTTGTCGGCGTCATACCACTTGACCTTGCCAGTGGGCACAGCGAGACCTTTACGCGAGGCGGGTTGGAGGCGGCACGTGGTGTGCGCGGCATCCAGGTTATCGTCCCGGTGACAGGCACGGCAGCATCAATATCGCCAGCCTGGCCTTCCCGCCCCCGGAGCCCCTGGCCAGCGGCGATACCTCCCGAGGTTTGGTGACCGGGTCGCTGGAGACCTGGGCCGGGTGCGCAGCGGGCGGGACGGAGCAGCGGGTTCGGGAGGCCAGGGCCTGCCTCGAAGCCCCTGGCCGGCTCGCGACTCCGAGACAGGCCCTAGGGCAAATCGGCACGACGGCGCGGATACGGTGGTCCGCGTGAGATTGAGCCTGGGCCGGGCCGTGCCTGCGGGCGCGGCCGCGCTGGCCGCTGCCGGGGCCGTGCTGGCGGGCCTGGCCGCACCGGCGGGCGCCGCGGCGGCCGGCGGGACGGGTGAGCCGGGGCCGGTCATCATCGTGGGACTGCCCGGGCTGCGGTGGACCGACCTGTCCGCCACCGCGACGCCGGCCCTCTGGCGGCTGGCCGGGCAGGGGTCGGCCGGGTCGCTGGTGGTATCCGCGGTGCACACCCGCAGCTGCCCGGCCGACGGCTGGCTCACGCTGAACTCGGGCGCCCGGGCGGCGGAGGATCCCTCGTTCTCACCGGGGACGGGCTCGGCCCGCGGCGGGCCCGCGGCACCCTGCCCGGCGATGCCGCTGGTGGTGCCCGCCGCGACCACGGCCCCGGTCAGCGCACCGGCGGGAGCGCCCGCGCTGATCCCGGCGATGCGGCGGATCGTGTCCGCCAACCAGCCGCTGCACTATGGCCCGTACTGGGGGCTGCTGGCCCGGGCGAGCGGCCCTGGCGGGTGCGCGACCGCGGCCGGGCCGGGGGCCGCCCTGGCGCTGGCCGGCCCGGGCGGCCACGTCGGCTCCTACCTGCCGTCGGCCGCCGCGGTGACTCGCCAGGTCCTGGCCCGCTGCCCGCTCACCGTGATCGATCTCGGCGCGCTCCCGGCCGCCCCTGCGGCCCGTGCCGCCGCGCTGCGGGCCGCGGACGCCGCGGCAGGCCGGATCGCGGCGGAGGAGCCGCCCGGGGCCCGGCTGATGGTGGCCGGGCTGGCCGACGACGCGGCGCCGCAGCTGCGGGCGGTGATCGTGACCGGCCCCGGTTACCAAGCCGGCCGGCTGGCCGCCGCGTCCACCCGGCAGCCGGGGATGACGCTGATCACCGACCTCACCCCGACCGTGCTCGGCTGGCGCGGCGTGGCCGTGCCGCCCGCCACGGTCGGCTCGCCGGTCACCGCGGACCCGCGCGGCGGCACCAGCCTGGCCGCCGTGGTCCGCGGGCTGACCGGGCAGGACACCGCGGCGCAGGTCTACCGGTCCACCGTGCTGGCCTTCTTCCTGATCTACGGGTTCGGCGAGGGCGTGGTATTCGGGCTGCTCGCGCTGCTGCTGCGGGGCAAGGACCCGGCCCGGCGGCAGCGCCGCCGCCGTGCCTACACGATCGCCGGGGTCACCCTCGGGGCGGTCCCGGCCGGGACCTTCCTGGCCAGCCTGGTGCCCTGGTGGCTGCTGCCGCACCCGGCCGTCCTGCTGTACGGGCTGGCCGCGGCGTGGACCGCGGTCATCGCCGTGGTCGCGCTGGCCGGCCCGTGGGGCCGCAGGCCGCTAGGGCCTGTCCCGGAGTCCCGGGCCGATCAGGGAGCGGGCATCCCGCGCCCGGCTGGCAAGGCAGCGGCAATAACGCCGATCGCGGAGCGATGGGCGACGCCGGCAACGCCGCCAGGCGGGATGCGGGGGCTCGCGAGCCAGCTTGGGGCTGCGGGACAGGCCCTGGGTCCGCCCGGGGTGGTCGCCGCGGTCACCGTGGCGGTGATCAGCCTGGACGTGATGACCGGGTCCCGGCTGCAGCTGGGCACCCCGTTCGGGCTGTCCGCACTGGAGGCGGGCCGGTTCTACGGCGTGGGCAACAACGCGCTGGGCGTGTACAGTGCGTCCGCCCTGCTGCTGGCCGCCTGGGCGGCTACCGCGCTCGGCGCGGCCGGTCCTGAGCCGGAGGCTGGCGCCCGCCGCCGGGCCGTCCTGGCGGTCAGCGCGATCGCGCTGATCGCGGTGGTGGCCTTGGGCTGGCCCGGGTTCGGCGCCAAGGTCGGCGGCACGATCGCGATGGTGCCCGGCTTCCTGCTGCTGCTCGCCGCGGTAGCCGGGATCCGGGTCACCTGGCGGCGCGCGCTTCTCATCCTGGCCAGCGGGCTGGTGCTGGTGACCGGTTTCGCCGTGCTCGACTACCTGGTCCCCTCGGCCGGGCCTTCCGACATCGGCGCGTTCGTCGGCCACGTGCTGCACGGCGGGTCCGGCGGCATCCTGCAGCGCAAGATCAGCGCCAACGTCGGCTCGCTGACCACCACCGTGTACAGCCCCATCGTGCCGGCCGTGGTCGTGGCGGCCGCGCTGATCCTGGCCCGGCCGCACCGGTTCCGGCTGGACGGCCTCAACCGGGCGTACGCCGCACTCCCCCTGCTGCGCCCCGCGCTGGCCGCGATGTGGCTGGTAGCGGTGCTCGGCTGGATCGCCGACGACTCCGGCGTGACGGTGCCCGCGGCGGCGATCCCGCTGGCGCTGATGCTCGTCATCGCGGTGGTCGCCGCGGTCCCCGATCCGGCCGCCGCGGCCGGGACCAGCGGTGACGGCTCCGTAAAGCCGCTATGTCGTGAACCGCAACGGAGAGCTAACCTGTGACTGCGCCACCGCAGCCCGATGAGTGGAGGATCCCGTGCAGTACCGGGCATCACGGGTCGTGGCGGGCCCTTTCCTGCATGTGCTGTGGCGGCCGGAGGTCACCGGCCTGGAGAACATCCCGGAAACCGGCGGGGCGCTGCTCGCCTCCAACCATCTGTCGATCCTCGACTCGATCTTCCTGCCGCTCATGGTCACCCGGCCGGTCACGTTCGCGGCCAAGTCGGAGTACTTCACCGGCACCCGGCTGGTCGACCGGGTGACCGCGATGTACATGCGGGCCACCAACCAGCTGTCGGTGGACCGGGCCGGCGCACGGGCCGCGCAGGCCATGCTCGAGGCCGCGCTGGAGCGGGTCAACGGCGGTGCGCTGTTCGGCATCTACCCCGAGGGCACCCGGTCCCCTGACGGCCGCCTGTACCGGGGCCGGACCGGGATCGGCTGGCTGGCGCTGCACTCCGGGGTGCCGGTCATCCCGGTCGCGATGATCGGCACGGACCGGGTGCTGCCGCCCGGGCGCACGGTGCCGAAGCTGCGCCGGATCCAGGTCAAGATCGGCTCACCGCTGACCTTCGACGCGCTGCGCGCCGAGGGCACCGGCGGCCGGCAGCGGCGTGCGGTCACCGACACGGTCATGGAGGCCATCGGGAAGCTCTCCGGCCAGGAGTACGTGCCGATGTACGCCTCGGCGCGGAAAGCGGAGATCGCCCAGGAGAAGGCCGCTCAGCAGGCCGGCCGGCGCCGGCCGGAGTAGCCGCCCGCCGGGGTAGCGGTCAGCGGTCGGTGGGCCAGTGGGACTCGGCCGGGTAGGCCGGGAACGCGTCGGTCCGGTCCGCCTCGGGCGGTTCCGCGGGGGGCCGCATCGGCAGCGGCGGGGCGCCGTGCGCCGGGCTCAGGTCCTGGGCCCCGGTGAACTCGCGGCGCCCGGTCGGGTTCAGGTCACCGGGCAGCACCGGTGCGGCCCAGTAGCCGTTCGCCCCGTGGGAGCCGTTCGAGCCATTGGCGCCGTCCGGGGAGGCCGGGCCGGTCTCCCAGGACGGGTCGCCCGCGGGCCCGGGCCGGTTCGGCCTGGCGGCCGGCGGCAGCGGGGCGGGCGGCGGGGGCGCCGACGGGACCGGCGGGACCGGGGCGGGCGACGCGGGGCCCGCGGCCCACGGCAGTTCGGAATCCGGCTTGAGCGCGGGCTCCCACGGCGGGCGGCCGCTCACTTTGGGCCGGGGCGGCGCGGGCCGGCCGCCGTGCCGGGGCCGTCCGGGGCCGTCCGCGCTGTGCCGGCCGGCTGCCGGGGCGGGCGGGAACGGCGCGGCGTCGCCCGGCGGGCCGAACCCGCCCAGGGCGCTGGCCCCGTTGAGTGGGGCGTCCCCGTTCGGGCCCGGGCGGCCGGGGCCGCCGAACGCGGCGGCCGGCTCGAAACCGGGCGGGTAGTTTGCGCCGCTGAGGCCGCCCGAGCCGGGGGCGGGCAGAAACTCGGGCGGGGGCTGGCCGCCCGCGCCGACCGAGGCGAGCAGCGGGCGGTCGCCGGGCTGCGGCGGGGTCAGCCCCGCGCCGCGGCGCGACCCTGGCCTCATCCGCCGGGCCAGCACGATCAGCCCGACCAGCGCGAGCAGGGCCACGAGCACGGCCAGGGACAGCAGCGCGTCCCGCTCGATCCGGTGGGCCAGGGTGGCCCTGGTCGAGGTGACCGCCGGGGCCATCGGCACCATCCGCGGCACCGCGTTGGCCCCGGCCGCCTGGCCCTTGGGCTCGGCCATCCGGGTCGCCGTCTTCAGTGCGGCCATCGCGTCGACCACGCCGAACCCGGACCCCGGAACGTCCCCGCCGGGATGCCGGAACTGGGTGCTGGTCTCCAGGGCCCTGGTCACCTGCTGCACCGACAGCGCGGGGAAGTCCGACCGGACCAGCGCGACCACGCCGGTGACCACGGCCGCGGCCGCGGCCGTGCTGTTCATGGAGGTGTAGCCGGTGGGCGTGGCGGCGGTCACGCCCAGGCCCGCCGCGGTGATCTTCACGTACGCCTGCTTGCTGGAGAAGGGGGCCTTGTCCAGCGTGCTGTCGAACGCGCCGACGGAGATGACCCCGGGGAACGCGGCCGGGTAGTTGGCGATCGCGTGGCTGGACGCGCCGTCGTCGCCGGCCGGGGCGACCAGCACGGCGCCCTTGCTGAGCGCGAACGCGATCGCGTCCTTCTCCGCCTGGCTGGGCCCGGCGATGGCGGTGGCGCCCGGCGTGCCGGTGACCGACTCGGCCGCCGGGTCCAGGGGAAGCTCGATCACGGTCGCGCCGGCCCTGGCCGCGCTCCGGATGCCGTTCGCGATCGAGGCCGGCAGGCGCGCCGCGATCTGGCTGTTGCCCAGCTCCGGGTCGCCGCTGTCCAGCGTGACCCGGATGGAGAGGATCTTGGCGGCCGGGGCCACCCCGAGGATCCCGTCAGCGTGGCTGGCGCCATGGCCGTGCCCGACGATCAGGCTGGCGAGCTCGGTGCCCTGGATCCCGTAGAACGGCCCGCCGGGTGACCGGCCGGAGTGGCTGAAGTCCTGGCCGTTGCTGACCGAGCCCTTGATGTCCGGCGCAGCGGTGTCGGTGCCGGTGCTCAGCACCGCGATCGTGACCCCGGAGCCCTGGCTGATCTTCTGGGCGTCCAGGATGTGCAGCTTGGCCAGCCACCACTCGGACTGCCGCGGGGTGTCCGCGGAGGCCGTCCCGCCGCCCACCGCGATCATGGCAGCGGCGACGGCGACGGCAACGGGTGCCATCGAAGGACGGGGGAACCTCACAGGCACTCCAGCATTGCCTTCCTTGCGGGTAAACGCATTCTGCCACGCACGGGTTTTTTCGGCACCGTTTGCTCAGATGTTGGAAAAGGTGCCGAATTCGCCGGGCGCGGTCAGGACGGCCGGGCCGCGGACAGCCGCACATGCGCGCCCGGCGGCAGGCCCAGCTGCTCGGCCGCGTCGCCCGCGTTGACGGCCAGCGAAATCAGGCCGGCGCTGTCGGTGTAGGCGACGATCTCGCCCGGTGCGACCGCCGCGAACGTCTCCAGGTAGGGCACGGTCAGCTGGCGGCGGCCGCAGCGCACCACGACCGGCGAGCCGAAGCCCAGGCCCAGCGAGTCCGCGTCGGCGGCGGCGATGGACAGCTGCACGTTGCCGAACCTGTCCACCGACATCACCTCGCCCTCGGCCTCGCCGTCGCGCACCCGGCTGGTCGGCGCGGGCAGCGCGACCAGCTCCGCGACGTCGATCTCGGTGCCCGCCTCGGCGAAGTCGGCGCCGGCCGCCAGCCGGGCGGCCACCGGGGTGAAAATGTCCCGGCCGTGGAAGGTGGGTGACACCGGGTGCAGCCACCACTCGCCGTTGGTCAGCTGGCAGGCCCGCTGGGCGCCGCCGAGCGCGGCAATGGCCCAGGACAGCAGCCCGTTGTCGGGGCCGACCAGGATCCCATCGCCGGCCTGGATGGCAACCCCGCGGCGGGCCGTGCCCACCCCCGGGTCGATCACCGCGACGTGCACGGCGGGCGGCAGGTAGGGGATGGTCTGGGCGAGCACCGCGGCGCCGCGGCGAACATCGCCGGGCGGCACCAGGTGAGTGATGTCTATCAGCCGGATACTGGGCAGGATCCGGGCCGCCACCCCGTGGCAAGCAGCAACGAATCCGTCCTCAAGCCCGTAGTCGGTCAGGAACGTCAGGCAGTCATAGGTGGCCACGAAGGGTGAGCGTACGTCGCCGGCGGCCCCACGGCATAGTGGGCCTGCCTACGATGGGGATTCTCAGCAGAACGGGAGGCCGGGTGATGCTATCCGAGCGCGAGATGCGCATCCTGGCCTTCGAGCGGAGCTGGTGGCGGCAGCCGGGGGCCAAGGAGCGCGAGATCCTCGAGGTGTTCGGCATCCCGTCCACCCGGTACTACCAGCTGCTGAACGAGCTGATTGACCGCCCGGAGGCGATGGAGTTCGATCCCGCCCTGGTGACCCGGCTGCGGCGGCAGCGGGCCCGGCGGCACCGGATGCGCACCCCGCCGGGCGGCGGCCGGTGAGCCTGCCGGCCCCGTCCACCGAAGCTGGCCGGGCCGGGCTGGCCGCGCTGGTCCGCGAGCCACGGCGGGCGCTGATCGCGCTGGACTTCGACGGAACGCTGTCGCCGATCGTGGCCGACCCGGCCGACGCGCGCGGCGCCGACGGCGCGGCCGGCGCGCTGGCCGCGCTGGCCGGGCGGGCCGGCACGGTGGCGATCATCACCGGGCGCCCGGCCGCCGACGCGGTGGAACTCGGCGGGTTCGGCGGCGTGCCCGGGCTGATCGTGCTCGGCCAGTACGGCCGGGAACGCTGGCACGACGGCCAGCTCAGCCGCCCGCCGGCGTCGGCCGAGGTCGCCGCGGCCCGGGCCGAGCTGCCCGGCGTGCTGGCCGCCGCGGGGGCGGCCGAGGGCACCTGGACCGAGGACAAGGGCGACGCGCTGGCCGTGCACACCCGCCGGACGGCGGATCCGGCCGGCGCGCTCGACCGGCTGCGCGGGCCGCTGACCGGGCTGGCCGAGCGCGCCGGGCTGATCGTCGAGCCGGGGCGGCTGGTGCTCGAGCTGCGCCCGGCCGGCGCGGACAAGGGCGCGGCGCTGACCGGCCTGGTGGCCGAGCGGTCCGCGGGCGCGGTGCTGTACGCCGGGGACGACCTGGGCGACATCCCGGCCTTCGCGGCCGTGGCGGAACTGCGCGCGGACGGCGTCCCTGGCCTGGCGGTGTGCAGCGGCTCGGCGGAGGCCACCGGCCTGGCCGGGCACGCGGACCTGCTGGTCGACGGGCCGGCCGGGATCCTGGCCCTGCTCGGCGGCCTGGCCGCCGCGTTCGGCCCGGACTCAGACACCAACTGCTGAGGGGCTCAGGGTGTTCAGGCCGGGACCGGGTCGGCGGTGGGGACCGGGTCCGGCTCGCCGGGCTGGTCCAGGGCCGCGAGCTGGCCGTCGAACCAGAGGCGCGGTGGCATGGCCGCGCTGACCTTGGCCAGCGCCTGGCAGCGGCGGACCCGCTCGGCGTCGGGCATGACCAGCGCGGCGTGCAGGGCCTCCGCGGTGGCACTGATGTCGTACGGGTTGACCAGCAGCGCCTCGGACCCGAGCTCGTCGGCCGCGCCGGCCTCGGCGGACAGCACCACCGCGCAGCCATGGCGGGACAGGATCGGCGCTTCCTTGGCCACCAGGTTCATGCCGTCCCTGACCGGGTTGACCAGCAGCACGTCGGCGAGCAGGTACGCGGCCAGCGACCGGGCGAAGTCGTCGAACACCTCGAGCATCAGCGGCTGCCAGTCCGGGGTGCCGAACTCCTCGTTGATCACCGCGGCCAGCCGCTGGATGTCCTCGGTGTAGGCGCGGTACTCCGGCACGTCGGTCCGGGACGGGTAGGCGAAGGCCACGTGCGTGACCTTGCCGCGCCACTGCGGGCGGGTGACCAGCAGCTCGCGGAACGCGGCGAGCCCGCGGTTGATGTTCTTGGACAGCTCGGTGCGGTCCACCCGGACGATCAGCCGGGCCCCGCGGGTGGCCCGGGCCAGCGCCGCGGCGCGTTCCTGCACGTCCGGCTGGGCGGCCCGGCTGGTCAGCTCGGCGGCGTCCACGCCCAGCGGATGCACGCCCACGGTGGTCAGGTGGCCGCGGTAGCGGACCTGGCGGGCGGTGCGGTCCACCGCCGCGCCGAGGATTTCCTGGCAGCAGGCCAGGAACGCGTCGGCCCAGCGCAGGCTGAGGAACCCGGCGTGGTCCGCGCCGAGCACGCCCTCCAGTACCTCGCGGCCGACCGCATCGGGCAGGATCCTGAAGTACTCCGGCGGCGCCCACGGGGTGTGCGTGAAGTGCGCGATCCTGATGCCCGGGCGCAGCTCGGCCAGCATCCGGGGGACCAGCGACAGGTGGTAGTCCTGAACCACCGCGCGGCCGGCGCCGGGGGCGGCGGCCAGCGCGGCCGCGAACGCCGCGTTGTAGCGGCGGAACCCGTCCCAGTCGCGCCGGAACGCGGCGCCGAACTGCGGCTCGTGCGGAGTGCTGTAGAGCAGGTGCTGGATGAACCACAGCACCGAGTTGGCCACCTTGTTGTAGGCCGCGTCGAACGTGTCCGGCGGGATATCGAGCAGCCGGACGCCGGCTCCGCCAGGGGTGCCGTCCAGGCCCAGCTGGCCGTCCGGGGCGCGGCGCGCCGCGGCCCGGTCCGCGTCGCTCAGCGCGGCGCACACCCACAGCACGTCACGCTCGGCGGCAACCGACAGCAGGCCGGACACCAGGCCCCCGCCGCCGCGCCGGGCGGACAGCTGCCCGCCGGCGCCGGCGGTGAACGACAGCGGACCCCGGTTGGACGCAATGAGGACCCGTCCGCCTGCTGCTGGTGCGCTCATGTGCGGCCAGATTATCGGGTCCGGGCGGCCCTGGCCGGGACCCTGCGTTGGGACCGGTGTCCGTTTCCGGGTTACAGTGGCAGCACAACTGCATACCGCTCATCCAGAGGGGTGGAGGGATCGGCCCTGTGAAGCCCCGGCAACCATCACGGTGAGGTGTGCCTGCCCATCAGCGGCGGCATCCCTGCCCGGACCACCCGGTGAGGTCTCCCGTGACAGGTGCTAACTCCGGCCCGTGGCCCACCGGTCACGGGAAAGATGAGGAGAAAGGCCTCAGCACCGTGACCTACAGCGCGACTCCCGCCCCCGGTTCCGTCCCTTCTGTTTCCCGCTTCGGCTACGCCACCGGCCTGAGCTGCCGCGAATGCGGGCACTCCGCGCCGATCGGCGCCCAGCACGCCTGCCCCGAGTGCTTCGGGCCGCTGGAGGTCAGCTACGACCTCCCGGCCGTCACCCGGGAGCAGATCGAAGCCGGCCCGCACAGCATCTGGCGGTACAAGGACCTGCTGCCGGTCCCGGCGGACGTGGACCGTACCCCGAACACCGAGCCCGGCTGGACCCGGCTGGTCCAGGCCGGGCAGCTCGGCGCTGAGCTGGGCATGCGCGCGCTGTGGGTCAAGGACGAGCGCGGCAACCCGACCCACTCGTTCAAGGACCGCGTGGTCGCGGTCGCCCTCGCCGCCGCCGTCCAGATGGGCTTCAAGGTGCTGGCCTGCCCGTCGACCGGGAACCTGGCCAACGCCGTGGCCGCCGCCGCGGCCCGGGCCGGGATCCGCTCGGTGGTGCTGGTGCCCGGCAACCTGGAGCAGCAGAAGATCCTCGGGTCCGCGGTGTACGGCGGCACCCTGGTCACCGTCGAGGGCAGCTACGACGACGTGAACCGGCTGGCCTCCGAGCTGGCCGACGAGCACGAGGACTGGGCGTTCGTGAACGTCAACGTCCGGCCGTACTACGCCGAGGGGTCCAAGACCATCGGCTACGAGATCGCCGAGCAGCTCGGCTGGCGGCTGCCCGAGCAGGTGGTGGTGCCGGTGGCATCCGGCGCCCAGCTCGTGAAGATCGACAAGGCGTTCCGCGAGCTGGCCGAGCTGGGCCTGGTCGAGGGCGGGCCGGTGCGGGTGTTCGGCGCGCAGGCGACCGGCTGCTCGCCGGTGGCCGCCGCGTTCCGTGCCGGTCACGACGTGGTCCAGCCGGTCCGCCCGGACACCATCGCCAAGTCGCTGGCCATCGGCAACCCGGCCGACGGGCCGTACGTTCTCGACGTGGTCAGGCGCACCGGCGGCGCGGTCGCGGACGTGAGCGACGCGGAGATCGTCGACGGCATCCGGCTGCTGGCGGCCACCGAGGGGATCTTCGGTGAGACCGCGGTGGGGACCACGCTGGCCGTGCTCCGCAAGCTGATCCGGTCGGGACAGCTCGACCCGGGAGCAGAAACCGTAATCATAAATTCCGGGGATGGGCTGAAGACGCTTGATGCGGTGGCGTCGGCGGCACCGGCCGGGCCGCCGATCAGGCCGCGGCTGGCCGACTTCGAGGCCGTCGAGGCGCGCCGGGCCGGAGCGGCCGCGTAAGCGATGGGCAAATTGCGCCGGTTCGTTGACTCTTGAGCAGGTGACGAG
Organism: Streptosporangiaceae bacterium; assembly: GCA_036375995.1. Taxonomy (GTDB): domain Bacteria; phylum Actinomycetota; class Actinomycetes; order Streptosporangiales; family Streptosporangiaceae; genus DASVBE01. The sequence goes on along the minus strand of DASVBE010000370.1, from coordinate 3,183 downwards.
GACGTTCGCCTTGCTCACGGTTTGGCACCCGGGTGCCTGCGGGAATGCAGGTTCCGGTGCTACCGGCAGCGGCCGGCGGGTAACCAGTGGGGCCCTGTGGCCCGGTCTGGCCGGTGATGGCGCGCTCGGTGAATTCAGGGAGTAACCGACCACCGGGCCAGGGCCACGGGGTAAAGTCGGTTCCGGTCGCTGCCGGTACTGCGAAAGGGTCAAGCCTGGCTTGGCCAGCACGTTGGGCCTGTGTTGCGATCGACGAGCCCCGCAGTGACAAGGGCGGGGCTCGAAGGCCCGAGCACAGTTAGGGAGTTGAGCATGGCTCAGGGCACCGTCAAATGGTTCAACGCAGATAAAGGCTACGGCTTCATCGCAGTCGACGGTGGTAAGGACGTCTTCGTCCACTTCTCCGCGATCATGATGGACGGCTACAAGAGCCTCGACGAGGGCCAGCGGGTGGAGTTCGACATCGAGCAGGGCGACCGTGGCCAGCAGGCCACCTCGGTGCGCGCTGTCTGACGCATCCCAGTTCCACAACTGAATACTGAGCGCTAGGCCGGATGGCCCGCCCGCTGGGGCTGGCGATCCGGCCTAGCTGCATTGTCAGCGTCTTTGGGTCTGGGGCGCTGGCCTGGGCAGGGTGCCGGTCAGCTTGCACTCTCCTGCTGAGAGTGCTAAACAAGGCGTTGGCACTCTCCAGGTGAGAGTGACAACTCAGTAGTTCGATCGGGCGATGAGGCAGTCCGGGCGGCGGGACAGGACCGCTTGGCTTGACTGCCGGCCGTCGCGGGCGTCGGCCGGTCAGCACTCTGGCACAGAGTTCCGGGAGGACTGGGCCTATGGCAGCCAAGATGATCGCGTTCGATGAGGACGCCAGGCGCGGCCTCGAGCGCGGCATGAACCAGCTCGCCGATGCAGTCAAGGTAACCCTCGGCCCCAAGGGCCGTAACGTGGTTCTGGAGAAGAAGTGGGGCGCCCCCACGATCACCAACGATGGCGTGTCCATCGCCAAGGAGATCGAGCTGGAGGACCCCTGGGAGAAGATCGGCGCCGAGCTGGTCAAGGAAGTCGCCAAGAAGACGGACGACGTCGCGGGTGACGGCACGACCACGGCGACCGTGCTGGCCCAGGCGCTGGTCCGCGAGGGCCTGCGCAACGTGGCCGCCGGGGCCAACCCGATGTCCCTCAAGCGGGGCATCGAGGCGGCCGTGGAGCGGGTGAGCGAGGAGCTGTCCAAGCTCGCCAAGGACGTGGAGACCAAGGAGCAGATCGCCTCCACCGCGTCCATCTCGGCCGGCGACCCGGCCATCGGCGAGATGATCGCCGAGGCCATGGACAAGGTCGGCAAGGAAGGCGTCATCACCGTCGAGGAGAGCAACACCTTCGGCCTCGAGCTCGAGCTCACCGAGGGCATGCGCTTCGACAAGGGCTACGTGTCGCACTACTTCGCGACCGACACCGAGCGGATGGAGGCCGTCCTCGACGACCCCTACATCCTGATCGTCAACTCCAAGGTGTCGGCCAACAAGGACCTGCTCCCGCTCCTCGACAAGGTGGTGCAGGCGGGCAAGCCGCTGGTCATCATCGCCGAGGACATCGAGGGCGAGGCCCTGGCCACCCTGGTCGTCAACAAGATCCGCGGCCTGTTCAAGTCCGTCGCGGTGAAGGCGCCCGGCTTCGGTGACCGCCGCAAGGCCATGCTCGGTGACATCGCCACCCTGACCGGCGGCCAGGTCATCAGCGAGGAAGTCGGCCTGAAGCTGGAGACCGCCGACGTCGACCTGCTCGGCAAGGCGCGCAAGGTCGTGGTCACCAAGGACGAGACCACGATCGTCGACGGCGCGGGCGACGCGGAGCAGATCTCCGGCCGGGTGAACCAGATCCGTGCCGAGATCGAGAACACCGACTCCGACTACGACCGCGAGAAGCTGCAGGAGCGGCTGGCCAAGCTGGCTGGCGGCGTGGCCGTCATCAAGGCCGGCGCGGCGACCGAGGTCGAGCTGAAGGAGCGCAAGCACCGCATCGAGGACGCGGTGCGCAACGCCAAGGCCGCGGTCGAGGAGGGCATCGTCGCCGGCGGCGGCGTGGCCCTGCTCCAGGCGGGCAACAGCGCGTTCCAGAAGCTGGAGCTCACCGGTGACGAGGCGACCGGCGCGCAGATCGTGCGCCGTGCGCTCGCGGAGCCGCTGAAGCAGATCGCGGTGAACGCCGGCCTCGAGGGCGGCGTGGTGGCCGAGAAGGTGAACACGCTGGCCGCGGGTCACGGCCTGAACGCGGCCGACGGCGAGTACGTCGACATGTTCAAGGCCGGGATCATCGACCCGGCGAAGGTGACGCGGTCTGCGCTGCAGAACGCGGCCTCCATCGCCGGCCTGTTCCTGACCACCGAGGCGGTTATTGCCGAGAAGCCGGAGAAGACCCCGGCCCCGGCTGCGCCCGGCGGCGGTGACATGGACTTCTAGTTCTGACCGGGCTCCGGCCGGCTTGCTGGCCGGAGCCCGTCAGGGCTTAGTCCCATTGCGGTCGGGCGCCCGCGTGGCGGCCGGCCGGCCATAAGGGCGGCCCCGGTACAGTACCGGGACCGTCCTTTCTGGCGTTTTACGGGATCATCTCGCCATTTCCCTGGTCCGGCCGGCTCGTCAAGTTGGGTGTTTCGGGAGATTATCTGCGCATGGACACCTCGACCGAGCAGCTTGTCCGCGATTACCTCAACCGCCTCGCGGTTGCGGCGCGGCGCAGCCTCGGCCCAGGCGAGCTAATGGCATTTATCGCGCGGATGCGCGGCGCGATTGAGCGGCAGATCGGCCCGCAGGGGGCGGCCACGCCGGCCGAGGTGGCGACAATGCTGGCGGCGCTGGGGCGGCCGGAGGGCCTGGTGCAGCTCGAGGTGGCGCGGCTGAAGGCGGCGCGGGCCGACCGTGGTCTGGCGGCGGGGGGACGTTCTGAGGGCCAGGCTGGGCCGGTGGGGACGGGCGAGGCGGCGGCGTCTGGGGTCCCTGGTGCGAGAGGGGCGCCGGGGCTGGACGCGGCAGGCGTGGCCGCGGGGGCGGCCGGGGTAGAGCCGGGGGCGGGGCCGGGGGCGGGACTGGGAGCGGGAGCGGGAGCGGGAGCGGCTAAGGCTGACGACGGGAGGCTGGCCTTTGTCGCGGAACCGGTGTCCGGGCCACGCGCGGTAGCGCTGGCCAAGTT
>DASVBE010000362.1:0-8459 GCA_036375995.1 Streptosporangiaceae bacterium | reverse complement strand
CGGTGGCCACGGCGGCCAGTCCCGCCAAGGCCCATTCAGCAGCACCCCCAGCCCCTCATACCCCACCGGCCCCATCCACCTCAGCGGACTCACCAGCCCCGGCCAAGAGCGGGGGCAGGTCAGCGACGGCCGCCCCGGCCCCGGCGAGGCGCGGAAGCAGGCCTGCGAAGGCCACCTCAACCCCGGCGAAGCGCGGGAGCGGGTCCGCGAAGGCCGCCCCGACGACGAGTGGGACCGGGACCGCGGCCAGCGGGAGCGGGACTGCGACGACCGCCCCCGCCTCAGCCATGGCGGACGGTGGAAGTGGGTCCACGGGCGCGGCTGAGACTGTGACGGGCGGGAGCGGGTCCGCGGCGGCCGTCTTGGACGGGGCTGCCCGGGGATCTGGCGCCGCTGACGGGCTGCCGCTGGCCGGGTATGACGGGCTGACCATGGCGCAGCTCCGGGCCCGGATGCGCACGCTTGGGCCAGCACAACTGCGGGCGCTGATCGCCTACGAGCGGGCGCACGCCGGGCGGGATGAGGTCGTGGCCATGTTCGAGCGGCGTATCGCCAAGGTCGAAGGCGGCGGATGACCACCGCCCGGCCGGCGCACTGACTGGCGGCTGGCATGCCGCTGGAAACCTCCCCCGAATCACCCGTCCCGGTCCGGACGATCCTGCGCCTGGTCGGCGAATGGGTGGGCCGGCTGGGCCGGGTCTGGGTCGAAGGGCAGATCGCCGAGCTGACCCGGCGCGGCGGGACCGCGTTCCTGACCCTGCGGGACCCGGTCGCGGCCGTGTCGGTGCGGGTGATCTGCCCGCGTGCCGTGCTGGAGGCCAGCGAGCCCGCGCCGGGCGAAGGCGCCCGGGTGGTGATCTGGGCCAAGCCTGACTTCAGCATCAACCGCGGCGCATTCGCGCTGACCGCGCTCGAGCTGCGCGCCGTGGGCCTCGGCGAGCTGCTGGCCCGGCTGGAGCGGCTGCGCCGCGAACTGGCCGCCGAGGGGCTGTTCGCCGCGGCACGCAAGCGGCCGCTGCCGTTCCTGCCCGGCGTGGTCGGGCTGATCTGCGGGCGCGGCTCGGCGGCCGAGCGGGACGTGCTCGAAAACGCGGCCCGGCGCTGGCCCGCGGTCCGGTTCCGGGTGGAGAACGCCAGCGTGCAGGGCGGCTTCGCGGTGGCCGAGGTGACCGACGCGCTGCAGAGGCTGGATGCTGACGGGGCCGTCGAGGTGATCATCATCGCCCGGGGCGGCGGGTCGGTGGAGGACCTGCTGCCGTTCTCCGACGAGTCGCTGATCCGCGCGGTCGCTGCCAGCCGGACCCCGGTGGTCAGCGCGATCGGGCACGAGCAGGACGCGCCGCTGCTCGACCTGGTCGCCGACGTGCGCGCGTCGACGCCGACCGACGCGGCCCGCCGGGTCGTGCCGGACGTCTCCGAGCAGCTGGAGCTGATCGCCGGGCTGCGGGCCCGGGCCCGGCGGCGGCTGGCCGGCCAGCTGGACCGGGAGCTGTCCTGGCTGGCCGGCGTGCGGTCCCGGCCGGTGCTGGCCGCGCCGGTCACGGACATCGAGCGGCGCCAGGAGCAGGTCGAGGCGCTGGTACTGCGGGCCCGGCGCTGCCTGGCCAGCCGGCTGGACCGGGCCGGCGACGACATCTCCCACACCCGCGCCCGGCTGCTGGCCCTGTCCCCGGCCAGCACGCTGCGCCGCGGCTACGCGATCGTGCAGCGCGGCGACGGCACGGTCGTGCGGGCCGCGGCCGAGGTCGGCGACGGCGAGGAGGTCAGCATCAGGTTCGCCGCGGACCAGCTCACCGCCACGGCGCATCAGCCCGGCGGCACCCCCGGCTAAGGTGACAGCGTGACACCACCCAAGGCAGCCAAGGCGGCGAAGGACGGCGACGGCCGGCCCGCGCTGCCCTACGAGCAGGCCCGCGATCAGCTCACCGAGCTGGTGAAACGGCTGGAGGCCGGCGGCCTGACGCTGGAGCAGTCGCTGGAGCTGTGGGAGCGCAGCGAGCAGCTGGCCGACATCTGCCAGCAGTGGCTGGAAGGCGCCCGGGCCCGGCTGACGGCGGCCACGGCGCAGGCCAGCAGCGAGCCCGGCGACCCGGCTGCCCCGTTCTGAGAGGGACCGCGACCATGACGGACAGCAACTTCCCCGCGGCCCCCGGGGCCGTCCAGGCCGAACCGCCCGCCCCGCCGGGCCGCACCGCGCCGGACCGGAACCTGGCCCTGGAGCTGGCCCGGGTCACCGAGGCCGGCGCGATGGCCGCGGCCCGCTGGGTCGGCCGCGGCGACAAGAACGGCGCCGACGGCGCGGCCGTGCAGGCCATGCGGCTGCTGATCAACACGGTGTCGATGAACGGCGTGGTGGTGATCGGCGAGGGCGAGAAGGACCACGCCCCGATGCTGTACAACGGCGAGGAGGTCGGCGACGGCAGCGGCCCGGCCTGCGACGTGGCGGTCGACCCGATCGACGGAACCCGGCTGACCGCCAACGGCATGCCGAACGCGATCTCCGTGCTGGCCGTCAGCGCGCGCGGGTCGATGTATGACCCGTCGGCCGTGTTCTACATGTCCAAGCTGGTCACCGGCCCGGCCGCGGCCAGCGCGGTGGACATCAACGCGCCGGCGGCGGCCAACATCGCCGCGGTGGCCAAGGCCAAGGGGTGCTCGCCGCACGACGTGACGGTGATCATCCTGGACCGGCCGCGGCACGCGGACCTGATCGCCGACGTGCGCGCGGCGGGCGCCAGGATCAAGCTGATCACCGACGGCGACGTGGCCGGGGCGATCATGGCGGCCAGCGAGGGCACCGGCATCGACCTGCTGCTCGGCATCGGCGGCACGCCGGAAGGGATCATCGCCGCGTGCGCGGTCAAGTGCCTGGGCGGGGTGATCCAGGGCAAGCTGACGCCGAGGGACGACGCCGAGCGGGACCGGGCCCTGGCCGCCGGGCATGACCTGGACCGCGTGCTGCTGACCGACGACCTGGTCGCCTCGGACGACGCGTTCTTCGCCGCGACCGGGATCACCGACGGCGAGCTGATGGCCGGGGTCCGCTACCGGGCCGGCGGCGCCAGCACCCACTCCCTGGTCATGCGGGCCCGGTCGGGCACGATCCGGACCATCCGCAGCGAGCACCAGCTGTGGAAGCTGAACGCGTACAGCGCGGTCAACTTCGACGGCGACGACTGACCGGCCAGCGGCGGCGCCGCGGCGGCCGCGGCGTGGTGATCTTGATCCGCCCGCCGGGGACCACCGTGCGCACCTCGATCACCGGCGTGCCCGGCGGCCCGGTCGGGCGCGGCTCGGGCGCGGTCTGCGCGGCCTGGTGACTGCGCTTGCTGCCCGGCGTTGCTGGCCCGGTCAGCTCGACCTTCAGGCCCTCGGGGACGATCAGCTCGAGGCGGCCGCCGAGCAGGGTCGCGTACACGGTGACCCGCTGGCTCTGCAGCACCGCCTCGCGCAGGTCCAGCACGACCTCCCCGAACAGCACGGTGACCGGGAACGAGTCCGGCACGACCCAGCGGCCGGACCGGGACTGCCGGGTCATGAACCCGGCCACGGCCCGCCGGTGATCCAGCCGGATCGGCTGCTGATCCGCGGTCACCAGGTCCTCGGTCAGCCCGACGAGGTCCCCCAGAGTGCGGGCCGAGTAAGCACGCTCCAGCCGTATCCCGTGCTCGTGAGTATCCAGACGGCCGTCAGCGAGCGCCGCGGCGAGAACCGCAACGACGCGTTCCCGGTCGTCGTCGGACGCCCGCAGGTCCTGCGGACGGGGGCGCGAGGGCACAGCGCCGAACATACCGGGCGGCGGGCCCGGCCGGGAGTCAGGACCAGTGCTGGCCGTAGTTGCCGGTGGAGAGCTGGATCACGTCGCCGTGCACGTCGGTGTAGTACAGGTGCCCGGTGCCCTTGCCCCAGGCGATCATGGCCGGCGGGTGGAGGGCCTTGCCCGGGCTGACGTTCGTCCACGCGCTCCATTTGCCGTCGAACCGGGTGGCCTGGATGAAGCCGTTCTTGCCCATCCCGGCGACCACCGTCACGCCGTTGTCCCAGCGGATGGCGGCCAGCGCTGAGGTGTTCGATCCGCCCAGGTTGCGCACGTGCGACTCCTTCGGCTTGCCCAGGGCCGCCCGCATGGCAGCCGGGCTGGCGAACTTGGCCACGTCCCGGTCGATCGACCCGACGATGCTGTGCTGGTGCATGGTCCAGGTGGTCCAGGGCCTGGGCACCCGCGGACGCCCCATCGGCGACGACGGGTCGGCGATCCACAGCGGGTAGTGGCCCAGGCCGGCGCAGTTGCCGGACTCGGCAAAGGACAGGAACGTGTAGATCACCGGCTGGCGCCCGGTCCGTTTGTGCAGCTGGCTGGCCACGTTGCGGGCCCAGGCCGACACTGCGGCCGGGCCCAGGCCGTCGGTGACCTCGAGGTCGAGCGCGATCCCGTCCCCGTCGTGGAGGCCGAGCCGGTTCAGCTGGCTGAGGAAAAAGTCGACCGTGGCGCCCGCGTTCACCGACGGGTGGCCGAACAGATAGGCGACCCGGTTCAGGTTCTGCCGGTCCAGATAGGCCCAGTCGGGGCCGGCGTCCGGGTTGACGTAATGGACGCCGTTCGGCTCCAGCTCGGTGATCTTCACCGCGGCCCAGCTGATCGGGCCCGCCGCGTGCTTCCAGTTGCTGGGGAGGCCCTGGAAGCTGGACACGTCCACCCCGTGCAGCAGCGGCACCACGTCCGGTTGCACGCCCGCGGCCGGCTCGGCAGCGTCCGGCTCGGCGACGGCAGCGGGGGCCGTGGCCGCCACTGCGGTGGCATCGGTCCCGGCGGGGACCGCCTCCGCGGCTTCCGCCTCCGTGCCGGGCATCGGCGGTGGCGGCGGCGGGCTCGCGGCCGGGGCCGGGGCCGGGGCAGGGGGTGTCTCAGGAGCCCCCGGAGCCCCCGCCTGGCTTCCCTTACCGTCCTGATTAGTCAGCTTGCGGAACCAGGTCCGCAATGACCTGCTGTTCTGCATGGGCGCGACTTTACCTGGAAATTGGCAAAGCACCGCAGATCGCCAGCGAAGGCTAACGGCCGGGCAAGCCCGGGAAAGGGCAGCCGGGTCAGTCGCCGGGCGCGAACGGCGGCCCGGGGGGCTCGCCCCACCAGCCGCGAAGGAACGCTTCGGCCATCGCGCAGCCCCCGGCCAGCGGGCCGTCCGGGTGGCCGAGCGCCGCACCGGTCAGCCCGGCGATCCGCGCCTCGGTACCGGCCAGCACCTGCTCCGGGGTGGAACCGGACGGCGACCGGTAGCCGAGCACCGCGCCGGCGTTGCTGACGAAGTCCGGCAGCGCCAGGATGCCGCGGCGGTGCAGTTCCGCCGCCCCGGCCCGGGTGTAGGGGGCGTTGGCGGCGGGGGCGATGACCCGGACCGTGGCGGGCAGCGCGCGGGCGGCCGCGGCGGTGATCGCGCCGGGCCTGGTGCCGGGCACCAGCACGTCGGCCGCCACCGTGAACAGTTCCCCGGGCGGACGCGGCGGGCCGGCCGGGGAGCCGTACGCGGTCACGCAGCGGTCGCCGTGCCCGGCGCGCAGCGCGAGAAGCCGGCTGACGTCCAGGCCGGCCGGGTCGGCCAGGCACCCGGCCAGGGTGGACACCGCGACGACCCGGCCGCCGCGGCGGGTGACCTCCGTGGCGACCCCGCCGCCGACCTTGCCGAAGCCCTCGATGGCCACCGAGCAGCCGTCCCACCCGCCGGGCCGGGCCGCAGGGCCCGAGCGCAGCGCGGTTTCCGCGGCGACCGTGACCCCGAAGCCGGTCAGCAGGTCCTCGAACGGCACGCCGTTGACAGTGGAGGTCATCGCGCTCGGGGCCGCGTTGCGGGCCCGCAGCGGCGCGAAGTCCTCCTCGAACGTGCCCATGTCGGGGCCGGTCAGGAACTGGCCCGCGGCCACCAGCGGAAGGATCTCCGCGCAGTAGCCGGCCATCAGCGCGGCCCGGGCGGGCCCGTCGGCGGGGTCCGCGCGGACGCCCGCCTTGGCCCCGCCGACCTGGGCGCCGAGCACCGCGAACTTGTAGGTCATGGCCCTGGCCAGCAGGGCCACCTCGGCGGGGGTGACGTCCGGGGCCAGCCGGGTGCCGCCGGCGCTCAGCCCGGCGCCCGGGAGATCGAGCACGATGAACCCGGGCACCGAGCTGAGCATGATGGTTTCCGGCGGCACGGGCGCCGTTTGGCTAGAGCCTGCCTGGCTGGTGCTCATCCCGCGGTCACGATCCGGCACGCGGCCGTGGGAACGAGAGCTAGGCGCATGCAGCGATCGACAGCCCGACGGCGCGGAGCCGGCGGGCGTCCCTGGACGGACTGTGCCGCGCCCAGATCGCCACATCGAGGATGCGCAGCAGGCTGGCCTCGGCCGCGGCCGGCGGGCGCAGCGCCTCGATGTCGGCGCGGGCCGCGGGGTCCTGCAGCAGAGTGCGCACCGCCTGGCCGGCCAGGTGCACCGGCACCCCGGCGGCCTGGACCGCGGTCCGGTCGGTGGACGCGCACAGCCGCGGCCGCTTGCGGGCGAGGAGCTTGGCCGCGGTGGCCGCGCCCACGCCCGGCATGGCGTTTAACGTCTGCCACAGCTCGTCCACCGGGGCGAGATCCTCATCCGAGGCCTCCCACAGGTCGATGTCGTCGCGCACCTCGGTGAGCAGCCTGGACACCTGGACGGCGTGGCTGCCGAGCAGCATCCGCACCGCGCCGGGCTGCCAGTCGATGCTCAGCAGCGAAACGGCCAGCAGGTCCGCCGCGATGATCTCGTCTCGCGGGTTGCTGCCGACCGTGCTGAACGTCATGCCAGCGAATCCGTTGGCCGGGTCGAAGTAGGCGGCGACGGTGCTGCCCAGGCCGGGATCGGTGAGCCCGGCGTGGAGGCGGCCGGCGCCTTGCTCGATATCGTGTTCCACTAAGGCAGTCATTGCCCCAGTATGACCTGTCCGGCGTCAGAATTTTGCTGGTCGGGGGGACACGCCCCGGTACGCCGGGCTTCGATCGCGGCCCGGATCGCGGCCACCGACCGGTCGATATCCGCCTCGGTGGTGGACCATCCGGAGACCGAGAACCTGATCGCCTTGGCGCCCTGCCAGGTGGTTCCGCCCAGCCAGCAGGTGCCGTCCCGCTGGACGTGCTGGATCACTTCGTCCTCGCTGGCCCCAGGGACACGGAACAGCACCTGGTTCAGCGTGACGTCATTCAGCACCTCGACAGCGCCGCCCTCGGCCAGCCCGGCCGCGGCGCGCCGGGCCAGCGCGCAGCACAGGTCCACCTGGGCGGCCAGCCCCCGGCGGCCGAGCGCGCGCAGCGCCGCGTACACCGGGAGCGCCCGGGCCCGCCGGGAGGCTTCGGGGACCAGGTTGAGCGCGTCCCTGGCCGCCGAGGCGGGCAGGTAGGCGGCCTGCAGGCCGAGCGCGGCGGTCAGCCTGGCCGGGTCGGCGACGATGGCCAGCCCGCAGTCGTAGGGCACGTTCAGCCACTTGTGCGCGTCGGTGGCCCACGAGTCGGCGAGCTCGGCGCCGGCCAGCTGCGGGCGCAGCGACGGGCTGGCCGCGGCCCAGAGCCCGAACGCGCCGTCGACGTGCAGCCAGGTGCCCGGCCGGGCACGGACCAGGCGGCCGATCTCCCCGAGCGGGTCCATCGCGCCGGTGTTGACCTCGCCGGCCTGGGCGCAGACCAGCGCGGGCCCGGTCACCCCGGTGAGCTCGCGGCGCAGGTCCGCGGCGATCATCCGGCCCTGGCTGTCGGCCGGTATCCGGCGGGCCCGGGCCGGGCCGAGACCGAGCAGCCGGAGCGCCTTCCAGATCGTGGCGTGCGCCTGCGCGCCGGCCAGCACGGTGATCTCCGGCGCCCCGGTGAGCCCGTCGGCGGCCACGTCCCAGCCTGCTCCGGCGAGCAGCGCGTCCCGGCCCGCGGCCAGGCAGCTGAAGTTCGCCATCTGCCCGCCGGTCACGAAGCCCACCGCGGCCCGGGCGGGGAGGCCGAGCACGTCGAGCAGCCAGCCCGCGGTGACCTCCTCGACGGCTGCTACGGCGGGTGACATGACCTGCATGGCCGAGTTCTGGTCCCAGGCTGATACCAGCCAGTCCGCGGCCAGGGCGGCCGGCAGGGAGCCGCCGGTGACGAAGCCGAAGTACCGCGGGCCCGGGGTGGCTACGAGTCCTGGTTCGAGCGCCGCCGTCAGATCGCCGATGACCTTGCGCGGGTCCTCGCCCTCGTCGGGCAGCGGCTCCGCCAGCCTTTCCCGCATAGTTCTCGGGTCAACCGGCACCCCGACCGGCCGCTCATCTAGCGATCCAAGCCACTCCCCGGCCAGCCGGGCGGCGAGCTCTAGCACGTCGTCTGTCATGCCGCGACGGTACATCGGGTGCTCCCGTCTCCCGGCGCTGCATCGTTCGCGCCGGGGCGGAACCTGTCAAGCCCTCGCCTTCGGCGACCCTCCGGGCTCCGGGGCTTGAC
>DASVBE010000292.1:0-27419 GCA_036375995.1 Streptosporangiaceae bacterium | reverse complement strand
TGGCGAACCGCCTGCTCACGACCGGCTGCCGGGGCACGCCGAGCATGGCGCAGATCTGGTTGGCGAGCTGCGGATGGGCGCTGCCGCCGAACACCGAGATCTCCTGCACGCCTCCAGGCTAGGGGCTCCGCTCCCGGCCGGCGGAGCCAACAGTCGCTCGTGGCGGGCCGCGGCGCTGTTTTCCCGACGAGCGACGCGGCGCGACGCGCCGGCGTAGCCGGCCAGCGAGCGGAGGGCCGCGGCGCTGTCTTCCTGACGAGCGATGAGGCGCGACGAAGGAGCGCCGAGGGAGCGAGGAGGGAAGGCAGCGCCTCCCAGCGGCCCGGAGCTCGCCAGCAAGCACAGCGCGCCGAGGGAGCGAGGAGGGAAGGCAGCGCGCATAGCGGCCCGGAGCTCGCCAGCAAGCACTGCTACCGTGATCATGTGAGCAGGGTTCATGACATGGGCGGCCAGACCGGGTTCGGGGCGCTTCCCGCCCCCGGCGCCGAGCCGCCGGCCGGGGCTGACTGGGAAGCGCATGTACGCGCGCTGACCTACGCGCTGATGGACCGCGGGCTGATCGGCGGGGACGAGTTCAGGGACGCGATCGAGCGCATTCCGCCGGCCGAGTACCTGTCGCTCTCCTACTTCGAGCGCTGGTTCGCGGCCCTGGAGATCCTGGTGCGCGAGAAGGGGCTGCTGGACGGCGCCGGTGGCTAGGTTCACGGTCGGCAGCGCGGTCCGGGCCCGGCCCGGTGACCCGGACGGGCACACCCGGGTGCCCAGGTACGTCCGGGGGCACCGCGGTGAGGTCGTTGGCCTGCACGGCGACTGGAAGCTGCCGGACGCGGCGGTGCGCGGCACGCTGGTGACCGAGCCGGTGTACGCGGTCCGGTTCCGCGCCGCCGACCTGTGGGGGCACGGCGGCCACGACGTGATCGTCGAGCTGTGGGAGTCCTACCTGGAGGAGGCAGCCGGTGAGCGGTGACCACCACCACGGTCACGACCACGGCGGCGGCGACGGCGGCCACCACGACGCGAACATCGCCGCGCGGGTCCGCGAGCTGGAGGCGCAGCTGGTCGGGGCCGGGCAGATCACCGAGGCCGAGCTGGAGGCGATCCTGCTCGAGGGCTGGTCCGGGTCGCCCGCGCACGGCGCCGCCATCGTCGCCCGCGCCTGGGCCGATCCTGGCTTCCGTGACCGGCTGCTGGCCGACGGGAACGCGGCGGCCGGCGAGCTGGGGCTGGAGGCCGAGGGGTATCTGCTGAAGGCGGTAGCGAACACCGCGGACGTGCACAACCTGATCGTCTGCACCCTGTGCTCGTGCTACCCGACGAACCTGCTCGGCCCCTCCCCCGGCTGGTACAAGAGCTTCGCGTACCGGGCCCGGGCCGTCCGCGAGCCGCGCGCGGTGCTGGCCGAGTTCGGCGTGGAGCTGCCGGACAGCACCCAGATCACGGTCTGGGACTCCACCGCGGAGGCCCGCTACCTGGTCGTGCCGGCCCGGCCGGACGGCTCAGACGGTCTGCCCGAGGCCAGCCTGGCCGCCCTGGTCACCAGAAACGGCCTTATCGGAACCGCCCTGTGCTAGCTGGCTCGCTTCGCTCGCTGGGGCCGGCTCCGCCGGCCCGCCAGGCCGGCGCTGGCTGAGGACGAACCAGGCGGCGCCGGCCAGCGTGAGCAAGGTGGCGATGAAGAAGTTCAGCCGCAGGCCGAGGAAGTGCTGGGAGGAGTCGATCCGCAGGCTCTCCTCGAAGATCCGGAAGGCCGAGTAACCGGTCACGTACAGCGCGAACAGCCCCGGCGGGCGGATCGTGCCGCGGCGGCCGAGCCAGACCAGCAGGCCGGCCAGGGCCAGGTCGAACAGCAGCTCGTACAGGAACGTCGGCTGGAAGGTGGTGAACCCTTCGTAGCCCTGCGGCCGGAACTGCGGGTCGATCTGCAGGCCCCACGGCAGGCTGGTGGGCTTGCCGAACAGCTCCTGGTTGAAGTAATTGCCCAGGCGGCCGACGGCCTGGGCGACCAGCAGGGCCGGCGCGATCGCGTCCATGAACAGCGGCACGCTGGCCCCGGCCCGGCGCACCCGCCAGGCCCCCACCAGCGCCCCCGCGGCGATGCCACCCCACACGCCCAGCCCGCCTGACCACACCGCGAACACGCCCCACCAGTGGTGCGGGATATCCGCCGGGGTGGTCAGGTCGAAGTAGATCCGCGCGCCGATGATGCCGCCGGGCACCGCCCAGGTGGCCACGTCGGCGACCAGCGCCGGGTTGCCGCCGCGTGCCGCCCAGCGCCGCCGGGTGATGATGACGGCCAGGGCGATCCCGATCACGTACATCAGGCCGTAGAAGTGAATGAACGCCGCGCCGATATGGAAGCCGTTCACCGGTGGGCTCGGGATGTGCAGGGCCATGCCCCCGAGCGTAGACCCGCGCAGCGACCACCCGGTGCAGCCGGCCCAGGAGCCAGCCAGCCGCCGGCGGAGCAGGCCAGCGAGCGCAGGGCCGCGGCGCTGTTTTCCTGACGAGCGATGAGGCGCGACGAAGGAGTGCCGAGGGAGCGAGGAGGGAAGGCAGCGCCCTCAAGCGGCCCTGCGCTCGCCAGCAAGCACAGCGGGAAGGCAGCGCCTCTCCAGCGGCCCGCAGCGAGCCAGCAAGCACTGTTAAGTTGTCCAGGTGACCAGGCGCCCGCTCCCCCTGACCGATGACCTGCACGATTACGTACTGGCGCACAGCACTCCCGAGGACCCGGTGCTGGCCCGGCTGGCGGCGGAGACCGCGCGGGACCACGCCGCGGCGGCGGTCATGCAGATCGGCGCCGACCAGGGCACGCTGCTGACCCTGCTGGCCGCGACCGCCGCGCCGCGCCTGGTGGTGGAGGTCGGCACGTTCACCGGCTACTCGTCTATCTGCCTGGCCCGCGGGCTGGCCCCCGGCGGCCGGCTGATCTGCTGTGACATCAGCGAGGAGTGGACCGCGGTGGCCCGCCGGTACTGGCAGGAGGCCGGCCTGGCGGACCGGATCGAGCTGCGGCTGGGCCCGGCCCTGGACACGCTCCGGGCCCTGCCGCCCGGGCCGGACCTTGACCTGGCCTTCATCGACGCGCACAAGCCCGAGTACGTCGGCTACTGGGAGGAGATCGTCCCGCGCACCCGGCCCGGCGGCCTGATCCTGGCCGACAACACGCTGTGGGACGGCGAGGTGGTCCGCCCGGAGAGCGAGACCGCCCGGCTGGTCGCGGCGTTCAACGACCACGTGGCCGCCGACGACCGGGTCGAGCAGGTCATGCTGCCGCTCGGCGACGGGCTCACGCTGGCGCGGCGGAAGTAGCCGCTGCATCCTGGCCGCCGAGGGCCGCACAGTACAGCCCGGGACGGCGGTCCGCGTGCACGTTGTTGCGCGGGCTGTTGGCCTTGTCCCGGGCCCGGGACAGGTCGCAGTCGGCGGTCAGGATCCGCGGCTGGTCCACGGCCACCGGGCCGGCCAGCGGGTAGCCGTCCGGCCCCGCGATGACCGAGCCCCCCACCCAGGCCACCCCGCGCTCAGTGCCGCAGCGGTCCGCCGCGGCGATGAAGATCCGGTTGACCGCCGCCGCGGCCTGCACGTTGACCACCATCACCGGCCGCTCGCCGGGTGGCACCGGCTCGGCAGGCCAGTTCGTCGGCGCGGCCAGCAGGTCGGCCCCGGCCAGCGCGGCGGCCCTGACCCACTCGGGGAATTCCAGGTCGTAGCAGACCATCACGGCCAGCCGTCCCCACGGGGTGGCCACCACCGGCGGGGCGGCCCGGCCGGGGGCGAACACCTCCTGCTCGGCGTCCCACAGGTGCGCCTTGCGGTACACGGCCCGGGTGCCGCTGCCGTCCACGATCACCGCGCTGTTGAGCAGGTCGCCGCCGGGGCCGGCCTCGCAGAAGCCGCCCACGATCGTCAGCCCGCGGCTGGCCGCCAGCCGCTGCCACTCGGTGACGGTCGGGCCGTCGGCCGGCTCGGCCAGCGACCGGGCCTCGGCGGGCGACTCGAACACGTACCCGGACGGGGTCAGCTCGGGCAGCACCACGACCGCCGCCCCGCCGTCCGCGGCGGCGTGCACCGCGTCCCTGGCCGCCGCCCGGTTGGCCGCTACCTCGCCTACCGCCAGGCTCAGCTGGCAGGCCGCTACCCGTATCGCGGCCGCGCCGCCAGGACCGGTCATGGCGCCAGCGTAACCCGGCGCCAGGCCGCCGTGATCACCGCTGATAACGAGCCTGTGAACTCGGCCCGGCAGCACCGCTGTGACCTCGCGATCTGAGCCGCCAGGTCGGTACGATGTGCCGCCATGGCGGCATTGTTCAACCGGATCATCCCCATATTGTTTGTGAGTGACCTCGAGGCCGAGCGCGACTTCTACGTGCGGCTCGGTTTCCAGGTCACTTACGAGGGGCCGGAGTACCCGCAGTTCCTGGCGCTCGGCCACGGTCCGGTCGAGTTCGGTATCGAGCGCAAGCCAGGTTTCCGCACCGACAGCCCGGATCACGTACTGACCTGGCAGTTCGGAGTGGGCGACATCGCCGCCGCCCGGGCCCGCCTGACCGAAGCCGGGGTGCCCTACAGCGAGCAGCTGATGACCCCCAGCGCCGACTGGCAGTACCGGGTACTGCACGCGCGCACCCCCAACGGCTACCACCTCCTCCTGGAGGAAGGCAGCGATTAAGGCATGACCGGCCCAACGTGCCGGCGGAGCGAGCGGCTAGCACAGCCCCAAAATCGCGCTTGGGTCACGATCACGCCGCCGTTTGGGGACAATGCTTCCGATGGGCACGTCTACCGACCCGGTGTATCTCCGGGTCCTCGATGACCTGCGCCACCGGATCAGCTCTGGCCTGCTGGAACCGGGCGCCCGGGTCCCCTCCCGCAACGCGATCATCGCCCGGTACGGCGTGGGCGAGACCGCGGCCAAGCACGCCCTGGCGGTGCTCGCCGCGGAGGGGCTGATCGAGGCCCGGCCCGGCTCGGGCTCCTACGTCCGGCACGCGCCGGTGACCCGGTACCTGGAGCACGGCCGGCTGGGCCATCCGGGCTCGCCGTTCGGCCTGGCCGGGCCGGTCCCGGCGGGCACGGTTCCGCCCGGGGATGGGGCGGGACCGCAGCCGGCCCGCGAGCACGAGGCGGGCCGGGTTCCCCCGCCGCCGGCCGTGGCCCGGCGGCTCGGCCTGCGGCCGGGCAGCCTGACCATGCGGACCCGGTACGTGCTCTGCGCGGGCGGCGCCGCGGTCCAGCTGGCCCTGTCCTGGGAGCCGGTGTCGCTGACCGCGGGCACCCCGGTCGCAGTGCCGGAGGAAGGGCCGCTGGCCGGCCGCGGCGTGATCGAGCGGATGAAGGCCATCGGCATCACCGTCGACCAGGTCACCGAGGACATCTCGGTGCGGCCCGCGCTGCGCACCGAGGCCGCGGTGCTCGGCCTGGCCCCGGGTGCGCCGGTGCTCCTAGTCGAGCGGTCGCACCTGGCCGGCGGCCGGGCGGTGGAGACCGCCGACATCGTGGTGGCCGCGGACGGCCACCGGCTCCGCTACCGCATCCCGGTCTGACAACCGGCCCGTGCAACGATGGGGCCATGCGGATCACCGGCCTGGCCTCCACTGACCTGTTCACCGGTCCCGAACCGCAGCCCCGGCAGGTCATCAGGGTCACCGTGGCGGAGCCGGGCCCGGGACCGGTCGCGGTCACGGTGGCCGGCCCCGGGGTGCGCACCCCCGAGCCGGCCACGGTCACCGCCGGCCCGGCGGCGGAGGCCGGCGAGGTGACCGCCGAGGTCGGCATCGAGCTGGCCGCCCCGCACGGGCCCTGGTCCCGGCTGCGGGTCACCGCGATCGCGGAAGGCCGCGCCGGGCGGGCCACCCTGGACGGCGAGATCACCGCCGCCGAGCCGGGCTGGACCATGTGGATGGTCAGCCACTTCCACTACGACCCGGTCTGGTGGAACACCCAGGGCCAGTTCACCGAGTCCCGGCTGCTGCTGCCCGATGAGAACGGCCGGCTGCCGGACGCCAGGACCGCGTTCGAGCTGGTCCGGCTGCACCTGGACGAGGCCCGCGGGGACCCGGACTACAAGTTCGTGCTGGCCGAGCTCGACTACCTCAAGCCGCACTTCGACGCGCACCCGCAGGACCGGGCGGACCTGCTCGGCTTCATCGCCAGCGGCCGGGTGGAGATCGTCGGCGGCAGCTACAACGAGCCGAACACCAACCTGACCACCGCCGAGTCCACCATCCGCAACGCCATCTACGGCCTGGCCTACCAGCGGGAGGTGCTTGGCGCCGACCCGCGGTCGGCGTGGATGCTGGACGCGTTCGGGTTCGACCCGGGCTACCCGGGCCTGATGGCCGCGGCCGGGCTGACCAGCTCGGCCTGGGCGCGCGGGCCGTTCCACCAGTGGGGGCCACGGCGCAGCGTCGGGGACAACACCCGGATGCAGTTCGCCAGCGAGTTCGAGTGGCTGTCCCCCGACGGCCGCGGCCTGCTCACCGCCTACATGCCCAACCACTACGGCGCGGGCTGGGCCACCCAGGCCGCCCCGGACCTGGCCGCCGCCGAGCAGGCCGCCTACCAGGAGTTCAGCTCGCTGGCCCCGGTCGCCGCGACGCCGAACGTGCTGCTGCCGGTGGGCGCCGACCACGTCATCCCGTCCCGCTGGGCCACCGCCATCCACCGCGACTGGAACGCCCGCTACACCTGGCCCCGGTTCGTCACCGCGGTGCCGTCGGAGTTCTTCGCCGCGGTCCGCCGCGACGCGGCGGACCGCGGCGTCTGGCTCAGCCCGCAGACCCGCGACATGAACCCGGTCTACCCGGGCAAGGACGTCTCCTATATCGACACCAAGCAGGGCCAGCGGGCCGCCGAGGCCGCGGTGGAGGACGGCGAGCGGCTGGCCACCCTGGCCTGGCTGGCCGGTGACCGCTACCCGGCCGCGGAGCTGGACAAGGCCTGGCGGCAGCTGGTCTTCGGCGCGCACCACGACGCGATCACCGGCACCGAGGGCGACCAGGTCTATCTGGACCTGCTGGCCGGCTGGCAGGAAGCACACCAGCGCGGCTCCGCCGCGGCCCGCCAGGCCGGCCAGTACCTGGCTGGCCTGGTGGACACCAGGCCACCCGCCGGGCTCCCGGAGGACGGCCAGGCGGTCCTGGTGTTCAGCACGCAATCGATGGAACGGGCCGCCGGGCTGGCCACGGTGACCCTGGACTTCGCCGCACCAGGGCCGCCGTGGCTCAGCCTGGCTGGCGACGACGGCGCGGCGGTGCCGTTCCTGGCCGAGGAGCCGGCCCGGCACCCGGACGGCACGCTTGCCTCGCTGACCCTGACGTTCCAGGCCCGGGACGTGCCCGCGCTTGGCTACCGCACGTACTGGGCCGCGGCGGCACCGCTCCCGCCGGGTGACGGCAACCCGGCCGGCTGGGTACCGGTCCCCGGCACCGTGATCGCGAACGAGACGTTCGAGGCCGAAGCCGACCCGGCTGCGGGCGGCACGCTGAGCCGGGTCACCGACCGGCGGTCGGGAACCGAGGTGCTGGCCGGCCCGGGCAACGAACTGGTGGTCCAGGACGAGTACGACTACCACCCGCAATGGGGCGAGGGCCCGTGGCTGCTGTCCCCCAAGGGCCTGGGCACCGGGACGGCGGGGCAGGCCGCCCCGGTACGCGCGGAGCGCTGCCCGATCGGCAGCCGGCTGGTCACCGAGACCAGCCAGGCAGATCTCCGTATTACTAAAGAGACAATCCTCTGGGACGGATCGGCCCAGCTCTGCTTCCGCACCCACGTGGACGGCAGCATCGGCCAGGACCGGCTGCTGCGGGTCAGGTTCCCGGTCCGGGTGCCCGGCGCGCTGCCGGTCTACCAGAGCGCGCTGACCGCGGTCGGCCGGCCGTTCGGCGCGGCCGGCGCCGACGTGGCCGAGCACTGGTACACGCTGGACAACCCGGCGCACGAATGGTTCGGCCTGTCCAGCACGGCCCGGGTCACGGTGACCGGCCCCGGCGGGGACCGGCACACCACCGCGATCGGGGTGGCCGAGGTGGTCGCCCCGGACGACCCGGGTGCCGTGGCCGGCCCGCTGCGTGAGTTCGTGGCCGCGCTGGCCAGCCGCGGCGTAACCGCGACCACCTCGCAGGCCAGCGGGCCCCGGTACGGCGCGATCGACCTGGACTCAAACCTGCCCGACGTGCGGATCGTGGTGGGCGGCCCCGGGCAGAACGCGTTCGCCGCCCGGGTGCTGGCCAGTGCCGGGCTGGCTGGTGCCGGGCCAGATACCGCCGCCCGGCTGGCCGGCGAGGGTCCGGACTGGCTGTGGCGGCCCGTGGGCCAGGCCCGCTGGCTGTGGCTGCCCGCGCGCCAGTCCCGCCAGGACGCCTTCGCGCCCGGCGCCGACGTGCGCGGCGAGCGCGACCTGCCGGTACTGATCCTGGCCGGGACGCATCTCGGCGCCGCGCTGCGGGCCGCCGCGGACGGCCTGGCCGCGGCCGCCGAGATCGAGGCGGGCGGGCCGGACGCGGCCGGCTGGCCGGGCCTGCCCAGCCTGGCCGGGTACTCGGCCGCGCTGCTCAACCGGGGCACCCCGAGCAGCCTGGTCAGCCCGGACGGCACCCTGCATATCGCGCTGATGCGCTCGTGCAGCGCCTGGCCGTGCGGGGTGTGGATCGACGGCGATAAACGCACCGCACCAGACGGGACCAGCTTCGCCTGGCAGCACTGGAGCCACACGTTCGAGTACGCGCTGGCGACCGGCCCCGGCGACTGGCGGGAGGCCGGGTTCGCTCAGGCCGGCCTGGAGTACCAGCGCGACCTGCACACCGTGGCCACCGCGCCGCACGCCGGGCCGCTGCCGCCGCGGGCCAGCCTGGCCTCGGCCGAGCCCGCCACCGCGGTGCTGGCCGCGCTCAAGCCGCACGGTCACCCGCTGGCGGCCGGCCGGGACGGGACCCCCGACCGGTCCGCCGGGGTCACGGTCCGGCTGCGCGACGTCTCCGGCGCGGGTGTTCCCGCCACCGCCGGGTTCCGCCTGCACCCCGGCATCACCACCGCGGCGGCCTGCGGGCCCACCGAGGAGCCCGGTGGGCCGGCCCTGCCGGTCCGCGACGGCGCGGCGCAGGCCAGCCTGCCCGCGGCGAGCACGGTCACGTTCACGGTGCAGCCACAGCCCTGGCCAAGCGGCAACGGCCAGCCCGGCGGCCAGGACGGCGCCGCGGCAGGCCCGGCCGAGCCCGCCCAGCCGGTGGTCACCCGGTACTGGCTGCACGGCAAGGGCCCGGCCCCGGCCGGCGCCCTGCCGGTGGCCGTGCACCTGTCGGGCGGCACGGACGGCGGGGCGGCACCCGGCGGCGCGGCCCGGCTGGCGCTGGCCGCCCCGGGCCAGGACCCCGCCGGCACCGGCACCATCGTGCTGACCGTGGCCTGCGGGACCGAGCCCGCGGCCGGGCAGATCGACCTGGATGTGCCGGCCGGGCTGACCGCCGAGCCGGCCGGGCCGCTGCGGTACGACCTGCCCGCGCTCGGTCACGCCCGGTGGGAGCTGCGGGTCGGGGCCCGGCCCGGGGCGGCCGGCCGGTACTTCCTGGCGGCCGGCCTGACCGGCCCGGACGGCCTGCGGGTGGAGGACGCCGCGCTGGTCACGGTGGGCGAGCCCGCGGCGCCGCGGACCAGCCTGCCCGCCGGGGAGTACGTGCCGCTGTTCCTGGCCGACCAGCAGGCCGCCGCCGCCGAGCTCGACGTCACCGCGGATGCGGCGAGCCTGGCGCTGGCCCCCGGCGGCGCGGGCGAGATCGTGGTCCGGCTGGCCAGCGGGGCCGCCTCCGAGCTGCGCGGCGAGGCCCAGCTGGTCAGCCCGTTCGGCAGCTGGGCCCGGGCCGAGCCGTGGACCCAGGGGTTCGCCCTGCCGCCCGGCGGCGAGCTGGTGCTGCGGTACCGGCTGCGGGTGCCGGCCGGGGCCCGCCCCGGGGAGGAAACCTGGGCCGTGGTAAAGGTGATGTATTTCGGCCGGATCCGGTACAGCCCGGTGATCTCATGCCGCATTGCGGATCACGTTCACGGTGAGACAATTGAGCCGCTGACCCCGACTTCAGAAAGACCATGACCACCGACCTTGGCATCGGCGCGGGTAACCTGCCGGCGGAGCCGAACAGCTTCGTCGGCCGGGAGCGCGACCTGACGGAGCTGGCCTTGCTGCTGGGCGAGGTCCGGGCGCTGACCCTGTGCGGCCCGGGCGGGATCGGCAAGACCCGGCTGGCCCTTCGGCTGGCCTGTGATCTGGTGCCGGAGTTTCCCGGCGGGGCGTGGCTGGTGGAGCTGGGCGACACCGACGACCCGGCGCTGGTGCCGCAGCGGGTGGCCGCCACCCTGGGGATCCGGGAGGAACCGGGGCGGCCGCTGGCCGACACCCTGGTCGACGCGCTGCGGCCGCGGGCGCTGATCCTGATCCTGGACACCTGCGAGCATGTGGTCGACGCGTGTGCCACGCTGGCCCACCACCTGCTGGCCGCGTGCCCGTCGCTGCGGCTGATCGCC
The DNA here is from genome assembly GCA_036375995.1 of Streptosporangiaceae bacterium. Classification (GTDB taxonomy): domain Bacteria; phylum Actinomycetota; class Actinomycetes; order Streptosporangiales; family Streptosporangiaceae; genus DASVBE01. The sequence goes on along the minus strand of DASVBE010000292.1, from coordinate 16,907 downwards.
ACCAGCCGTGAGCCGCTGCGGGTGCGCGGCGAAACCGCCTGGCGGGTGCCGCCGCTGGCCGTGCCGGCCCAGTTCGGCGAGCTGTCCGACGCGGACCTGGCCGAGCACGAGGCGGTGCGGCTGTTCGCCGAGCGGGCCGCCGCGGTCCGTCCCGGTTTTTCCCTGACCGCCGGGAACATCGGCGCGGTGGTCCGGCTGTGCCGCACGCTCGACGGGATCCCGCTGGCCATCGAGCTGGCCGCAGCGAGGGTGCGGGCGCTGTCGGTGGAGCAGATCGCGGACCGGCTCGGTGACCGGTTCGCGCTGCTGGCCTCGGGCGACCGGACCGCGCCGCCGCGGCAGCAGACCCTGCGTGCCGCGGTGGACTGGAGCTACGAGCTGCTGACCGGGCAGGAGCAGGTGCTGCTGCGGCGGCTGTCGGTGTTCTCCGACTGGAACCTGGAGATGGCCGAGCGGGTCTGCGCCGGGCACGGCGTGCTCCCCGAGACCGTGCTCACCCTGCTCGCCGCGCTGATCGACAAGTCGCTGGTCACGCTGGACGCCGAGGTGAACGCGGCGGCCCGGTACCGGCTGCTGGACACGATCCGGGAGTACGCCGCGTCGCGGCTGGCCGCCTCCGGCGAGGAGACCGACGTCCGGCTGCGGCACCGCGACTACCTGCTGGACCTGGCCGACGCCACCACGGCCCGGGCATTCGTCCGCGGCGACCCGCCGTGGCCGGTGCGGGTCGCGCTGTACCAGCGGATCGTCGCCGAGCGGGCCAACCTGCTGGCCGCCCTGCAGGTGTCCCTGGACCTTGGCCACGCCGAGGCCGGGCTGCGGCTGTGCTGCGCGCTGCGCAGCCCGTGGATCACCTACGGCAACGTGTCCGAGGGCGCGGGCTGGCTGGACAGGTTCCTCGCGCTGGACACCCCGGTGCCGGACGGGCTGCGGGCCCGGGCCCTGGTCGCCCGCGCCGAGCTGGCCTTCGAGCACCAGGACTACGCCGTGGCCGCCTCCGCCGCGCAGGCCGGCCGTGACCTGGCCCGCGAGTGCGGCGGCCCGCAGGCCGCCGCACTCCGCCTGCTGGCCGTGCTGGCCCAGCAGCAGCGCCGCCTGGACGACGCCGCCGCCTCGGCCCGTGCGGCGCTGGCCGCCGCCCGGGCCGAGGACGACCCGTGGGAGGAGGGGCTGGCCCACATAGCGGTGGCTGCGGTGCTCAGCCGGCAGGCCGACCTGTCCGGCGCCCAGGCGGCCTACGAGGCCGCGCTGGAGGTCCTGCGCGACAACAACGGCTGGGGCATCGCGCTGGCCCACTACGGCCTGGGCTGGCTGGCCATATCCCGGCAGGACAGGGCCGCGGCGATGCGCTCGTTCCGCACCGCGCTGGGCCTGTACCGGGAGATCGACGCCCGGCCGGAGATGGCCAAGTGCCTGGCGGGCATCGGCTGGGCCGCGATGACCACCGGCGAGCTGGCCCTGGCCCGGGCCAGCCTGACCGAAAGCGCCCAGCTGAGCCTGGCCACGGGGCAGCGGCTGCCGGTCGCCCGCGGGCTGACCGCCCTGGGTGTGCTGGCCCTGGCCGAGCGTGATCCCGAGCGGGCCATCCGGCTGGAGGGCGCGGCCGGCGCGCTGCGCGCGGAACTCGGCAGGGCCCCGGCCGGCCCGGCCAGCCAGCGCCTGGACGGGTTCTTCGCCGACGCCCGGCAGCGGCTCGGCGAGCAGGCCGCGGACCGGCTGCTCGCCGAAGGCCGGGCGCTGGGCAGCACCGCCGCGGTCAGGTACGGCATCAGCGAGCCGGGCACAGATCCCCCAGGCACAGGTCCGCCCGGCGCCGGCGGGCCCGTGCCGCCAGCAGGAGCGGCTGACGGCGGCGAGGGCGCGGTGACCGAGCCATCCGTGCTCACCCCCCGCGAGCTGCAGACCGCGATGCTCGTCGCGCGCGGCCTGTCCAACAAGGCCATCGCCGAGGAACTGGTGATCAGCCCGGCCACCGCGGCCCGGCACGTGGCCAACATCTTCACCAAGCTCGGCTTCACCTCCCGGGCCCAGCTCGCCGCCTGGGTCGCCGGCCGAAGCGCCCCCGGAGCCAGCTAGCCGCCCCGGAGCCAGCTAGCGGCCGGCGGAGCCGGCCATCTACATACGGCCCTGCGGCGGAATGCATACCACAATGGTTAATTGTGCGCATGTGCAGCAACGGCCGCAGCCCTAGTTTCGTGGTGTGCACTGCGGTGCACGGTCGGCTGCCTGGTGGGGGGAGAACTTCACCTGCGGCTCCCGGGCTTCTGGAGGGGGATGGCCGGGATTCGCAGGCACCAGGATCGGCGGGCCCGGGTTTCGTGATCCCCCGGGCCCGCTGAGCCGTCATCCGTGCCGTCCCCGCCCGGCGCGGGCCCGCTCTGACGGTGCCCCCCGCCCCTGAAGGAGCCCCTGCATGAGCACAGGCGAACAGCTTGTACCCGACGTGTCGGTGACCCAGCGGCTGCTGGGCACGGCCGCAGGGCGCGGCAGCCGCCCGGCGCTGGCCGGTAGCGAGGAGGTAGGTGACCGCACCTACGGGGGCCTGGCCAGCACCATCCAGTCGGCTGCCGCGGGGCTGGCCTGGCGCGGCCTGAGGCCGCGCGACGTGGTCGGCGTGCTGGTGCCGGACGCCGTCTGCTCCGTGCTCGCCTCGCACGCCATCCGGGCGGCCGGCGGAGTGCCGTCCCCGCTGGCCGACGGCCTGACCGTGGCCGACATGGCCGGCCAGCTGGCCGACTGCGGTGCCCGGATGCTGATCACCGCCCGGCCGCTGGCCGCGGTCGCGCTGGCCGCCGCGGACCGGTCCTGGGTCCGCCAGGTCATCTCGTTCGGCGAGGCACCGGGCGCGATCCCGTTCGACGCCCTCCTGGCGGCCGGCACGCTGCGCCCGGCCCCCGGCCGGCGCACCGACCTGGCCCTGCTGCCGTATGCCCGGCTCGGCGACGGGCAGCTCTGCCCGGCCGGCCTGACCCAGCACGAGCTGGCCGCCGACCTGTGCGCGCTGACCAGCCGGATCTGCGGCACCGACGTGGTGATCGCGGCGCCGCCGTCCGGGGACGGCCGGGCCTACGCCACGCTGCTCGACCGGGCCCTGCTCAGCGGGGCCACCGTGGTCGCCGCCCCGGCCAGCCGGCTGGCCGAGACCGCCGCGGCCTGGCAGGGCACGGTGGCCGTGGTGCCGCGGTGCGCCGACGTCAGCAGTTACGCCTCACTCCGGGTCCTCGCCGTCGCCAGCTGAGCCGTGCTGGCCGGCCCGCTTGCGGGCGGTGTGCTCGCCGTCAGAGCCCAGCACGTCGGGCGGCCGGTTCTCGTACGGGGTGCTGAGCACGATCGTGGTCCTGGTCGACACGCTCGCCGCGGCGCGGATCTCCTGGAGCAGGTCCTCCAGCGCGGCCGGCGAGGCGACCCGGACCTTGAGGATGTAGTTCTCCTCCCCGGCCACGCTGTGGCAGGCCTCGATGGCCGGCAGATGCGCCAGCCGGGACGGGGCGTCGTCGGGGGCCGCCGGGTCGAACGGCTTGATGGAGATGAACGCGGTCAGCGGCAGGCCTGCGTCGTCTGGGTTGACCAGCGCCGCGTAGCCCTTGATCACCCCGCGCCGCTCCAGGCGGCGGACCCGCTGCTGGGCCGCGGACACCGATAGCCCGGTCTGCCGGGCCAGCTCGGTAAAGCTCATCCGGCCGTCCCGCGACAGCAGCGAGACGATCCTGCGGTTTATCTCCTCCACGGCGTTACCGTACCGGCGCCGGCGCCCGGGTCAGATCCCGCCCGATGATCAGCCGCTGGATCTGGCTGGTCCCCTCGACGATCTGCAGCACCTTGGCCTCGCGCAGATAGCGTTCGGCCGGGAAATCCTCCACGTAGCCGTAGCCGCCGAGGACCTGGACCGCCTCGATCGTCACCTTCATGGCCGCGTCGCTGGCGAACAGCTTGGCCATCGCCGCCTGCGGGCCGAACGGCTGACCCGCGTCCCGCCGCCGGGCCGCGGCGAGGTACAGCGCCCGGGACGCGGCCACCGCGGTGGCCATGTCGGCCAGCTTGAACGAGATGCCCTGGAAGTCAGCGATCGCCCGGCCGAACTGGCGGCGCTCCCGTGCGTAGCCCACGGCCAGGTCCAGCGCGGCCTGGGCGAGCCCGGTGGCGCAGGCCGCGATGCCCAGCCGCCCGGCGTCCAGCGCGGCGAGGGCCAGGCCGAACCCCCCGCCCTCCGCACCCACCAGGTGGTCGGCCGGCACCCGGGCCGACTCGAAGATCATCTGCGCGGTCGGCGAGGACCGCATGCCCATCTTCCGTTCCGGCTCGGCCGCGGACATCCCCGGCGTGCCGGCCGGAACGTGCAGGCAGCTGATTCCCTGGGCCCGGTCGCGTCCCTCCGGGTTCCCCGACGTGCGGGCGAACAGCGTGTAGAAGTCCGCGTGGCCGGCGTGCGAGATCCACGCCTTGACCCCGTCCACCACGTACTCGTCGCCGTCCCGCACGGCCCGGGTGGCCAGCGCCCCGGCGTCCGAGCCGCTGGACGGCTCGGACAGGCAGTAGGCGCCCAGCTGGCCACCGCCGAGCAGCGCGGGCAGCCAGCGTTCCTGCTGCTGGGTGGTGCCGGCCGTGGCCAGCGGGAAGCAGGACAGCGTGTGCACGCTGAGCCCGAGCCCGACGGCCAGCCACGCCCCCGCCAGCTCCTCGACCACCTGGAGGTACACCGCGTACGGCTGGCCGCCGCCGCCGAGCTCCTCGGGGTACGGCAGGCCCATCAGGCCGGCCTCGCCGAGCAGCGCGAACGGCCGGCCGGGGAACGTGCCGGCCTGCTCCGCGGCGGCCGCCGCGGGCCTGATCTCCTTCCCGGCCAGGTCGGCGGCCAGCTCGAAGATCGCCCTGGCCTCGTCGCTGTCGTACTCCCGGTGCGCCAGGCTCATCAGGGCGCCACCACCACGAGCGCGCGGTCGGCATTGTTCAGGCGGTCGGCGCCCTCGTCACCGCACACCACGATGTCCTCGATCCGGGCGCCGTGGCCGCCGGGGTAGATGCCGGGCTCGACGGAGAACGCCATGCCCGGCTCGAGCAGCTCGGTGTTGCCCGCCACGATGTAGGGGTCCTCGTGGCACTCCAGGCCGATGCCGTGCCCGGTGCGGTGGATGAAGTGCTCGCCGTAGCCGGCCGCGGTGATCGGCTCCCGGGCCGCGGCGTCCACCGCCTCGGCGCTGATCCCCGGCTTGACCGCCGCGCAGGCGGCATCCTGGGCGTCCTTGAGCACCTGGTAGTACTCGGCGAAGCCGGGCGGCGGCTCGCCGATCGCGTAGGTCCGGGTGCAGTCCGAGCAGTAACCGCTGGGCATGGTCCCGCCGATGTCCACCACGACCACGTCGCCGGGCGCCAGCACCCGGTCCGAGACGCTGTGGTGCGGGCTGGCCGCGTTCGGCCCGGAGGCCACGATCGTGAAGTCGGTCCGGGCGTGGCCCTCGGCCACGATCGCGTCCGCGATGTCGGCGGCTACCTCCCGCTCGGTCCGGCCGGGGGCCAGGAAGCCCGGCACCCGCGCGTGCACCCGGTCGATCGCCTCGCCGGCCGCGCGCAGCGCCTCGATCTCGGCCGCGGTCTTGCGCATCCGCATGCCCCGCAGCGCGGCGCTGGCCAGGCCCTGCTCGGCACCGGGCAGCGCGGCGCGCAGCCGCAGGGTCATCAGCGCCCACATCCGGTCCGCCAGGCCGACCGAGCGGACCGGGCCGAGCCGGCTGGCGACCAGGGCGTACGGGTCGTCGGTCTCGTCCCAGGCGAGGATGTCCAGGCCCAGCCCGCCGGCCGGCGAGGCGAGCGCGGCGGGCAGCTCGAGCCGCGGCACGACCAGGAACGGCGGCCGCCCGGCCGGGATGGCCAGGCAGGTCAGCCGCTCCAGCTGGTGCGCGTCGTAGCCGGACACGTAGCGCAGATCCGGGCCCGGGGTGAGCAGCAGGGCACCGAACCCGGCGGCGCCGGCCGCCTCCGCGGCGCGCTCCAGCCGGTCCGGCGGGTACAGCGGGGTGGCCGGCTGCTGGTCGGTCATGAAGGCTCCAATCGCCGATTTCGCCGATATCCGGCCCGGGCGGGATTACCCGATCCCGGTACGTTCCCGGACATGCCTTGTTGCCTGCGAATCATCTCACCATGAAGAATAGGAATTGCATCTAGACAGACCAGACGCGCATGCCCCACTCTTGGTGCACGAACGCGCACCAGACGTAAAACGTTATGCCGGAAAAGACTGCTGAGGTTCCCATGAGCCGCCCGGAGACCGCGGGAGCTAACGGACGGGCCGGCCAGCCTGTTCCGGGGCGGCTGTCGGTTCCCCGGCAGGCTTCCCCGGTGGACCGCACGGCCCGGCTGAACGCCGAACTCGCCGAGGAACTGGCCCAGGAGCGGCACGTCGCGATCGAGCTGCAGCGGGCCATCCTGCCGCTCCACGACGACCCGTTCGACCTGCCCGGGCTCCGCGCGGTGGTGCGCTACCTGCCCGCGTCCAAGGCCGGCCGGGTCGGCGGCGACTGGTACATCACCGCCGAGATGCCGTCCGGGCTGGTCCTGATCGCGATCGGCGACGTGGCCGGGCACGGCCTGGCCGCGGCGGCCGGCATGGCCCGGCTGCGCGGTGCGCTGGCCGGGCTGGCGATCACCGGCGCGGCCCCGGACCGGCTCGTCAGCTGGCTGAACGACCTGGTCCGGCACGTCGCCCCGGAGCACACCGCGTCGGTCGCCGCGGGCTATTTCGACCCGGCGACCAGGAAGCTGACCTGGGCCCAGGCCGGCCATCTGCCGCTGGTCCTGGTCCGCGGCGGCTGGGCCACGATGCTGGACTCCCCCGAGGGCGTGCTGCTCGGCGCGGGCACCGGCTGCTACTCGGCCACCTCGGCCCAGCTGGACGCCGGCGATCTGCTGCTGCTCTACAGCGACGGGCTGGTCGAGCGGCGCGGCCAGTCGCTGGACGACGGCCTGGCCGGGCTGGCCGCCGCGGCGCACGGCAGCGGCGACCCGGAGCAGACCGTGACCGCCATCCTCGACGCGCTGCGCTCGGCCGAGCCCGAGGATGACACCTGCCTGGTGGCGCTGCAGATTCTCTGACGAATCCGCTGGCGAGTGCGCTGACCAGCCGGTCACGAAGGCCGGGCAGCCAGCGCGGCGGACATCCGGCCCAGCGACGAGCCCAGGTCCCAGCGGGCGTCCAGGCGGGCCAGCGCGGCCGGGTCGGCCGGGGTCACCGGCAGCGCCCCGTCCGCCTCCGGCACCGGCGCGTCGGTGGCCACCCGGACTACCGGCACCGCGGCCTCCAGGTAGTCGCGGGACGCGGCGAGCTTGGCCCGGCTGCCCGCCGGGAAGCCGCCGTGCCCCTTGTCCAGCGCCGCGATCATGTCGTCGACCTCGCCGATCGCCCGGACCAGCGCGGCCGCGGTCTTGTCCCCCACGCCGGCCACGCCGGGCAGCCCGTCGCTGGGGTCGCCGCGCAGCACCGCGTAGGACGCGTAGGACCGCCCGGGGATGCCGTACTTCGCGGTCACCCAGGCCTCGTCCACCACGTCCAGCTTGGACAGCCCGCGCGCGGTGTAGATGACCCGGATTTGCCGGGCGTCGTCGACCAGCTGGAACAGGTCCCGGTCGCCGGTGACCACCTCGACCGGTCCGTCCGCCCGGGCCGCCAGCGTGCCGATGACGTCGTCTGCCTCGTAGCCGGGCGCGGCCGCCGTCGCCACCCCGGCCGCGGCCAGCACCTCCTCGATCACCGGGATCTGCGCGGTGAGCGCGGCCGGGGCCTCCTCCGACCCGTCCGGGTTGGCCCGGTGCGCCTTGTACCCGGGGATCAGCGCGACCCGGAAGGCCGGCCGCCAGTCCGCGTCCATGCAGGCGACCAGCCGGGCCGGGTGCCGGGCCCGCACCAGCCGGGCGATCATGTCCAGCAGCCCGCGGACCGCGTTGACCGGGGTCCCGTCGGGCGCGGTCATCGTGTCCGGCACGCCGTAGAACGCGCGGTAGTACAGCGAGGCGCTGTCGAGCAGCATCAGCGGTGCCATCTGGCCATCCTGCCACCCGTGCTTGACGGGCAGAGTATCCATGCATCCTGTCTATGGGATCGCGAATTCATTGGCATTGGACCTATGCCCGGGCCGGTTCCTACCCTGGAGGCCTGGTGGACTCCGCTGATCAGGCTCTGGCGGCCAGGCACTCGAGGAGGGACCATGCCGCTTGCCACTGCAGTCCGCACCCGCTGTCCCGCACCCCTGCTCGCGGCCCTGCGGGAAGTCACCGGCCAGCACCAGGACTGGACGCGTACCGCTGAGCTCGCCGCCGCGCAGCTGCGCGCCCACCTGCCCGGGCCGGACCTGCTGACCCCGGAAGAGCAGGCCGGCGACCCGGCGGGGTACGTCTCGCACGTGCTGCACACCGAGCCGGACGGCTCGTTCTCAGTCTGCGCGCTGGTCTGGCGGCCCGGCCAGATCACCCCCATCCACGACCACGTGACCTGGTGCGTGTTCGGCGTCATCCAGGGCACCGAGTACGAGGAGCTGTACGCGCTGCGCGACGACGGCCGCTGGCTGGCCGAGGTCGGCCGGAACGCGAACGGGGAGGGCGAGGTCAGCGGCTTCGCCCCGCCCGGCGACATCCACCGGGTCCGCAACCACGGTGACGGCGTGGCAATCTCGCTGCATGTGTACGGCGCGGACATCACCCGCCTGGGCAGCAGCGTCCGCCGGGTGTACGACCTGCCGGTCCGCCGCCGCGGCCGGGCCTAGCGGCCCAGCAGGCCCGGCAGGTCGCGCGAGCGCTCTTCCTCCCAGTGGTCCGGCTCGTCGGGCCGGACCAGCTGGCGGGCCCCGGTCGGCCGGAACCCCAGCCGGCCGTAGAACGCCCGGGCCCGCTCGTTCACGTCGGTGACCCACAGGATGAGCCGGGTCGCACCGTCGGCCCGGGCCGCCCCGGCCACCGCCTGCACCAGCCGCTCCGCCAGGCCGCTGCCGCGCTGCGCCGGGCTGACCCACATCGACACCAGGTGCCAGGCTCGCCGCACGCCCGGGGGCAGCTCCTCCTGCGGCACCACGAATGCGCCGGCCAGGCCGACCGGCTCGCCGTCCTGCCAGGCGATGAACATCGGGATCCCGTGCGCCGCCCGGTCCTGCCAGTACGCGTCGTCCCGCACGGACTCCTGCTCCAGCGTGGTGCTGAACGCGTACGGCGCCTCGGCCAGCGCGGCCAGCCGGACCTGCCGGTACGCGGCCCACTCCGCCGCCTGCACCCGCCGGATCTCGGCCCCGGCCGTGACCGTCTCGTCTGCCATCCCCTGCCGCTCCATCCGCTGAACCCTGCCCGCCGCCGCCCGGCGCCGCAAGCCGATTAGCCAACCGGTTACCCGACCGACGAGTAGGCCACGATGCCGCGGCGCAGCGCGCTGACCGCCTTCCTGGCGGTCGCCGCGACCCCGGTGGCGTCCCCCCTGGCGGCCGCCGCGCCGACCTGGTCCAGCAGGTCGATCAGCTGCTTGGCGGCGCGCACGAAGTCGCCCGGGGTCAGCCCGGTGGCCAGCACGGCCTCCAGCGGCCGGCCCTGCGCCCAGGCGTGCGCGGGCCACGCGAACCCGGCGTCCGGCTCACGCAGGAACGACAGCCGGTGCTCCTGCTCGGTCTTGTCCAGGTCGGCCCACAGGCTGATCATCGAGGCGAGCACGCCGCGGACCCGGCCGCCGGGCAGCCGCGGCGGGCTGGCCTCGTCGCTGCGGCGGGACTCGAAGCTCAGCGCGGATACGCAGGCGGCCAGCTCGGCCGGGGACAGCCCGTCCCACAGCCCGCGCCGCAGGCACTCGGCGGCCAGCAGGTCCAGCTCGGTGTACAGCCCGCCGAGCCGCCTGCCCTCCTCGGTGACCTGGTCGCCGGCCAGGTACCCGAGCTCGGTGAGCACTGCGCAGACCCGGTCGAAGGTACGCGCGATGACGTGCGACCGCCCCGCCACCCGGCTCTCCAGCGTCTCGGCCTGCCGCTCGATCCGCAGGTACTCCTCGGCCTGGCGGGCGTGCTCCTCCTTGTCCGGGCAGCTGTGGCAGGGGTGCGCGCGCAGCTGCCGCCGCAGCGCGGCGATCTCCTGATCCTCCTCGGCCGCGGTCAGCCCGGGCGGGCCGCCGCGCGCCCGGCCGCGCGGGCCGCCCTTGCTGTGCCCGGCCGCGGCCAGCTTGTTCTGCACGGTGGCGGCCAGATCCCGGCGGTGCCGGGCGGACCGGGCGCTGAACCAGGTGGGAATGCGTACCCGCTCGATGGCGGTGACCGGCACCGGGAAGTCGGCCAGCGTCAGCTGGCGGACCTGACGGCCGGACGTGAGCACCAGCGGCAGCGGCTCGTCGGCGCCGCCCGGCGCCGGGTCGAGCACCACCGCGACGCCGGCCCGGCGGCCGCCGGGCACCTGGATGATGTCGCCGCGGCGCAGCCGGGCCAGCGAGCTCATCGCCTCGCGCCGCCGGGCCGCGGACCGCTGCCGGGACCGGTCGCCCTCCCGCTTGCTCAGCTCCCGGCGCAGCGCCAGGTAGCTGCCGAAGTCGCCGGCGTCGCAGTGCACCGCCGCGGCGGCCAGCTCGTCCCGGCTGCGGCGGGCCTGCCGGGCCAGGCCGACCACCGCCCGGTCGGCCTGGAACTGGGCGAACGACGATTCCAGCAGCGCCGCGGCACGGGCCCGGCCGACCTGGCCGACCAGGTTCACGGCCATGTTGTAGGACGGCCGGAAGCTGGACCGCAGCGGGTAGGTGCGGGTGCCGGCCAGCCCGGCCACCATGGCCGGGTCGGTGCCCGGCTGCCACAGCACGACCGCGTGGCCTTCCACGTCGATGCCGCGCCGCCCGGCCCGGCCGGTGAGCTGCGTGTACTCCCCCGGCGTCAGGTCCGCGTGAGCCTCACCGTTCCACTTGTCCAGCCGCTCGATGAGCACCGTGCGGGCCGGCATGTTGACCCCCAGGGCCAGCGTCTCGGTCGCGAACACCGCACGGACCAGGCCGTCCGTGAACAGCTCCTCGACCACCTGCTTGAATGCGGGGAGCAGGCCCGCGTGGTGGGCAGCGATGCCGCGCTGCAGGCCGCGCAGCCACTCGGCGTAGCCGAGCACCGGCAGGTCGGCGGACGCGATGCCGGCCGTGGCCCGCTGGGCCAGCTCGGTGATCTCCTCGGCCTCCTCCGCCGTGGTCAGCTGGAGCCCCGCGTCCAGGCACTGCTGCACGGCCAGGTCGCAGCCGGCCCGGCTGAAGATGAACGTGATCGCGGGCAGCAGCCCGGCCGCGTCCAGCCGGGTGATCACCTCCGGACGGCTCGTGCCGCGGTAGCGCGGCGGCCGCCCGCCCCGGCTGCCCCGCGCGTGCGGCCCGCGGCCGCCGCCCCGCCCGGGCCCGGCCCGGCCGGAGCCCAGGTCCCGCCGGGCGAGCCGGAGCAGCTCGGGATTGACCATGGCCCGCGCGGCCCCGGCTGGCCCCGCGGCCCCCGCCGGCCCGTCCTCGTCGGCGGTGAACAGGTCATACAGCCGCCCCCCGGCCAGCATGTGCTGCCACAGCGGGACCGGCCGGTGCTCGTCCACGATCACCGTGGTTCCGCCGCGGACCTCGGCCAGCCAGTCGCCGAACTCCTCGGCGTTGCTGACCGTCGCCGACAGCGCCACCAGCTGGACCGACTCGGGCAGGTGGATGATGACCTCTTCCCACACCGCGCCGCGCATCCGGTCGGCCAGGTAGTGCACCTCGTCCAGGACCACGTGGCTGAGCCCGTCCAGCGTGGGCGACCCGGCGTACAGCATGTTGCGCAGCACCTCGGTGGTCATCACCACCACCGGCGCGTCGCCGTTGATGCTGTTGTCGCCGGTGAGCAGGCCCACGCTGGCCGCGCCGTAGCGCCGGGACAGGTCCGCGTACTTCTGGTTGGACAGCGCCTTGATCGGCGTGGTGTAGAAGCACTTGCCGCCCTGGGCCAGCGCCAGGTGCACCGCGAACTCGCCGACTACCGTCTTGCCGGACCCGGTCGGCGCGGCCACCAGCACCCCGTGCCCGCCCGCCAGCGCCCGGCAGGCCCGGACCTGGAAATCGTCGAACGCGAAGTCGTACAGGCCGCGGAACGAGCTGAGCTCCGGCCCCTCCTGCGCCCGGCGGCCCACTGTGGCGGCATACCGGTCCGCAGGACTGGCAGTGGTCATGCGCCCCAGCCTAGGTGGAGCGCCGTGCTAGCTGGCTCGCGGAGGGCCGCGGCTGCTGGCTTGATCAGCGGGAGCTGGCGTTCAGGTCCTCGTCGACCCCGTCCAGGTCGATCCGGGACGGCTCGCCGTGCAGGCCGGCGAAGTCCTCCTCCGGCAGGCGGGCCCGGCGCCGGTCGTTCAGCCAGGTGAACACCTCGGCGATCTCCACCAGGATCACGCACGGGATGGCCAGCAGCAGCATGGTCAGCGGGTCGGGGCTGGGGGTGGCCACGGCCGCGAACGCGAACACCGCGAAGATGATCACCCGGCGCCACTTGCGGAACCGCTGGTGGGTCAGCACGTGCGCCAGGTTCAGCAGGATCAGCACCAGCGGCAGCTCAAAGGCCAGGCCGAAGATCAGCAGCATGGCCAGTGCGTAGCTGAGGTAGGTCGTGATCGTGATGATCGGGTCCACGTTGCTGGGCACCAGGCCGAGCAGGAATTCCAGGCCCCGCGTCATCGCGAAGTAGGCGAACACCGCGCCGAGCGCGAACAGCGGCACCGCGGAGCCGACGAAGAAGTACGCCCAGCGCCGCTCCCTGGCGTACAGGCCGGGGGCGATGAACGCCCAGAGCTGGTACAGCCAGACCGGCGAGGAGATGATCACACCGGTGATGAAGGCGATCTTCAGCCGCAGGAAGAACCCGTCGAAGATGCCGGTGACGTACAGCAGGCATGTGCTGCTCTGGCCCGTCTGCCCGGGCACGTGCGTAGCGAAGTGCGCACGGCAGTACGGGGTCTGGACGAAGTGCCAGACGTGCGGGTACACGAACCAGCCGATGACCATTCCCGCGATGACCGCGAGCGCGATCTTGATGACGCGGTTGCGCAGCTCCCGGATGTGCTCCATGAGCGGCATCCGGGCGTCGGTGCTGGCGATCCTTGGCCCCCGCGGAACCCGCGCGCGGGTCCGCGCGGGACCGTCGGGTCCGGCCGGCGCAGTCATGACCGGGGCGGGTCAGCTGGGCTGGGTGGGCTGCGCCTGCGGCGCGCCGTTCTTCGCCTGCAGGTCGTTGAGCTGGCGCTGCAGCGCCTCGATCTGCTCCTGCTGCGACGGGGCCGCACCCGGCGCCGGGGCGGGCGCGGCAACCTGGCCGGTCACCGCGGCAGGCGGGGTCACCGGCGCGGCCGTGGTGGCGTCCCGGTCCTCGCTCAGGCCCTTGGTCTCGGACTTGAAGATGCGCATCGCCTGGCCCAGCGACTGCGCCGCGCTCGGCAGCTTCCTGGCCCCGAACAGCACCATGAACGCGATCACCAGGATCACGATGTGCCACGGCGCAAATAGGTCGCCCATGTCTAGTCCCCATTTCAGCGGGTAAGTGCTGTCCCGCACCCTTGGGTTCGGTTAGCAGGGAGTCTACACAAGAGCCTGCCCGCGAACCCGTCCACAGTTGCCCGTAGTTCGGCACCACGGGGCCGGCCGGATTGCTCCCGCCGGTCAATCGTAGTTGGCCAGTGCCGCGGCCGCGTCGGCACGGATCTGCGCGGCCAGCGCGGGCGGGCCGATTACCGCCCCGTCGTCGCCGAGCCGCAGCGCCAGGCGGCGCACCCAGCGGGTGTCCGGCGTGCGGAGCGTCACCCGCAGCCGGCCCTCGCCCAGCTCGATGGTCTCCTCGCAGGGATAGTACTCGGACACCCAGCGGCCGTTCGGGGACAGCTCCACGGTGACCCGCTCGTCGCTGTCCGACGGGCGGAACAGGCCCTGGTCCAGGTCCCGCGGCTGGGCCCCGGCCGGCACCTGCGCGGCGTCCGGCAGCACGGTCAGGCCGAGCACCCGGTCCAGCCGGAACAGCCGGACCGCCTCCGCGCGGCGGCACCAGCCCTCCAGGTAGGTACGGCCCTCCACGACCAGCAGCCGCATCGGGTCCACGTCCCGCTCGGTGGCCTCGTCGCGGCCCGGCACGTAGTACGACAAGTGGATCCGGAGGCGGCGGTCCAGCGCGCCCCGGATCTCGTCGAGGAGGTGGCCCCCTGGCGGCCGGTCGACCTGCACCGCGACCTGGGTGCTGGCCGCGGCGGCCTCCCCCGCGGCGGCCTCCAGCTTGGCGATCGTCCGGCTCAGCGCGGACCGGTCCTCCAGGCCCGGCACCTCGGCCAGCATCCGCAGGGCGACCAGCAGCGCGCTGGCCTCGTCCACGCCGAGCCGCAGCGGCCGGTCGGTGGGCGCCTCGCTGACCATGATTTCCCCGCCCTCGTAGGACAGGTCGATCGGGCAGTACGGGTCCGGGGAGCGCAGCTCCACGCACCACAGCAGGTTCAGGTCGTCGACCAGCTGGCGCTCGGTGACGCCGAACGCGGCCGCGGTGTCGGCCAGCCCGACCGTGTTCCTGCTGACCACGTACGGCAGCAAGGCGAGCAGCCGCTGCAGCCGGTCGGTGGCGGTGGCCGGCCGCGGCACGGGCCTCGTGGTGGTCACGCCAGCACCCCCTTGAGCTTGCGGATGACGGCTTCCCGCAGGTCGGTCGGTTCCAGCGCGACCACGTCGGCGCCAAACGAGGCCAGCAGGTCCGCGAAGAAGCCGACCTCGGAGAACGGCAGCTCGGCCAGGTCCCAGCCGGGATGCTCAGGATCCGCCCGGACCGCGGTGGCGGACCGGCGCAGCCGCGGCCCGGCGCCCTCGCGGACCCGCAGCACCGCGGTGCGCGACGGCGCGGGCGGCTCGTGGTCCCACTCGCTGACCATCTCGCGCACGTCCGTGCCGGGCGGGACGCTGACCGACCCGGCCGGACCCGCGAACGCCACCTCGCCGTCGATCCGGCTGAGCCGGAACACCCGCGGCTCGCCGCGGTCCAGGTCCTGCCCGGCCACGTACCACCGGCCCTTGCGGTTGACCACGCCCCACGGCTCCAGCCGGCGCTGCTGCACCAGGCTGCGGCCGGCCGCCCGGTAGGCGAAGGTGACCGGCCGCCGGTCCCGTACCGCCTGCCACAGCGGGCCGAACGCGGTCTCGCCGGTGCGCAGCCGCGGCTCGATGCCCGGCTGGCTGGTGTCCTCCGCGTCGATGCCGGCCGCCCGCAGCTTCAGCAGGCCGCCGGCCGCGGCCCCGGCCAGCTCGGCCTGCCGCCACACCCGCGCGGCCAGCCCGATCACCGCCGCCTCGTCCGGCTCCAGCACGATGTCCGGCAGCACGTAGGCCTGCCGCGGGATGCGGTAGCCGGCCTCGTCCTCGCTGACCGAGTTGAACCCGGTCTGCAGCGGGATGCCCAGCTCCCGCAGCTCGTCCTTGTCCCGCTCGAACATCCGCTTGAACGCGTCGAAGTTGTCCGGGTAGCCGGGCACGGCCTGGCGGATCTGGGTCGCGGTGAGGTAGCGGCCGGCCGACAGCAGGCAGACCACCAGGCTCAGCAGACGCTCGGTCTTACGCCGCGACATCTGCCCTCCTTTCCCCGGGGCATCGACGCTACCCTGCCTCAGTGATCAGATGGCGCAGTGGCGTGGTTTCTGCGCTGCGGCGCGAATGGGCGGGCGCGGCGGAGCTGGACGTAACGGTCGAAGGCCGCACCGTGCGGGCGCTGGCCTACCCGGCGCTGACCGGCCGGCCCGAGCCCGGCGACGAGGTCCTGCTGAACACCACAGCGCTGGCCCAGGGCCTGGGGACCGGCGGGTACGCGCTGGTCGTGGCCGTGCCCGCGCGGCTGCCCGCGGACCCGGCCGGGCCCGGGCACCTGGTGAAGGCGCGGTACACGCCGCTGCAGGCCAGCGTGCCGGGCGCGGACGAGCAGGGCTCGGCGTATCACGAGACGCTCCGCGACGCGGACGACCTGGACGGCCTTCCGGTGGTGGTCGCCGACCTGCATTCGGCACTGCCCGCGGTGCTGGCCGGTTTTTACGGTGTACGGCTGTCTGGCGCTGGCGCTGGTTCCCGATCCAAGTCTGATCGCGCGCGGGCCGTCTACGTGATGACCGACGGCGGGGCCCTGCCGGCCTGGTTCTCCCGGACCGCGGCGGCGCTGCGCGCCTGCGGCTGGCTGGCCGGGGTGGTCACCGCGGGCCAGGCCTTCGGCGGCGACCTGGAGGCCGTGTCGCTGCACAGCGCCCTGCTGACGGCCCGGCTCGTGCTCGGCGCGGACCTGGCGGTGGTCAGCCAGGGCCCGGGCAACCTGGGCACCGGCACCCGGTGGGGGTTCTCCGGGGTGGCGGCCGGCGAGGCGGTGAACGCGGCCGCGGTGCTCGGCGGCCGCCCGGTGGCCGCCCTGCGGGTCAGCGAGGCCGATCCCAGGGAGCGGCACCGGGGCATCTCGCACCACAGCCTGACTGCCTTCGGGCGGGTCGCGCTGGCCCGCGCCGACGTGGCCGTGCCCGTGCTGCCCGGCGAGTTCGGCACCCGGGTCCGGGCCCAGGCCGCCGCGCTGGCCTACCGGCACCGGCTGGTCCCGGTCAGCGTGACCGGCCTGGAGCAGGCCCTGCGGGACAGCCCGGTGCCGCTGTCCACCATGGGCCGCGGCCTGGACGAGGACCTGGCCTACTTCCTGGCCTGCGCCGCGGCCGGCCGTCACGCGGCGGGCCTGGTCAGCCAGCACAGCTCGCGGAGGGGCGCGTAGCGGCCCGCAGCGAGCTAGCTAGCACCATCAGCCCGCACCGCTTTAGCCGGCCGGCGCCTGCTGGGATCAGCGGGGCCAGCGGGACGGAAATGGCTTCCGGGATAGAAAATCGCACTGCACGTGAATACAGATCTGGCGCGCCGGATGCAGAAATCCGCG
>DASVBE010000114.1:0-23912 GCA_036375995.1 Streptosporangiaceae bacterium | reverse complement strand
GGCAGCCAGGTCCGGCCCGGCCGGGCGAAGTCCTTCGACGGCGCGGTGTAGTACGGCGCGGCGGCACTGCCCGGCGGCGCGATCCTGGCCTCTACCGCGAGCAGCGGGCCGGCCAGGTCGAAGTGGACGCCCTGCAGGTCGGCGATCACGTCGTCCATCAGCTTCTGCAGCCGCCGCCGGATCTCCTCGGTGCCGTGCACGGCCTCGCTCTGGCGGTCCAGGTAGCGCATGGCCTCCAGCGCGGTCGAGCCGCGCAGCACCCGCTGCGCCTCGTCGTGCATCTCCTCGCGCAGCTCGAGGAACTGCTGCCAGCCCCAGGCGTACTCATCCGCCGGGTCCAGGTTCGCGCCGGTCCAGTACCGGGCGCCGAGCCGGTAGCGCTCCTCGCCGACCCCGTCCGGGGTGCCCTCGGCCTGCGCCAGGTACTCCCCGGCCAGCCAGCGCCGCAGCCCGTCATAGGCGGCCATGGCCGCGGCCGCGGCCTGGTCGAGCTCGGCCCGCAGCGGCGCGGGCACGTCGGCGGCGGCGGCGAACCCGGCGAACCAGCCGCGGCCCGCCTCGCTGGCCGACCACTCCTGCAGCTGGCCGGCCACCGTGCGGATCTGGCGGGGCGCGGCCAGCAGCCCGCGCCGGGCCCCCTCGGCCAGGGACGCCTGGATCCCGGCCAGCGCCGCGGGCACCTCCGCCATCCGCCGGGCGATCACCGCCCAGTCGTCCGCGGTGGCCGCGGGCATGGCCAGGAACACCGAGCGGACCGAGTGCACCGGCCCGAAGATGTTCGACAGCGAGCGCAGCGGCTCGCCCGCCGCGCTGTGCGCCAGGCCGGCCTCCAGCCGCTCGCGCAGCAGCCGGGCGCACCGCCGCTCGTCCCCGCCGTCGCCGCTGGCCGCCGCGGGACCCGCGGCGGCCGGGCTGGCCGGGGCGGCGGGGTGGCCGGGGGAAGCAGGGCTGGCCGGGCTGGCCGCGGCGAGTTCCGCCAGCGCGGTCCTGGCCAGCGCGTCCGCCGCGGCCTGGCCGTCGGGTGAGAAGTCGGGCAGCCGGTGCTCGCCCGGGTGCAGGCCCAGCGTGGTGGCCAGGATCGGGTCGAGGTCGGCGAGGGCCAGCACGTACCCGTCCGCGACGTCGCGCACCGGACGCTGCTCGGGCTGCCCGGGCTGCGCGGGGCTGAACTGGTCAGTCGGCATGCGCCACATTCTGCCCTGGCCCCTTAGGCCACCCCCGGCCCACCCGCCCCGGTCCGGTAGCGATCGATGTTACGTCGCTTAACTGCTCAGTTAAGCGACGTAACATCGATCGCTTTCAGGGGCCCGTCAGACTGTGGTGGCGATGCCGCCGTCGACCGGGATCACCGCGCCGGTGACGTAGGCGCCGGCCCGCGAGCACAGGTAGATGGCCACGCCGGCCATGTCGTCCGGGCGGCCGATCCGGCGCAGCGGCGCGGACGCGGCGATCGCGTCCCCGGCCGCGGCCAGCGTGGCGGCCATCATCTTGGACTCGAACGGGCCGGGCGCGACCGCGTTGACCGTGATGTGCCGCGGCCCGAACTCGCGGGCCAGCATCCGGGTCATGTGGTGCAGCCCGGCCTTGCTCGGCGCGTACGAGTAGACCGGCAGCGACGGCACGTGCAGCCCGTCGATGCTGCCCACGTTGATCACCCGGGCCGGGTCGTCGTGGGTGCCGGCCGCCTCCAGCAGCGGCAGCAGCGCCCGGGTCAGGAAGAACGGCGCCTTCAGGTTGAGGTCGAGGATCTTGTCCCAGGCCGAGGCGGGGAACTCGCCGAACGGCGCGCCCCAGGTCGCGCCCGCGTTGTTGACCAGGATCGGCAGGGCCTGCTCGCGCTGGCTCACCTCGGCGGCCAGCCGCAGGCATTCCTCCTCGGCCGACAGGTCCGCCGGGATGGCGGTGACCTCGCCGAACTCGCTCAGCTCGGCGGCCGCCGCGTCGCAGGCACCCGGCTTGCGGGAGCTGATGTACACGCGGGCCCCGGCCTGCAGCAGCCCGCGCGCCATCATCAGCCCGATCCCCCGGGTGCCCCCGGTCACCAGGGCGGTCTTGCCTGACAGGTCGAACAGGTCCATGTGCTCTCCTTGACGGCCCCGGGGACGGACGCGGCGCGCGTTCCCCCGATGATCCCCGACCGGATAAGCGCCCGGTCACCGGGGCCGGCCAGCGAGCCCGGCCGGCCGCTAGGATCGGGACATCCCGTGACCGGGAGGTGGCCATGACAGAACCCGGCGTGCCGAAGCTGACGTTCGACCCGGACGAGGTCATCGGCCAGCCCGCGGACGAGGCCGCCGCGCGCTTCGCGGCCGACGGGTTCGGCCCGGTGGTGCAGATCGCCCACGAGGACCTCGGCCGGCCCCGCACCCTGGAGTTCATGCCCAGCCGCGTCCGCCTCGGTGTCAGGGACGGCCTGGTCACCACCGTGGAACTGGGTTAGACCGGACGCGGAGGCCATTTCCTGGCTGACCGGAACGCCCTTCCGCGCCCGGCCGTAAGGCCTGCAATAAAACGGGACTTCGGTCTTGCTCAAACGGCAGTGCAAGGAAATCGCTGACGACACGGAAAAGGTCCCGCTGACGGCTGCGCGGGACCTTTCGCGGGCGGCACCGGCCAGCTGCCCCGGACGGCATACCGCCTGGCACCTGGCCCAGTGTGGGCCCTGCGGCTTAGCTGTCCTGGCAGCCCAGCAGGACCGCCGCGAGCCGGCGCTGCGCGTAATTCATCTCGCCCACCACGCTGGCCACGCGCCGGGTGATCCGCGCGATCCTCATTGCCGTGTCCTCTCTGCCTCTGCCCGGGGGCCGCCTGCTGCGGCCGCATTCCGGGCTATGGCTCTGATAACCGGAACCGTGCCGGCCAAATTCCCCCGGGCTCCGGTGGCTAGACTCGCCCGCGGAGGTGTCTGAGTACCTGGTGGTCTCCACGGTCTTCAAAACCGCTGAGCCCGAGTCCCTCGGGCTGGCGGGTTCGATTCCCGTCCACCTCCGCCAGGCAACGATCGATGACTGACGTCACGGCCAGGCGGCTGACCTCGTACGCGCACGGCGGCGGCTGCGCCTGCAAGATCTCCCCCGGCGAGCTGGAGCAGCTCGTCGCCGGGCTGCTGGTGAGCCCACCAGCCAGCACCGGGCCAGCCAGCACCGGGCCAGCCAGCACCGGGACCCGCCTGCTCGTCGGCCTGGACGACGGCGACGACGCCGCGGTCACCGAGCTGACCGGCGCCACCGCCGGCGGTGCCGGGCTGGCCGTGGTCAGCACCGCGGACTTCTTCACCCCGGTGGTCGACGACGCCTACGACTGGGGCCGGATCGCGGCCGCGAACGCGCTGTCCGACGTGTACGCGATGGGCGGCCGGCCGATCCTCGGCGTCAACCTGCTGTGCTGGCCGCGGGACGCGCTGCCGCTCGAGCTCGCCGCCGAGGTGCTCCGCGGCGGCCTGGACGTCGCCACCCAGGCGGGCGTCCCGCTGGCCGGCGGGCACAGCGTGGACGACCCGGAGCCCAAGTACGGCCTGGCCGTCACCGGCCTGGCCGACCCGGCCCGGCTGCTGCGCAACGACACGGGCCGGCCGGGCACGCCGCTGTCGCTGACCAAGCCGCTCGGCCTCGGTGTGCTCAACAACCGGCACAAGGCCACCGGCGAGGTGTTCCCGCACGCCGTGGAGACCATGGCCGCGCTGAACGCGGACGCCGCGCAGGCCGCCCTGGCCAGCGGCGCGGTCTGCGCCACCGATGTGACCGGCTTCGGCCTGCTCGGCCACCTGTTCAAGCTGGCCCGGGCCAGCGGGGTGACCGCGGTGATCGACACGGCCGCGGTGCCGTACCTGGAGGGCGCCCGGGAGGCCGCCACGGCCGGCTACATCAGCGGCGGCACCCGGCGGAACCTGGACTGGGTCGCGCCGCATACCCGGTTCGCGGGAAGCCTGAGCGAGACCGAGCGGCTGCTGCTGGCCGACGCGCAGACCAGCGGCGGGCTGCTGGTCGCCGGGGAGATCCCGGGCTCCCCGGTCATCGGCGAGCTCATCCCCCGCGGCAGCCACGTGCTCGACATCCGCTGACCCGGCCGGCGAAGCCGGCCGAGCGAGCGCAGGTGCCGCCGGCGCTGTTTTCCCGACGAGCGACGCCGGCGCGCCGAAGGAGCGAGGAGGGAAGGCAGCGCCCTCGAGCGGCCTGGAGCAAGCCAGTTAGCGCTGCTAAATCTCGCCGGTAGCGACCAGCACGCCCACCGCCACCAGCACGGCCGCGGCCAGGTACTCGGCGCCGAACTCGAACGCCTGGCCGAGCCGCCGGCCGATCTCCAGGCCAACCAGGCTCAGGCACACGCTGGCCGCGCCGAACACCACGAACGCCTCGGGCAGCGAGGTGTGCTGCACGCCGAGGCTGAACCCGACCACCAGGTTGTCCAGGGACAGCGCGAACCCGGTCAGCAGCAGCCGCCGGAACGAGGTCAGCGGCGGCGACGCCCCGCTGCTCGCCCGCAGGGCCTGGATCAGCTGCCAGGCGCCGATCAGGATCAGCAGGATCCCGCCGGTGATCCCGGACCAGTCGCCGAGCGCCGCCACCGCGGAGTGCCCGGCCAGCAGCCCGATCAGCGGCATGCCCGTCTCGAATATCCCGAACACCAGGCCGACCCGGAGCCGGGCGGCCTTGGTCGCGCCGGACAGCCCGATGCTGACCGACGCCGCGAAGTTGCCGAACCCCACCGCGAAGGCGGCCAGGATCAGCGCTACCACGCGGTCCTCCGTCCGTCGTCAGCCTGCATCGCCGCGCCGACCGTAACACGGGCCGGGCCGGCCCTGGACACGGCCGCCGGCCGCCCGGCCGGCCCGGGCCGACGCGGCGTTACTAGCATGACCGGGTGACAGATGCAGCAGATCAGCTCGCTGGGCGGCTGGCAGCCGGGGAAATCGTGATCATCGACGGCGGCACCGGGACCGCGCTGCAGACGGCCGGCGTGGCCATGGACGACGAGGCCTGGAGCGGCCGGGCCAACCTGGACAGCCTGGACCTGGTGCAGGCCGTGCACGAGTCCTACGTGCGGGCCGGCGCCGACGTGCTGATCGCGAACACGTTCGCGGCCAGCCGCGCCGCGCTGGAGCCGGCCGGCCTCGGCAGCAAGGTCGCGAAGGCCAACGAGAACGCCGTCCTGGCCGCGAGACGCGCCGCCGCCAGCGCGGCCCCGGGCCGGACGGTCGCGGTCGCCGGGTCGCTGTCCTCGTTCTGCCCGGTGGCCATGCACGGCCGCGGCGAGCTGGGCGTCGACTACGACGACCCGGTCACCGACCCGCGCTTCCCCAGCCTGGCCGACTACCGGGAGCAAGCAGAAGTCATCGCCGCGGCCGGCGCGGACCTGATCGCGCTGGAGCTGATCGACGCCACCGGCTACGGCCGGAACGCCATCACCGCCGCCACGGAGACCGGCCTGCCCATCTGGCTGGGCATCTCGCCGGTCAGGCTGGACGACGGCACCGTCGGAACGGATCCCACCATGGGCACCGGCGAGAGCCTGACCGGCCTTGTCCGGGCCCTGGCTACGGCGCCGGTGTCGGTGGTCAACATCATGCACGCCAAGCCGGATGTGGTGCTGGAGTCGATGGCGGTCATCCGCGAGCACTGGGCCGGCCCGGTCGGGGTGTACGCCGAGACCGGCGACTGGGGCGTGCCGGACTGGGTCTTCAACGGCCTGAACCCGGCCGAGTACCTGGCCGAGGCGGAGCGCTGGGTGCAGGACGGCGCGCTGCTGGCCGGCGGCTGCTGCGGTGTCGGCCCCGAGCACATCGCGCTGCTGGCGAACCGGTTCGGCCAGGCCTCACCCGGCTGAGCCGCGCCGTTCACGGGCCGGGCCGGTGACGCTGAGCCCGGGCGGCTCCTTCGGCTGCGGGCCGCAGGCGGGCTTGATCTCCAGCGACAGCGACTACGGCTGCCCGGCAGGCGCTTGACGGTTAACGCTATATGAGTAGAGTTAGCCGCCATGCAGCGCAACCGTCCTCCGTCGGCCCAGGCCATCAGGGTCCTGCGGGCTCTGGCGTCCGACCCGTCCCGGTGGCGGTACGGCTACGACCTGGTGACCGAGGTAGGGCTGAAGTCGGGCTCGCTGTACCCGATCCTGGTCCGGCTCGCCGACAGGGGCCTGCTCGACGCGACGTGGGAGCCGGGGCCTGAAGGCCGGCCGCCCCGGCACCTGTACCGGCTGAGCGCGGCCGGGCGCGAGTACGTGGCCGCTCTGCCGGCCGCAGCTCAGCCCGCGGCCCGGGCGGGCCGGGCGGGCCGGGCCGCGGGCCACCCGCATCTGCGCGGGGCAGAGGCATCGTGATGGTGGCCCGTATCGCAGCGGCCCTGATCCTGCGTGAAGTGGAGGCGCCCTGATGTTTGTTGTCGTGCTGTTGCTCGGTGGCATCGGGGTGGCCCTGATCCTGCGCCGCCTCCGGACCGCTCCCGCGGCCCCGGCCGGCGGCAGCGACGGGCCCGCCGTCCCCGCTGGCGCCGCCCCGGTCGGCGCCGGCGACGCCCCGGCCCGGCTGCTGGGCTGGGCAACCGGCCTGCTGGCCGCCGACCGGGCCGAATGGGGCCAGGCGATGCTCGGCGAGCTGGACCGCCTCGAGGGCCGGGCCCCGCGGTGGCGCTTCGCGGCTGGCTGCTCGGCCGCGGCGATGATCCTTCCGCCCTGGGGCCGGGCCGCTGCTGCGGCCGGGTCGCTGGCCGCGGTCGCGGCGGGCGGCCTCGCGGTGTTCGCCTTCGCGAGCATCCACTACGGCCTGGGCCGCAGCACCGGCACCTGGGTAGGCGCCGCAGTCCTGTTCGCCATCCTGGCCGGCTACCTGCTGGCCGGCGGTTCCCTGCTGCGCCGGCCCGGGGTGGCCGGCCCCGGGCTGGCGGGCGGCCTGTTCGTGGCCGCGGCCTGGCTGGCGGTTTCCGGGTGGGGCTTCAACCGGTTCCTGGGCCCGATCACCATGCCCGGGGCGCTGCCGCTGCTGGTGATCGTGGTGCCCGCAGCGGTCGGAGCGGGCGGCACACTGTGGGCCGGCAGCGCCGTGGCCGGCCGGCGTGTGGCGCGGCTCGCCGCCGTGTCCGCGGGCCTGGGCCTGTACCTGTACGGGGTGCTGGCGGTGACGGCGGTCGGCGCTGGCGGCCCGCCGGGCCTCCCGGGCGCAACGGTGGCCGGCAACGTCGCCGACCGGCTCGGCAACCAGGTAATACTCGCCCTGCTCGTGCTGCCGCTGGCGACCGCGACGGTCGGCTGGGCCGCCGCGGCGGCCACCGCCCGCCTCCGCTGGGGGCAGCCTGAACCGGCCCCGGCCCTTCCCGCTACGGGCGGCGGGCCGGCGGCGGCCGCGGCGGGCCGGTCCCGGACCGCGTATCTCCTGCTGCTGTCCGCCACGGTGGCCGCCGCGTTGATCCTGGCCTCCGTCGGCTTGATGCGTTAATCCCGGCCGGCGAGGCCCGGTGGATCTCAGCCCGGTGGCCCTCATCCCCGGTGGGCCTCAGCCCCGGCGGGCCTCAGCCCGGTGGGCCTCAGCCCCGGCGGGCCTCAGCCCGGTGGGCCTCAGCCCGGTGGGCCTCAGCCCGGTGGTCTCTGCCCCGGTGGGCCTCAGCCCCGGCGGGCCCAGCCCCGGTGGTCTCTGCCCCGGCGGGTCGTCAGGCCGGGCAGAGCCAGTCCGCTGAGCCGGCCACCGGCTGGTCCGCTTCGGGGCTGGCGGGCGGCGGGAAGCTGGTCTTCAGCGTGAACGCCCACGGCGACGGCCCGTGCGCGCGCAGGTGCCGGATCCGGTCCTCGGCCTCGGCCGGGGTGGGCCGGTGCCCGGCCGGGACCCACCAGCAGGTGGTGTAGGCCTCCCGCATCAGCTGGAAGAACCGCCGGCGCTGCCGCATGATCTGCCGGTGCAGCTCGTTGCCGAACACGAAGGCGCCCAGGTCCGCCACGCTGGCCCAGACCGACATGTTGATGATCACGCCCGCGCTGTCCCCGGCGTCCCATTCGAACGCGCGGACCGCGGTCGCGTTGCCGTCCTCCGTCTGCAGCCGCCAGATGAAACCGGGGGCCTGCTCGGCGGCTGCGTTGACCGGGTCCAGGGCGGCCATGAAGGCGGCCAGTTCCGGGCTGTCCAGCGGGGCGGCCAGCCGCCCGATGTTTACCTGCGCCAGCTCGTAGCTCATGGGCCGAAGTCTGCCAGCGCGGCGGCCGCCCGGGAATGCCGCCGCGGCAGCGGTTAGCCGCGGCCCAGCAGCTGGACCGAGCCCAGCGGGGTGAACCCGGCCGCGAGCAGCGCCCGCAGGCTGGCCGCGTTGCCCGGGGTTGCCGCGGCCACCACCAGCTCCCCGGCGGGCAGGGTGGCCAGCGCGGCCCGGATCAGCCCGGTGGCCTGCCCGCCGCCGCGCCGGTCCGGTTCCAGCTCGAAGCTGAGCTCGGTCAGCCCGGCCAGGCCGGTGCTGAGGACCGCTAGCGCGGACCGGGCCGGGTCCGGGTAGCCATACAGCCGCGGCGTGTCCCGGATCGAGGCCGCGTACTGCGCCCGCGGATGCGAGCTCAGGTCGGGCCGGGGAACCAGGGCGGCCGCTGTACCGTCGCCGTCGCCGGTGCCGTGGCCGGCCAGCAGCGCGTCCTGGGTGCCGATCCAGCCGTCCGGGCCGGTCAGCCCGGAGAGCAGCCGCGGGTGGGTGGCCCCGCCGAACCCGTCCGCGCCCAGTTCGGCGATCCGCTCGTGGCTGACGTCCGAGCCCAGCGCGAAGACCGCGTGCGCGGTGAAGCAGACGATGCCCTCTACGCCGTCCCGCCACGTGGGCACCCGGCTCCACCCGCCGTCGGCCGCCGGGAACCGGCCCGCGTCCGCGTCGCGGATGATCTCGGCCAGCGGGTGCACCGGCGGGGGCACTCTGATCACGGGTTCAGCTCCTTCTCCAGCCAGGTCCGGCCCCGGGCCCGTGCGGTCAGCCGGGCGTCTCCGATCAGCGCGGCCAGCCGGGCCGCGGCCTTGCCCGCAGCGGCAACCGCCTCGGACCCGGCGTCCTCGAGGAACCGGCAGACGATCTCCCCGTCCGGGGCCTGCGCCCAGCCGCCGACGATCCGGCCGTCCCACCACAGCGACGGCCCGATGTTCCCGGTCTGGTCGAACAGCCGCGACGCGTGCTCCCCCAGGAACCAGCCCCGGTCCTGCCAGCCCATCGGGGTGGTGTCCAGCCCGGGCAGCAGCGCCGCCCACGGCTCCGCGGCCGGGGCCGGCTCCTCGTCGCCGGCCAGCACGTACCCGGGGCCGCCGTCCTCCAGTTCCACCTCGGCCGGCCCGATCGCGGCCAGCGCCCGGCGGGTCTGGGTCTTCGTCCAGCCCGCCCACCACTGCAGGTCCGCCGCGGGGGCCGGGCCGAACGCGGCCAGCCAGCAGCGGGCGAGCTCAGCCTCGGCCGCCTCGTGGTCCCACTCGGCGAACCCGCCCGGGCACCAGGCGTGCGCCGTGGTCCACCGGTATCCCTGCGAGAGCCACGACCCGCGCGGCTGGCCGCGGATGACCTGGCCCTCGGTGGCCATGATCAGCAGCAGCCGGCTGGCCACGTTCTGCGTGCCCGCCCACTTCGACCCGGCGCCGACCACCACCGGCTGGGCCAGCCGCGGGTCGTCCCCGGCCAGTTCGCTGGCGGTCGCCTCGCCGCGGGCGTCCAGCGCGGTCAGCAGGGCCTGCTCCGCCCCGGCCACCCAGGCTTCCAGGTCCCCGGGCACGCCCGCGTCGCGCAGCAGCATCAGCAGCCGCCGGCGCTCCCGGGCCGCGACCACCCGCCCCGCCCCGGCCAGCGCGACCGCGGCCAGCGCCGGGGTGGTGGCGAACACCGTGCGGCGCATGGCCAGCACCCGGACCACGGACCGGTCCTCGTACAGTGCCTTGTCGACGTCGGGCAGGCCGCCGCCGGCCATCCGGGCGAGGATCCCCACGTACACCGAACCCGGGTCAGTGCCGTGCACCGCGACCATGCGCTCGGTCACCGCCGCCGGGCTGTCCGCCTGGGCCCCCGGCGCCAGTCCGTGCCGCACGCCCAGCCGGGCCCGCCGCTCCGCCACCGTGACCCGCCGCACCGCTGTCCTCCTGCTGCCCGTCCGCCCGCCTGCGGCAGGCCCAACAGCCTACCCGGATAGGACGCGGGGGCCCGGCGCCGGGAGCGTGGACGGCACCGGGCCCGGGCTCCCAATACCCATCGATGGGCAAAGTGTGCCGGCGCGTTCGCGGCAACGCCCGAACGGCAGGGGCCCGGCCGGCGGAGCCAGCAGTACTGGCTCGTGGCGGGCCGCGGCGCTGTTTTCCTGACGAGCGATGAGGCGCGACGACGGAGCGCCGGGGGGAGCGAGGAGGGAAGGCAGCGCCGGCGGCACCGGCGCTCGCCCGGCCGGCTACGCCGGCCGTCGGCCGGGCCGGATGTGACCGGGTAGTAGCCTGGCGCCGGCGGCTCTGCCGCTGCGGAGCGACGGGAGGGCCGATGGCGGGCGAGACCCTGCTCAGCGCGCACGGCCGCCGCCCCGCGGCGGAGATCACCGGCCTGGTCATCGTGACCCACGGCGGCACCTCGGAAAGCACCATGCCCACCTCGGGCTGGCAGGGCAGCGTGCTGCGGATGATCCCGGTGGCCCGCGCCGTCAGCCGGTCGCTGGACGGCACCGGCGCGGTGGTGTGGCGGCCCCGGTTCACGGTCCGCGGCTGGAACGGCGCGGCCGCCTCCCCCGCCGCCGACCTGACCGCGATGCTGGACGAGGCAAAGGCCGCCCTGGGGCCGGTCCCGGTGATGCTGGTCGGCCATTCCATGGGCGGCCGCGCGGTGCTGCGCGCCGCGGGCCATCCTATGGTCACCGCGGTCGCCGGGCTGGCACCGTGGCTGCCGGACGGCGAGCCGGTCAGCCAGCTGGCCGGGCGGCGGGTGCTGCTCGTGCACGGCCGCGGCGACCGGATCACCAGTACGGCCGAGACCTGGGCCTACGCCGGGCGGGCCGCCGGGGTGGCCACCGTGGCCACGATCGAGATCGTCGGCACCGAGCACGCGATGCTCCGCCGGGCCAGGCTGTGGCACCAGCTCACCGCCGCGTTCGCCCGGCAGGAACTGGCCCCGCCCGGGCCGGCCGGGGCGGTCGCCGCGGCCTTCGCACGTCCGGCCAGGCCGGGGGTGGTTTCGCCGCCATTGCGCATCTAGGGTGACATCCATGGCTGGCCGTGCCCACGCCCGCGACCACCGGCGGCGGCGCCAGCGACCTGCCCGCGCACCCGTGGGCACCGGGCCATCGGCGAAGCGGACAACGACTCAGGAGGGTCGATGAAGACCAGGGCAGCGGTACTGCGCGGGACGGGCCGGGACTTCGAGGTCGTCGAACTTGACCTGGCGCCGCCGAAGGCCGGCGAGGTGCAGATCAAGTTCGCGGCCGCCGGGCTGTGCCATTCCGACGAGCACCTGCGGCACGGCGACATCGTGGCGAACTTCCCGATCGTGGGCGGGCACGAGGGCGCCGGCGTCATCGAGGCCGTCGGCGAGGGCGTGACCCGGCTCAAGCCCGGCGACCACGTGATCTGCTCGTTCCTGCCGGTGTGCGGGCACTGCCGGTTCTGCTCGACGGGCAAGTCCAACCTCTGCGACCTGGGCGCCAACCTGCTGGTCGGCTGCATGCCCGACGGCACGTACCGGTTCAGCGAGGACGGCAAGGACCTGGGCGGAATGTGCATGCTCGGCACGTTCTCCGAGCGGGCCGTGATCTCGGAGAACTCCGCCGTCAAGGTGGACGACGACCTGCCGCTGGACAAGGTCGTGCTGATCGGCTGCGGCGTGCCCACCGGGTTCGGCTCCGCGGTGCATGCGGCCCAGACCGAGCCGGGCGACACGATCGCGATCTACGGCATCGGCGGCATCGGCATCAACTCGGTGCAGGGCGCGGCGCTGGCCGGGGCCCGCAACGTGGTGGCCATCGACCCGCTGGCCAACAAGCGCGAGGCCGCCGAGCAGCTTGGTGCCACGCACAGCGCCGCCACCGCCGAGGAAGCCGCCGAGCTGATCCTCCAGCTGACCAATGGCGTCGGCGCGGATAAGGCCATCGTCACCGTCGGCGTGGTCACCTCCGAGGTGGTCACCAGCGCGTTCCACGCGATCCGCAAGGGCGGCACGGTTGTGGTCACCGGGCTGTCGGACCCGATGAAGAACACCATCGAGCTGCCCGGCGCGATCCTGACCCTGTTCGAGAAGCGGGTGCAGGGCAGCCTGTTCGGTTCCGGCGACCCGTTCCACGACATCCCCCGGATGGTCGAGCTGTACCGGGCCGGCGACCTGAAACTGGACGAGCTGATCACCAAGACCTACACGCTCGATCAGGTCAACGAGGGCTATCAGGATCTGCTCGACGGCAAGAACATCCGCGGCGTCATCGTCTACGACAACTGAGCGGCCAGGACCAGCCCCGGCCGGCGGCAGGCTCGTGATGACCACGCGCACGGGCCCGCCGCCGGTCATCGGGCTGCGACGGGAACGCGAGGTGCTCACCGTCGCGCTCGCCGCGGGCCGCCACGTGGTCATCGAGGGCCCGCCCGGCACCGGCAAGTCCACGCTGCTGCGGGAGATCGCCAGGGACACCGGCCAGGAGGTCATCTTCGTCGAGGGCAATGCCGAGCTGACCCCGGCCCGGCTGGTTGGCCAGCACGACCCGGCGCAGGTGCTGGCGGGCGGCTACACGCCGGACAGTTTCACCGACGGGCCGCTGCTGGCCGCCATGCGCGGCGGCGCGCTGCTGTACCTGGAGGAGTTCAACCGGATCCCCGAGGAGACCCTGAACGTCCTGATCACCGTGCTGGCCGAGGGCGAGATCGCGGTGCCCCGGCT
This sequence comes from Streptosporangiaceae bacterium, assembly GCA_036375995.1. Classification (GTDB taxonomy): domain Bacteria; phylum Actinomycetota; class Actinomycetes; order Streptosporangiales; family Streptosporangiaceae; genus DASVBE01. The sequence continues at coordinate 11,079 of DASVBE010000114.1, read as the reverse complement.
GGGCATGGTCGCCGCGGACCCGGGGTTCCGGCTGATCGCGGCGATGAACCCGTTCGACGCGATCGGCACCGCCCGGGTCAGCCAGGCGGTGGCCGACCGGATCTGCCGGGTGGTGCTCGGCTACCAGGACGCCGCCGCGGAACGGGACATCACCGCCGCGGTCAGCGGCGGGACCGGGCCCGGCGTGGCCTTCGCGGTCGAGCTGACCCGGGCCACCCGGGTGCACCCGGACATCCGGATGGGCGCCTCCGTGCGCGGCGCGATCGACCTGGTCCTGCTGCTGACCGGGCTGGCCCGGCTGCGCGGCGAGCCAGGTTTCAGCCCGGCGGACGGCCTGGCCTGGGACACCGCCAGGGACGCTGCCTACGCGGCGCTGTCCGGCCGGATCCGGATCGCGGACGGCTGCGACCGCAGCCCGGAATCGGTGCTGGACGAGCTGCTCGCCGGGCTGTGGCCGGACCCGGACCCGGTCGACCCGGCCAGTCCGGGCAGCAACAGTGCCAGCGGCGGGACATCGCCGCCGGGCGGCCAGGGAAAAGCTGACGGCCTGCCGCCCAGTGCGGGCGGCAGGCCCGAGCGCGCGTCCCGGTCCAGCCTGCGCCGGGACCGGCGGCGCGGCCCGGCCCGGCGCACCGCCAGCCGGGCCGAGCTGGCGGCCCAGCACGCCGCGTTCAGCGACGTCTCGCCGGAGGTCGGCGAGCTGGACGAGGCCGCGCTGGCCCGGCTGCTGGAGCAGGACCCGGACGCGGCCGCGACCCTGCTCGCGGACCTGGCGCTGGCCACCGACCGGGCGCTGGCCGCGGCGGCGCGGCGGCTGGCCGCGCGGGTGTTCGTCCGGTTCGCGTCCGGCGGCAGCCGCCCGGCCCGCGGGACCCGGCGGCTCGGGCCCGGACGCGGCGACGGCGACCTGGACCTGGACCGAACCCTGGACCGGCTCAGCGGCAGCTGGCCGCCGCCGCCCGCGGAACTGGTCACCCGGACCTGGCAGGCCCGCCGCCGGGCACTGTGCCTGCTGATCGACACCAGCGGGTCGATGTCCGGGCTGGCCGTGGCGATCGCCGCGGTGGCCGCGTCCGCCGTCATGCTGGCCGCGGCCGGCCGGCACGACGCCGGGGTGATCGCGTTCTCCGCTGAGGTCAGTGAGCTGCACCCGCCCGGGTCCGGCCGCCCGCCCGGGGAGCTGGTCGGCGAGCTCGTCGCGCTGCGCGGGCACGGCACCACCGACCTGGCCGCCGCGCTGCGCGCCGCCGCCCGCCAGCTCGCGGGCTGCCGCGCGGACGAGCGGGTGGTGATCCTGCTGTCCGACTGCCTGCGCACCACCGGCGGCGACCCGGCCGCGGCGCTGGCCGGGATCGACCGGCTGCAGGTGCTCTGCCCGCTGCCGTCCGGGCCCGACGACCAGGCCGAGCAGGCCGCGGCCGCGCTGGCCCGCCGCGGCGGCGGGATCAGCCAGCCGGTCCGCCGCCTCGCCGACGTCGGCCCGGCCCTCACCCGCGCGCTGAGCTGACCGGCCCGTTTGGCCGCCGGGGTGTCATCTCGGGTACACCGGGAAGACCCAGGCGCCGGCCACGCTGACTGGTGGCGCGGCCCTGACTGCCCATGTGCCCCCGGTGCGATGGAGACCTCCTGATGACGGACATCGACGGCCTGCCGGTCCCGGCCGGCCGGCGGATCGCCCTGATCGCGCACGACAACAAGAAGCAGGACATGCTCGAGTGGGCCCGTTACAACCAGGACCTGCTGGCCGACCACGAGCTGTTCGCCACCGCCACCACCGGGAACCTGCTGCAGGACCGGCTGGGCCTGCCGGTCACCTCCTTCCGCAGCGGCCCGTACGGCGGCGACCAGCAGATCGGCGCCGGATCGCGGAGGGCGGGATCGACCTGCTGATCTTCTTCTGGGACCCGCTGGAGCCCCACCCGCACGACCCGGACGTGAAGGCCCTGCTCCGGGTCGCGGTGCTGGGCAACATCCCGGTCGCCTGCAACCGGGCCTCGGCCGACTTCATCATCTCCTCGCCGCTGATGAGCACCGCACCGCTGCCGCCGGACGCGGCTCCCGCTGCCGCCTCCACCACGGGGGCCCCGACCACGGCGGGCCTGACCGGCCCCGGCCGGGCCGGCTGACCCGGCCGCGCGGCCGGAAAGGAAAGATAGCGCCATGACGTGGATCGAGCTCGACGGGGCCGTGAACGTGAGGGACCTGGGCGGGCTGCCCACCACGGACGGCGGCAAGATCGCCGAAGGGCGGCTGCTGCGCAGCGACAACCTGGACGGCCTGACCGCGGCCGACGTGCACCGGCTGGTCACCGAGCTCGGCCTGGCCACGGTCGTGGACCTGCGCAGCACGCAGGAGCACGCGGCCGCCCCGGCGGGCCCGCTGACCGCGGTCGGCTCGGTCCGGCACGTCCGCTTCTCACTGCTGCCCGAGATGGGCGTGCTGGCCGACACCCCGGGCGCCACGATGGTGGTCCGCGCCGAGCAGGCCCTGGAACGCTGCCCAGCCGATATCCGGGCCGGCTTCTACCTCGGCTACCTCGCCGACCGACCGGATCAGGTGGTGGGCGCGCTGCGCAGCGTTTCCGCCTCGCCCGGGCCGGCGCTCGTGCACTGCGCCGCGGGCAAGGACCGCACCGGCGTGATCGTCGCCATGGCGCTGTCCGTGGCCGGGGCCGAGCCGGACGCCATTTCCGCTGATTACGCGGCCAGCGCCGAGCGGATCGACGCGATCCTGGGCCGGCTGCGCGGCCAGGCCGCGTACTCCGAGGGCGTGGAGAAGGTGACCACCGTGGACCACACCCCGCGGGCCGAGACCATGGACGCGTTCCAGGCCACGCTGGCCGCCCAGTACGGCGGCGCGGAAGGCTGGCTGGCCGGCCACGGTTTCGGCGCGGCTGAGGCCGCCGCGCTGCGCGCCCGGCTGCGCGACGGCTGATCTTCCGTGCTGACCCTCCGGTGCTGACCCTCCGGTGCTGACCGTCCGGTGCTGGCCGTCAGGCCCGCGCGGCAGCCGGCGCCGCGGCAGGCCGCCGCGGCGTCACCGCCAGCCGCGGCCCGTCCATCCACGTCCCGGCCTGCTTGACCCGGCGCAGGATCGGCGAGATCTCCAGCTGCCGGACCCCGGGCGCGGCCCCGATCCTGGTCGTCACGTACCGGTAGAGCGCCTCGGTGTCCCGGCAGATCACCGCGGCGATCAGGTTGCAGGCGCCGGTGATCGCCGACACGAACGGCACCTCCGCGTGCCCGGCGAGCAGCTCACCCGTCTCCTCCAGCCGGGCCGGCTCGACGGTCAGCCACAGGTACGCCGAGGACGCGAAGCCCATCACCTGGGTGGCCAGGTCGATGTCGAAGTACAGCACGCCCGCGGCCCGCAGCAGCTCGAGGCGGCGCGCGGCCACCCCCTGGGTCCAGCCGGTCTCCTCGGCCAGCGTGGCATAGCTGGCCCGGCCGTCCCGGCCCAGCGCGGCCAGCAGCCTGCCGTCGCCGGGCGTCAGCGTCACCGGCCCGTCCGGCTCCGGCACGGGCGGCGGGGTCAGCGCGGCAATCTGGCTCCCGTCCAGCGGCCCGCCGTAGCCGGTCCAGTCCTGGGCGATGCCGCCGGCGAACCGGTACATGATCTCGTGCGCGGTCAGCGTCAGCACCTGCCCCGCCGCGGGCAGCCGCTGCAGCAGGTCATCACGCTGCCGGGAGGTCAGCGAGCGGACCGAGCAGACCAGCTCCGAGCCGCCCGCGCTGATCGTCACCCAGGACACGTCGTCCCGGCGGGCCAGCGCCTCGGCCAGCCGGGTGGCCGAGCCCGGCCGGCAGCCGACCCGGACGAACCAGTCCGACTGGCCGAGCCGCCGCGGGTTCACCATCGCCACCACCCGCATGATCCCGTCGCCGCGCAGCCGCCGGTAGCGCCGCGCCACGGTCTGCTCGGACACGCCGAGGACCTCCGCGATCCGGGCGAACGGCAGCCGCGGCCCGACCTGCAGGCCCTGGATGATTTTCAGGTCAAGCGTGTCCAGTTCCGCGGATTCACTCATCGGGAACTTGCTCATGGAGGAAAACTACATCAGGCCCTTTCTGGGTGGCACCAGATGCCGGACTGGGGCAGCCTCGGCAGGTAACCGGGACCTCGCCAAGGGAGCTCATCCATGCGCAAGTGGCTGCCGCTGACCGCGGTCTGCCTCGGCACGTTCATGCTGCTGGTCGACGTGACGATCGTCACCGTCGCGCTGCCCGGCATGGCGGCCGGCCTGTCCGCCTCGTTCTCCGCCCTGCAGTGGGTCGTCGACGGCTACGCGCTGGCCCTGGCCGCGCTACTGCTCACGGCCGGCGCGGTGGCCGACCGGTACGGCCGCCGGGCCGTCTACCTGGCCGGCCTGGCCACCTTCGCGGCCGCGTCCGCCGCCTGCGGCCTGGCCGCCGGCGCGCCGCTGCTGGTCGCCGCCCGCATCGTGCAGGGCGCCGCCGCGGCCGCCATGTACGCGACCACGATCGCGCTGCTGAACTCGGCCTACACCGGCCGGGACCGCGGCGTCGCCTACGGCGTGTGGGGCGCGGTGTCCGGCGCCGCCGCCGCGGCCGGCCCGCTGCTCGGCGGGATCCTCACCCAGGGCCTGTCCTGGCGGTGGATCTTCTTCGTCAACCTGCCGGTCTGCGCCGCCGCGATCGCGGCCACCCTGCGCGCCTTCACCGGCGGCCGGCCCGCGCACCTGGCCGGGCCCGCCTCCGGGCCTGGCCGCGGCCCGCTGCCCCGGCTCGACCTGCCCGGCGCCGTGGTGTTCACCGCCGCCGCGGCCGCGGTGACCGGCGGGCTGATCCGCGCCGCCGCGGACGGCTGGGGCGGCGGGCTGGTCACCGGCCTGCTGGCGGCCGGCGCCGTGCTGTTCGTGCTGTTCGGCCTGATCGAACGGCACCGCCCGGACCCGCTGCTCGACCTGGCCCTGCTCCGCCGCCCGGCGTTCGCGGCGGCACTGGCCACCGCGCTGCTGATGAACGCCGCCGCGTTCGCCTACCTGCCGTACACCTCGCTGTGGCTGCAGACCGTGGTCGGGCTCGGCCCGATCAGGGCCGGGCTGGCCGGCACCGCGCCGCTGTCGCTGGCCGCCTTCGTGCTCAGCGCGCTGATCGGCCGCTGGCTGCACGCGGCTAACCCGCGCTGGCTGGTGGGCGGCGGCATGCTGCTGATTGGCACCGGCGCGCTGCTCCAGAGCAGGCTGTACGCACAGTCGGGCGGTACGGCCCTGCTTGCCGGGCTGATCGTGGCGGGCGCGGGCGTCGGGCTGGCCACCGCGGCGCTGGTCTCGCACGCGATGGCCGCGGTCCCCCAGCGGTCCGGCGGGATGGCGGCCGGCGCCGTCAACACCGCCCGCCAGCTGGGCTTCACGTTCGGCGTCGCAGTCGTCGGCAGCGTGTTCGCGGGCCGGCTGGCCAGTCACCTGGCGGCGGCAGGCCACAAGCCGGCCGCGCTGGCCCAGGCGGTGGCGGGCGGGCAGACCCGCGCCGTGCTGGCCCATACGCCCGCCGCGGGCCGGGCCAGCGTCGAGGCGGCGGTCCGCGCCGCATCAGCGTACGGCTTGCACATCGGCCTGCTGGTGGCCGGCGGGCTCGGTCTGGTCGGTGGCATCGTGGCGCTGGCCGCGCTGAAGCAGCACCCCGCGGCCGGGCCAGCTACGGGCCCGGTCCCTGCCGCCGAGGCCGTGCCGGAGCCCGGAGCGCGGCTCTGACCTGCGGCGCGATGTATCTGGCCGGCTGGCGGGCGCTCTTCACCAGCACCCGGGCAGCCCGCCCGGGCCCGGCGGCGAGGTGATCGACGCGGGCCCGGCCGCCGCGGCTGCGGCCCGCGCAGGAGGGCGCGCAGTTCGCTGCCTGGCTGGCCGGCCGGCCCGGGCAATCTGCGGGGTGCTGCTGAAATCCCGGCTGGCCGGGCAGAATGTGCAGCATGGCGAACGACCCCGCGGGCCGGGCTCCGACTCCGCCAGGGCCGCGGACCCGCGGCGGCTGGGTTCCGGTGGGTACCGCGGCCGCCCGGCGGGCCGGGCACAGCGACCACGTGACCCCCAAGGGGCTGCGGACGCGCGAGGACCTGCTGGCCGCCGCGCGCCGGGTCTTCGAGCGGGACGGCTACCTGGACACCAGGGTCGCCGACATCACCGCCGAGGCCGGCGTCTCGCACGGCAGCTTCTACACGTACTTCTCGTCCAAGCAGGACGTGTTCCGTGCGATCGCGCGGGACATCGGCCGGCAGTTCGAGGCTGCCGTCGCGCCGTCCGCCGCCGACCGGGTGGCCAGCACGTTCGGCGCGCTGGACGCGGCCAACCGGCGCTACCTGGAGGTCTACCGGGCCAACAGCGTCATGTGGGCGCTGGTCGAGCAGGTCGCCACGATCGACCAGGACATTCACAAGCTGCGGCTGGCCGGGCGGCGGCAGCACGTGGAGCGGGTGGCCAGGATCATCCGCCGCTGGCAGGAGGCGGGGCTGGCCGACCCGGACCTGGACCCGCGGGTCACGGCCGGCGCGCTGAGCTCGATGCTGTCGAATTTCGCCTACTGGTGGCTGGCCGGCGGGGACGACTACGACGACGAGACCGCCGCGCGGACGCTGACCCAGCTGTGGGCGAGGGCGCTGGGACTGCGGCATGCGCCTGAGCCCGCGCCGGCCGGGCAGGCTGATCACGGAACCACGCGCGGCTGACCGGGCGGCGGGCCGGCGGGTGCGGTCCGTTGCCTATCGACAACCATGTCGAATAGGCTCGTGGGGCCGCGAGACCGGGAAGCGGGGTGCCCATGTCACCTGATTCGGCTCCGCCGGCGGGCGCCCTGGCGGGCGACGTCGCCGTTGAGGTCTCGCCTGGCTACGTGGCCACGGTCGAGCTGCGGCGGCCCCCGGACAACTTCTTCGACGTCGCGATGATCCGCGCGCTCGCCGACGCCTACCAGGCCCTCGACGACGATCCGGCGTGCCGCGTCATCGTCCTCTGCGCCGCGGGCAAGCACTTCTGCGCCGGCGCCAACCTCGGCGGCGAGGACAGTGCACCTAATGAAAACAGGGCACCCAACGGTGCCCAGGGTGCTGGCGGGATTGCGGCCGGGGCCGCGGCATCCAGCCACCCGGCGGAGCCCGCCGCGCCCTCCGGCCGGCCCGCCAGCCCGCTGGGCGTGGTATCGGAGCTGTATGCCGAGGCGGTCCGGCTGTTCGAGGCCCGCACCCCGGTGATCGCCGTGATCCAGGGCGCGGCCATCGGCGGCGGCCTGGGGCTGGCCTGCTCGGCCGACTTCCGGATCGCCGCGCCGGAGGCCAGGTTCGCCGCGAACTTCGCGAGGCTCGGCTTCCACCAGGGCTTCGGCCTGACGGTGACGCTGCCCGCGATCATCGGCGGGCAGCGCAGCCTGGAGCTGCTGTACACCGGCCGCCGGGTCCGCGGCGAGGAAGCGGCCCGGATCGGGCTCGCCGACAGGCTGGTCCCGGCTGATCGGCTGCGGCCGGCCGCGTACGAGATGGCCGCCGAGATCGCTGCCTCGGCCCCGCTTGCGGTCCGGTCCATCAGGGAGACCATGCGCGGCCACCTCGCCGCCGAGGTCCGCGCCGCCACCGAGCGCGAGGGCGCCGAGCAGAACCGCCTGCGCCAGACCGCCGACTTCCGGGAGGGCATCGCGGCCACCGCCCAGCGCCGCCCGGCCCGCTTCGAGGGCCGGTGACCAGCGCGCCGGACGCCGGTGAGGTCCGGGCCGAGGCGCGCGGCTGGCTGGCGGCGAACTGGGATCCGGGGCTGAGCCTGCGGGAGTGGCGAGAGCGGCTGGCGGACTCTGGCTGGGCCTGCCCGTCCTGGCCGCGCGAATGGTGCGGCCGTGACCTGCCCGCCGGGCTGGCCGCCGTGGTGGCCGAGGAGATCAGCAGAGCCGGTGCGGTGTCCACGCCGGACGGGGTGGGCATGCAGATGGCCGCGCCGACGATCCTGGAGCACGGGTCGGAGGAGCTGAAGCGGAAGTTCATCCGGCCGACGGTGACCGGGGAGATCACCTGGTGCCAGCTGTTCAGCGAGCCGGGCGCCGGGTCGGACCTGGCCGGGCTGACCACCCGGGCGACCAGGGACTCCGACGGCGCCGACGGCGGCTGGGTGGTGTCCGGGCAGAAGGTGTGGAACACCTCGGCCCATCATGCGGACTATGGCCTGCTGCTGGCCCGGACGGACTTCGGCGCGCCGAAGCACCGCGGGATCACGTACTTCGTGCTGCCGATGCACCAGCCGGGCGTGGAGGTCCGGCCGCTGCGGCAGATGAACGGCTACGCCTCGTTCAACGAGGTGTTCATGGAGCAGGCCAGGATCCCGGCCGGCCACGTGATCGGCGAGGTGGGCGGCGGCTGGAAAGCCGGGCTGACCACGCTGGCTCATGAGCGGCGGCTGGCGACCCGGCGGCCGCCGGCCGTGGCCCGGCCCACCGACGGCCTGGCCCTGCGCGAGGCAGCTTCCGAGGCTGCCGAGGCCTACGCCCCGTACGTCTGGTATCCGCAGCGGGCTGGCCGCCCCGACCTGGTCGCCGAACGCGCCGTCGAGGCTGGGGTGGCCGCTGACCCGCTGATCCGGCAGGAGGTCGTCAAGGTCATCTCGCTGGCCTGGACCGCCCGGTGGACCGCCCAGCGGGCCGCGGTCGCGCGCGCATCGGGCCGGCCGCCCGGCCCAGAGGGCTCGCTCGGCAAGCTGGCGAGCAGCAATATCGCCCGGGCGGCGGCCCGGGTGCACGCGCTGATCACCGGTCCGGCTGGGCTGCTGGCTGGCCCGGACAGCCCGCACCACGGCATCATCAGCGAGATCATGCTGTCGGTGCCCGCGGTGTCGATCGCCGGCGGCACGGACCAGATCCAGCGGACGATCATCGGGGAGCGGATCCTCGGCTTTCCGCGGGATCCTGGCCCGGACCGCGACACGCCGTTCCGCGATATCCCCCGAGCCACAGAGCGGTAACTCCGCCCGCGAAGGAGTAGCACGTGACCGGTAACCCCCTTCGCCGGACCTGCGCCGTCAGCATGCCCCGCCCAGACGGACTCTGGATCGTGCGTGCTAGCTGACGGGCGCGTGCGGGAGGCCCAGCTGGACCGGGACGGCGCCACGATCAGCTACTCGGTGTGCGCCGCCCCGGACGGCCAGGCGGGCGCGGGCCCGCCGCCGCTGCTGCTGACCCACGGCTACGGGGCGTCGGCGGCTATGTGGCAGGGCAACCTGGCCGCGCTGAGCGCCGGGCGGACCGTGATCACCTGGGACATCTGCGGGCACGGGCGCACCAGCTCGCCAGCTGACCCGGCCCGGTACAGCGAGGCCGGCAGCGTGGCCGACATGGCCGCGGTCCTCGACGCCTGCGGCACCCAGCGGGCTGTTGCAGGCGGGCTGTCCCTGGGCGGCTACCTGTCGCTGGCCTTCTGGCTGCGGCACCCGGACCGCGTGGCTGCGCTCATCCTCTGCGACACTGGACCCGGCTTCCGCCGCGACGAGCCCCGCGGCCAGTGGAACGCCCGCGCGCTGGCCCGCGCCGACGCGCTCGAGCGGCGCGGCGCCGAGGCGCTCAGCACCAGCCCCGAGGTCCCCGGCACCGGCCAGAACCTGCGCGGCCTGGCCCTGGCCGCGCGGGGCATCCTGACCCAGCGCGACGCGCGGGTGCTCGAGTCGCTGCCCGGGATAACGGTCCCGGTCCTGGTCGTGGTGGGCGCCAACGACACGCCGTTCCGCGCCGCGGCCGACTACATGGCGAGCAAGATCCCCGGCGCCACCCTGGCCGTGCTCGCCAACGCCGGCCACGCCGCCAACATGGACCAGCCCGCCGCGTTCAACGAAGCCGTCCTCGATTTCCTCAGCACCCTCCCGTCCGCCGAGCCCAGATAGCCCGGCTGGCGATACCTGCACTCCCCTGAACCCAGCCGGCCTCCCCTATGCCCGCGCGAGTCCCGTCCCCCGGGCCCGGATAGCCCAGCTGGCGTCAGCCGCTCTCCCCCGAACCCAGCCAGCCTGGCCTTTCCTGGCACCCTCTGGCCCGCCGCGGCCGGATAGCTTGTGCCGCGACGGGTAACGTTTGCCCGGTTTCCGCTGAGGCCGATGCGGCGGTGGACTGACGCTGGAACGGTGCATACTTCCGCTCCTTGTGCCGGTGTGACGCCGGGCAGGGCCGCCTGGCGCAACGGGGACTTTCTGCGGCTCGATGGGGCCTTTGGGCCTGTGCCATTGCGCAGGTAGCTCCGCATCATGCAACTGTGGGTAACTGTAGGTAGTCGTGCCGAGGGGGCGGATCATGGGATTTCCGCCGGTTCTGCCCGGAGGCCCGCCATACGTTTCGGGTGGGAGGACCCCCGAACGGGAGAAGCATCTGGAGTCGCTCAACCGGGACTACGCAGGGACGCCCTGGCTGACCGCGCTGGTGAATTTCAGCGGCTTCCTGGCGGTCTTTCTCGGGTCGTACGTTGCGATCGCGCTGGCCATCAGCGCGGGCAATAGAGATGAGTGGTGGCCGTACGCGTTGATCTTGGCCGTGCTCTTGGCCGTCCAGGCCGGCCTGCGGATGCTGCGCCACCATCGGCGGGAAGCCGGCCGAGGCCGGGTATGAGCCGGCCGCGCGGTTGCGTGGCTGCGTGGCTGGGTGGCTGCGGCGCCACCGGCTGCCGCTGATCGCGCTGACTGCCGCCATCGCCGCTGGCGCTGGCCTGATGGCCGCTTCCCCGTGGCGGGGTTCCGGTCCGGCTCCGCCCGCGGTTGAGTTCGCGCTGACATCGGTGATCGATGCGGGCGCGCCGGGTCTGGTCGCGCAGGTCTGGGGCGGCCGCTCGTGGGCCGAAGCGAAAGGGCTTGCCAACCTGGACCGGCATCCCGGCCGGGCGGCGGCGCCATTCCAGCAGCGCAAACGTTGCCGGTCGCGGCACCGGCTGGTGTCAGCTGCACCCCGAACCCAGCCTGCCCCGGCTTTCTCCGGGTATCCTTTCCGGCCGCCGGATCCAGATTGCCGCGATGGCGTCGGCATCCATTGCTGGATGCAGTCCTATTCGGTCTGCCGTGCGCTAAATGTGGCCTGGCGGGCGGGCCTCGTGACACAGGGCCAGCCGTGCCTGCTG
>DASVBE010000040.1:0-2415 GCA_036375995.1 Streptosporangiaceae bacterium | reverse complement strand
CGCTGGACCTGGCCAGCAACGAAGCCGAGCGCGACTTCCTGGCCCGCCGCCTCGCCGCGCTGTGCTAGCCGCTCGCTGCGGGCCGCTATGCGCGCTGCCTTCCCTCCTCGCTCCCTCCTCGCTCCCTCGGCGCTCCTTCGTCGCGCCTCATCGCTCGTCGGGAAAACAGCGCCGCGGCCCTGCGCTCGCTGGCCGGCTCCGCCGGCGGGCGGGGCGGGTCAGGCGGGGGCGCTGAGGGCGGCGAGGCGACGGGCCAGGAAGTCGCGCTCGGCTTCGTTGCTGGCCAGGTCCAGCGCGGCCCGGTAGGCGTCCGCGGCCTCAGCCCGGCGGCCGAGGCGGCGCAGCAGGGCAGCCCGGGCCGCGGGCAGGTAGTGGTAGCCGGCCAGCCGCCCGTCCTGGCCGAGCTCGTCCAGCTCGGCCAGGGCCGCCTCCGCGCCGTCCACCTCGGCCAGCGCCACCGCCCGGTTCAGCGCCACCACCGGCGACGGCCAGGCCCGCAGCAGCTCGGAGTACAGGGCCAGGACCTGCGGCCAGTCGGTGGTCGCGTAGGACGGCGCCTCGGCGTGCAGCGCGGCGATCGCGGCCTGCAGCGCGAACCGGCCCGGGCAGCCGCCGCGCAGCGCGCCGGGCACCAGCGAGATGCCTTCCTCGATCGCGGCCCGGTCCCACTGGGCCCGGTCCTGGTCCTCGAGCAGCAGCAGACGGCCCGCCGCGTCGGTGCGGGTGGCCCGCCGCGCGTCGGTTAGCAGCAGCAGCGCGAGCAGCCCGCGGACCTCGCGCTCGTCCGGCATCAGCTCGCGCAGCATGCGGGCCAGGCCGATGGCCCGGTCCACCAGGTCGGCGCGGACCAGCCGCTGGCCGGCCGGGGCGGTATGGCCGGTGGTGAACAGCAGGTGCACCACGGTCAGCACGGCGTCGAGCCGGTCGGGCAGTTCGGCCTCGCCGGGCACCCGGTACGCGATCCGGGCGGCGGAGATCTTCTTCTTGGCGCGGGTCACCCGGGCCGCCATGGTCGGCTCGGAGACCAGGAAGGCCTGGGCGATCTCCGCGGTGGTCAGCCCGCAGACCAGCCGCAGCGTCAGCGCCACCTGGGCCTCCCTGGCCAGCGCCGGATGGCAGCAGGTGAACACCAGCCGGAGCCGGTCGTCGGGGATCACGTCATCCTCCTGACCCGCGCCGCGGCCCCCGGGCGGCGCGCCGGCCAGGCCGCCGGGTTCCGGGTCCGGCTCGATCAGCAGCGGCAGCTTGGCCCGCAGGGTCTGCTGCCGGCGCAGCGCGTCCAGCGCCCGGTTCCTGGCGGCGGTGGTCAGCCACGCCCCCGGGCTGCGCGGCACCCCGCCCCGGGACCAGGCGTCCAGGGCCGCCACGTAGGCGTCCTGGACGCATTCCTCGGCCAGGTCGATGTCCCTGGCCACGCGCGCCGTCGCGGCGAGCACGAAGGCCCACTCGCGACGGTGCGCGTCGGCTACCGCAGCCCGTGCCTCTGCGGTCACGTCCGGTGGCTCAGCCCTGCGGCGGGCCGCCGGAGGTGTCCATGATCGGGCGGACCTCGACGCCCCCGTACGGCGCCGGGCAGAGCTTGCCGATGGCCAGCGCGTGGTCCAGGTCCCTGGCCTCGATCAGGTAGAACCCGCCGAGGGCTTCCTTGGTCTCGGCGAACGGGCCGTCGGTGACCACGTCACCGCGGATCGAGGTGGCGGTGGCGGTGGGCTGCAGCGCGTCGCCGCCGAGGATCTTGCCACCCTGCGCGACGACCTGCTCGGCGAACCGGCCGTGCGCCTCCATGGCGGTCTGCCACATGTCGGGCGGGGCGGTGGCGTAGCCAGCCTCGCTCTCGTAGATCAGGATCATGTACTGGGCCATGACAGCCTCCTTCGCAGTTCGTGATTTCCTGCCTGGCAATCAACCGACGAACGGCCCGGGCCGGAATCGACAGCACCTTCAGATCAGAAATCCGGATCCGGCGGACCTTCCTGATCTGGCCTTCAGCTGCCGGCGGCCCGCTGGGCCAGCGCGCGGAGCGAGCGGACCGCAGCGGCCGGGTCCGGCGCCTCGTACACCGCCGAGCCGGCCACGAACACGTCCGCGCCGGCCTCCGCGCACCGGCCGATAGTCTCCTCGCTGACCCCTCCGTCCACCTGCAGCCACACCGCGGCGCCGTGACCCGCGATGAGCCGGCGGGCCCGGCGGATCTTCTCCAGCACGAAGTCGAGGAAGTGCTGGCCGCCGAACCCGGGTTCGACCGTCATCAGCAGCAGCATGTCCACCTCGGCCAGCAGGTCGGCGTACGGCTCGACCGGGGTGGCCGGGTTGATCCCCAGGCCCGCCCGGGCCCCGGCGGCGCGGATCTCCCGCAGCGTGCGCACCGGCGACTGGGCCGCCTCGGCGTGGATGGTCACGTTCCGCGCGCCGGCC
>DASVBE010000029.1:0-16819 GCA_036375995.1 Streptosporangiaceae bacterium | reverse complement strand
GGTGGGGACCGGCGGCACTGCCCGGATTGGTCGCGGCCGCGAGGTGCAGAGAGGGTCCCCGCAGCCGACAGGTGCCCCGTCATTGTGCCAGACGTTCCCGGCCAGGGCGTAATTACCAGCCTGCGGACCGTACTCCGGTGGATGTCTTCTTAGGGATACGGTGCCGGTTAGGGATACGGTGCCGGGCGCGCGGGCCACACCCACCGCAGCGGGCCCGCTCGCGGCCGGACGGCCAGCGCCCCCGGCACCGTAATCCGCAAGGCGCGGCCCGCCGGAGTACGGCCTGCAGCCTGGGAACGGTTCCTACCGGCCCTTCTTGCCGCGGCGGTTCGCGCCGCCGCGCAGGCCCGGCGGCAGGTGCTGCGGTCCCGGCTGGCTGCCGGGACCGGGCCCCGGCAGCCGGAACCCGCCCTCGCCGCCGAGGCCGGGAGGCAGGTTCCCGGGCAGCCCGCCCAGTCCGCCCAGTCCGCCGCCGGTCCCGGCCGACCCGGGCTGGGTGTTCAGCGGCAGCCCTGGCGGCTGCTTTCCGGCAGCGCCGGCCGGTGACCCGCCGGGACGGCCGCCCTTCGGCTTCTTCTTCGCCTTCTTGGCCTGCTTGCTGGCGCGCCGCATGCCCGGCATACCCGGCATACCCGGCATACCGCCGCCGCCCATCATCTGGCGCATCATCTTCTGGCCCTCGAGGAACCTGGTCACCAGGTTGCTGACCTCGCCGACGGCGACGCCGGAGCCGGTCGCGATCCGGGCCCGCCGCGAGCCGTTGATGATCTTCGGGTTTTTCCGCTCGGCCGGGGTCATCGAGTTCACGATGGCCGCGGCCCGGTCCAGGTCCTTGTCGCTGACCTGGCTGAGCAGCTCCCGGTTCTGCGCCGCGCCGGGCAGCATGCCCAGCAGGTTGCCGATCGGGCCGAGCTTGCGGACCATGGCCAGCTGCTGGACGAAGTCCTCGAGCGTGAACCCCTCGCCGGAGGCCAGCTTCCCGGCCAGCGCCGCGGTCTGCTCCTGGTCGAAGGTCTTCTCGGCCTGCTCGATCAGCGTGAGCATGTCGCCGAGGTCGAGGATGCGGGACGCCATCCGGTCCGGGTGGAAGACGTCGAAGTCCTCGAGCTTCTCACCGGACGAGGCGAACATCACCGGGCGGCCGGTCAGCTCCGCGATCGACAGCGCGGCACCGCCGCGGGCGTCGCCGTCGAGCTTGGTCAGCACCACGCCGTCGTAGCCGACGCCGTCGAGGAACGCCTGCGCGGTGGTCACCGCGTCCTGGCCAATCATCGCGTCGACCACGAACAGGATCTCGTCCGGGTCGGTGGCGTCGCGGATGTCAGCCGCCTGCTGCATCATCTCCTCGTCGACGCCCAGGCGGCCCGCGGTGTCGATGATGACGATGTTGTGCATGCGGTGCCGGGCCTCGTCCAGCGAGTCCCTGGAGACCGCGACCGGGTCGCCTACCCCGTTGCCAGGCTGCGGCGCGTACACCGGGACACCGGCCTGCTCGCCGACGACCTGGAGCTGCTGGACCGCGTTCGGCCGCTGCAGGTCGGCGGCGACCAGCAGCGGGGTGTTGCCCTGCTCGCGCAGCCAGCGGGCCAGCTTGGCGGCCAGCGTGGTCTTACCCGAGCCCTGCAGGCCGGCCAGCAGGATCACGGTCGGCGGCGTCTTGGCGAACCGCAGCCGCCGGGTCTCGCCACCGAGGATCGCGATCAGCTCGTCGTTGACGATCTTGATGACCTGCTGGGCCGGGTTGAGCGCGGCGGACACTTCCTCAGTCGACGCCCGCTCCCTGACCCGGCTGATGAAGGACCGCACCACCGGCAGGGCGACATCGGCCTCGAGCAGCGCGATCCTGATCTCCCGGCAGGTCGCGTCGATGTCGGCGGCCGACAGCCGGCCCCGTCCGCGCAGCGCGGTAAAGACCTGGGTCAGCCGGTCGGAGAGAGTCTCGAACACCGTTAGCTGCCGTCCTCACGCAGGTACAAGGGGAGCTTCCAGGCTATCGGAGTCACGAACCCAGGATCGCGTCGACGAACGCGGCCGGCTCGAACGGGGCCAGGTCGTCCGGGCCCTCGCCCAGCCCGACCAGCTTGACCGGCACGCCCAGCTCGCGCTGCACGGAGATCACGATGCCGCCCTTGGCCGTCCCGTCCAGCTTGGTCAGCACGATCCCGGTCACGTCCACGACCTCGGCGAACACCCGTGCCTGCCGCAGCCCGTTCTGCCCGGTGGTGGCGTCGAGCACGAGCAGGACCTCGTCCACGTCGGCCTGCCGGGACACCACCCGCTTGATCTTGCCGAGCTCGTCCATCAGCCCGGCCTTAGTGTGCAGGCGGCCCGCGGTGTCGATGATGACCGTGTCCACTTCGAGCTCGGTCCCTTCCCTGACCGCCTCGAACGCGACGCTGGCCGGGTCCGCGCCGTCCCGGTCGGACCGCACCACCGTGGCGCCCACCCGCGAGCCCCAGGTCTGCAGCTGATCGGCGGCGGCCGCGCGGAACGTGTCCGCCGCGCCGAGCAGCACGGTGCGCCCGTCGCCGATCAGGACCCGGGCCAGTTTCCCGCAGGTGGTGGTTTTGCCGGTGCCGTTGACCCCGACCATCAGCAGCACCGCGGGACGGCCCGCGTGCGGTCTGACCCGCAGCGACCGGTCCAGGTCCGGCCCGATGGCCTCGATCAGCTGGGCCCGCAGCAGCGACCGCACGTCCTTGCTGCCGGTCACCTTGACCTCGGTCCGCAGCTGCTCGACCAGGTGCCGGGCCGGGGCGACGCCCATGTCGGCGGTGATCAGGGTGTCCTCGATCTCCTCCCAGCCAGCGTCGTCCAGCGCGTCCCGCGACAGCAGGCCGAGCAGCACCGAGCCGAACGCCGACTGCGACCGGGCCAGCCGGCCGCGGAGCCGGACCATCCGGCCCGCCGACGGCGGCGGGACCTCGATCTCCGGTGCGGCGGGCTCGGCGACGGCCTCGGTGGCCAGGTCAAGGCCGCCCCCGGGGCCGGCCCGCTCGTCGGTGTCCGCGGGGGCGGGCCCGGTGGCCGGGGGCTTCGGCTCCGGCGGCGGAGGTGTGGCCCGGCCGCGTCGCGACGAGACCAGCAGGAAGGCGCCGCCGGCACTGAGCCCGACCACGATGGCGATGATGATGATCAGGTATTCCATGACTGCCCCAGTCTGGCAGAGAGCCGGCCCTGCTCCGGGCCGGCGGGACGCACCTCAGACGCTCTCGCGTTCCCGCAGGCGCTGGCTGACCACGGTGGACACGCCGTCCCCGCGCATGCTGATGCCGTACAGCGAGTCCGCGACCTCCATGGTCCGCTTCTGGTGGGTGACGATGATCAGCTGGGAGCTCTCCCGCAGTTCCTCGAACAGGCGCAGGAGCCGCTGCAGGTTCGTGTCGTCCAGCGCGGCCTCGACCTCGTCCAGCACGTAGAACGGGGACGGCCGGGCCTTGAAGATGGCGACCAGGAAGGCGATCGCGGTCAGCGCCCGCTCGCCGCCGGACAGCAGCGAGAGGCGCTTGACCTTCTTGCCCGGCGGACGCGCCTCGAAGTCGATGCCGGTGGTCAGCATGTCGTCGGGCTCGGTCAGCACCAGCCGGCCCTGGCCGCCGGGGAACAGGACGGTGAACGTGCGCTCGAACTCGCGCGCGGTGTCCGCGTAGGCCTCGGTGAACACCTGCTGGACCCGCTCGTCGACCTCCTTGATCACGGTCAGCAGGTCGCGCCGGGTCTTCCTGAGGTCCTCGAGCTGGGTGACCAGGAACGCGTGCCGTTCCTCCAGCGCGGCGAACTCCTCCAGGGCCAGCGGGTTGACCTTGCCGAGCTGATCGAGCAGCCGCTGCGCGGACTGCGCCCGCTTCTCCTGCGCGGCCCGGTCGTAGGGCACCGGCAGCGCGTCGTCGCCCTGGGGGACTCCCACCTCGGGCCCGTACTCGGTGACCAGTTCGGCCACCTCGACCGCGTACTCCTCGACCGCCCGGGTGGCGAGCTGCTCGAGCTGCATCCGCCGGGCGGCCTGGGCGATCTCCGCGCCGTGCGCGGTGTTGACGACCTTGTCCAGCTCGCCGGCCAGCAGCCGGATCTGGGCCCGGACCTCCTTGAGCCGGTCGCCGCGGCCCCGGCTGGCGACCTCGGCGGCCTGCCGCTCCGCGTCGGACACGGCCAGCGACTCGGTGATCCGCACCACCGCCGCGCTGGCGCCCCCGGCGACCGCCCGGGCCAGCGCGGCCTCCCGGGCTCGCCGCTGCGCCCGGGCCCTGGCCCGCTCCCGGGCCTGGCGCTCGGTGGCCGCCGCGGCGGTCAGCGAGTCGGCCCGGCCGGTGATGGCCCGCAGCCGCTCCTCGGCGGTGCGCACCTCGAGCCGGCAGTCCATCTCGGTGTCCCGCGCGGCGGCGGCCAGGCCGGCCAGCCGCTCCCGCTCGGCACGGGCCTGCGCCGGGGTCAGGTCGGCGGCGGTCTGGTCGGCCCGGGCCGCGTCCGCCTCGGCTTCGGCCTGCTCCAGCTGGTGCTCGAGCTCGGCCAGCCGGGCCTGGTCCTTCTCCTGCCCGCGGCCGGCCGCGGCGATCCGCGCGGCCAGCCTGCTGGCCTCGTCGGTGGCCGCCTTGGCCGCGCCGGCCAGGGTGCCGAGCCGGCCGGAGATCTCTGCCGCGGCCGCGTCGGCCTCCTGCAGGCCGGCCAGCGCCTCGGCGGCCGCCTGCCGGGCCCTGGCCTCCTCGTCGGCGGCCTCGGCGAGCAGCCGCTCGGCGTGCTGGCAGGCCAGGTCGGCCTCGCGGAGCCCGGCCGTGGCCTCCGCGGCCGCCGCCCGCAGGCCGATCAGGCTCTGCGGGCCGGCCGTGCCGCCGCGGGCCCAGTGCGCGCCGAGCAGGTCGCCGTCCAGGGTGACCACCCGCAGGCCGGGGTGGCGGCGCAGCACCTCACGGGCCTGCGCCAGGCCGGGCGCGACCGCGACGCCGTCCAGCAGCCCGGACACCGCGGGGGCGAACTCGCCGGGGGCCTTGACCAGGTCCGCGGCCATCCGCACCCCGTCAGGGAGCGGCCCAGGGGCCGTCGTGCGCGGCAGGCTGCCGCCCGGCCCGTGCCCGCCCCCGTTCGGCGGCGCGGCGATGACCAGGTCGGCCCGGCCCGCGTCGGCGTCCTTCAGCCCGGCCAGGATCTCCGCGGCGGCGTCGAGCCCGGACACCGCGACCGCGCCGGCCGCAGCGCCGAGCGCGGTAGCGATCGCCTCACCGGCGCCCTCCTCGACGGTGAGCAGCGCGGCGAACGCCCCGACCACCCCGCTGAACCGGCTCTCGCCGGACAGCAGCAGGCCGGTCGCGTCCGCGCCGCGCTTGACCGCCTCGGTCAGCGTCTCGGCCCGCGCGCGCAGCGCCGCACGGGCGCCGCTGGCCTGGTGCTCGGCCTTCCGCTGCCCGGCGACCCGGGCGCTGGCCGCGGCCAGCGCCGCGGTGGCCTGCTCGTGCGCGGCGGCCAGCTCGGACCGGCCCTGCTCGCGGCCCGAGGCCAGGTCCTGGGCCTGCCCGTACTGGAGCTGGGCGTGCTCGGCCCGGGTCCGGGCCTGGGCCAGCGCCTCGGCCAGCCGGCCCCCTTCGTCCCTGGCCGCCGCCGCGGTGGCCCGGGCGGCCTCGACCTGACCGCGCAGCCGGGCCAGTTGCTCGGCCCTGGTCACCGCGGCCCGGGCGTCCTGGGCCAGCTGGCGATCCAGGGCGGACAGCGCGGCCTCGGCCTCGGTCCGGCCGCTGACCGCCTCGGCCAGCTGGGCGCGGGCCGCGGACAGCTGCCCGCCGAGCGCCGCTTCCTGCTCGCGCAGCGCGGCGGCCTCGCGGTCCAGCTCGTCCGGGTCCCGCCCGGGCCGCTGCGGCTCGGGCGGGGCGGACAGCAGCCGGTGCCGCTCGGCGGCCACGCTGTGCACCCCGCGCAGCCGCTCGGCCAGGCCAGACAGGTCGAACCAGGCCTGCTGGGCGGCGGTCAGCCGGGGCGCGTGCTCCTGCTCGGCCAGGTCCAGCTCGGTTTCCGTGGCCTGGGCGGCGGCGAGCTGCTGTTCCAGCTCGGCTCGCCGGGCCACGGCCGCGGCCTCGTCGGCGTCCCGCAGGTCCAGCTCGGCGGCCAGCGTGACGTAGTCGTCGGCGAGCAGCCGCAGGCGCGCGTCGCGCAGGTCGGCCTGGATGACCGCGGCCCGGCGGGCGATCTCCGCCTGGCGGCCGAGCGGCTTGAGCCGCCGGCCCAGCTCGCCGGTCAGGTCGACCAGCCGGGTCAGGTTGGCCTGCATCGCCTCGAGCTTGCGCTGGGCCTTCTCCTTGCGCCTGCGGTGCTTGAGCACCCCGGCCGCTTCCTCGATCAGCGCCCGGCGCGCCTCCGGCCCGGCGTTCAGCACCTCGTCCAGCTGGCCCTGCCCGACGATGACGTGCATCTCCCGGCCGAGCCCCGAGTCCGACAGCAGTTCCTGCACGTCGAGGAGCCGGCAGTGGTCGCCGTTGATGGCGTACTCGCTCTGCCCGGACCGGAACAGCAGGCGGCTGATCGTGACCTCGGCGTAGTCGATCGGCAGGGCGCCGTCGCTGTTGTCGATGGTGAGGGTGACCTCGGCGCGGCCGAGCGCCGGGCGGCCGGCCGTGCCGGCGAACACGACGTCCTCCATCTTGCCGCCGCGCAGCGGCTTCACGCCCTGCTCGCCCATCACCCAGGAGAAGGCGTCGACGACGTTGGATTTGCCGGACCCGTTGGGCCCGACCACGCAGGTGATGCCGGGCTCGAAGCGCATGGAGGTCGCCGAGGCAAAGGACTTGAACCCGCGCAGCGTGAGGGTCTTCAGGTACACCCCGGGGAATCCCTCCTGAGCAGCGGCCGTCCAGCGCGGAAACCGGGAGAGGCAGGTTATGCGGTCGCGGAAACCTCTGCCCGCGGGCTGGTGCGCTGTCTACGGCAGGCCCCCTGCCAGCCCTCCCGCACCTTACCCTGCGCCACGGTCAATACCCGGGAGGTCGCCATCCGGGCCGCTGCGCCGCCCGCAGCTCAGTCGCCGGGCGGCTAAACTGGGGCACTGTGGCGGGGGCGGCTCGGCTATGTTCCGGCGGTAGCCGGAACTGCTAGCAGAGCGCTGCCCCTGCCGTCAGGCCGCCTGGTCCGCTGTCAGGTCAGCGCCGGTTCGCGAACCGGGATCAGCAATTCGTGCCCGACCTCAGCGGCTAGCGCGTCGTTCTCCTCCTGGAGCCGGTCCAGCGCCGCTTCGAGGTCACGCACCCGCTGCTGAAGGCGGCGCATTTCGGAGATCATGCGCGGATCCGGCCCGCCTACGTGGCCGAGTAGTGCCTTCGCCATGGTTAAGGGTCCTCCACACTGAGTGACCAGAGTGGGCACGCAAGCAAATCCGTATGAAGACACGGAGCATTACGCGCAGGTATGTGTTTTCTATGGTCCCACTCGCCGGGGTGTCCGGTCAAGTTGAGCGAAACGGCAGGTCATCAGGGGTGTACCCGGGCGATGTGCCAGCCATTGGTCCAACCATTAAAACACTGCGTGACTGCTGGCTCATCGTTCGGTAAATCCGGTTAGTCCGCCACGCGGCTCGTCCCAGCGGTGCGTTACCCCGCGCACCCGGCCCGGCGTGCCGGGCCCGCTGAGCAGGTCGAGCAGTTCCTGGCAGCGGGCGGATGGCCCCTCGACGATGACCTTGACCCGCAGATCCTCGAGGTTCTCCGCCGAGCCGGCCAGCCCGAGTTCCAGCGCCCGGGCGCGGGCCCACCAGCGGAAGCCGACTCCCTGGACGCGGCCGGCGACCCACACGGTGAGGCGCGCGGGCTCCTCGGGGCCCACCCCGCTTTCCCCACCAGTCACATCCACCACCGGTCGTGAGCCGACACAGGTCACATTCTTACCATGATCACGGCCGTCAGCCGGGCCGGTCCGGGCCCCGGTCTGAGGGCTCAGCCGCAGTTCAGCGGCGGTCTTGCCAAAATCACCAGCGGCCGCGGCGGGGCCGGGGCTGGCACACCGGGCAGCTGTAGGACGAGCGGTTCATGAACGGGTCGCGCCGGACCGGTGCACCGCACCGCGGGCAGGGCTCGCCCGCGCGGCCGTACACGGCTAGGGCCCGGTCGAAATACCCGCTCTCCCCGTCGACATTCACGTACAGGCTGTCGAACGAGGTGCCGCCGGCCCGCAGGGCCGCCGCGAACACCTCGTGCACGCCCGCGAACAGCGCGGCGATCTGGCCGCGGGTCAGGGTCTCGGTCGGCCTGGCCCAGTGCAGCCGGGCCCGCCACAGCGCCTCGTCGGCGTAGATGTTGCCGATCCCGCTGACCAGCGACTGGTCCAGCAGCGCGCGCTTGATGCCGGTGCGCCGGGCGCGGATCCGCCGGGTCAGCGCGGCCAGGTCGAAGGCCGCCTCCAGCGGGTCGGGGGCGATGTGCGCGATCGCCGGGGGCAGCTCCGCGCCGCCCGGCGCGAAGGCCAGGTGGCCGAACGTCCGCTGGTCGGTGAACCGCAGGTCGGGCCCGCCGTCGGCGAATGTGAACCGGACCCGCACGTGCGCCGACAGCGGCTCGGCCCGGTCGGTGATCAGCAGCTGGCCGCTCATCCCCAGGTGGGCCAGGATCGCGTCGTCGCCGGCCGGCAGCCACAGGTACTTGCCGCGCCGCCGGGCGCCGTCGATCACCCGGCCGCTGAGAACCGCGGCGAAGTCATCGCCGCCGGCCAGGTGGCGGCGCACCGCGCGGGGATGCAGCACGTGCACCGCGGCGATCTTGCGCCCGGCCACGTGCTGCTCCAGGCCGGCCCGGACGGTCTCGACCTCGGGAAGCTCGGGCATGGCTAGGCCGTGTCCTGCCGGTCTTGGTCGTCGCGAGCGGCCGCCGGCGGGATGCATCGCAAGGCGGAGGAGGAACCGCCCATAGCTCCGCGATGGGCGACGACGGCAACGCCGCGAGGCGCCCGTCCGGCGGACGCGCAGCAGACCAGAGACCGGCAGGACATGGCCTTAAGCCTGCGGTGGGTTGCCGCCGCCCGGCGGCCCGCCCGCCGGCGGGGGCACGTCCCCGTTCGGCGACTGCGGGCCCGGCCGGAACGAGCCCTCGCTGATCAGGTGCCAGGCGGCCTCGGCGGCCTGCTGCTCGGCTTCCTTCTTGGACCGGCCCTGCCCGGTGCCGTAGGACCGCCCGCCGATCCGCACCGTGGCCCGGAACGACTTCTGGTGGTCAGGGCCGCTCTCCTCGACCTGGTAGTCCGGGACGCCGAGGGCCTCGGCGGCGGTGAGCTCCTGCAGCGAGGTCTTCCAGTCAAGGCCGGCGCCGAGCCGGGCCGACCGGGCGATCACCGGGTCGAACAGCCGGTGCACCAGCGCGTCCGCCTCGGGCAGGCCGATGTCCAGGTAGACGGCGCCGAGCAGGGCCTCGAGCGTGTCGGCCAGGATCGACGCCTTGTCCCGGCCGCCCGTGCCCTCCTCGCCCTTGCCCAGGTAGATGTAGTCACCGAGGTGCAGGCTGCGGGCCACCCCGGCCAGCGCGCGCATATTGACCACGGCCGCGCGGAGCTTGGCCAGCTGGCCCTCGGGCAGCTCGGGGAACTGGCGGAAGAGCGTGTCGGTGACGATCAGGCCGAGCACCGCGTCGCCGAGGAACTCCAGCCGCTCGTTGGTGGGCAGGCCGCCGTTCTCGTACGCGAAGGAGCGGTGCGTGAGGGCACGCTCGAGCATCCCGGCGCCCAGCTGCACGCCGAGGGCGGCCAGCAGGCCTGCTGCGGCAGGCTCGCCGGCCTGGTCATTGCGAGGCGCGGCGCTCACGCGCTTCTCCTTCCCGCAGCTCTCCTTCCCGGGGCGGGCAGCTCCAGGGCCTGCCGCTAGGGACGTGTCCGGGCGGGGCTCAGGAAGGGTTGGTGACCTGGCGCCGGTTGTAGGTGCCGCAGGTGGGGCAGGCCGTGTGCGGAAGCTTGGGATCGCGGCACTGCGGGCAGGTCACCAGGGCAGCTGCCGTGGTCTTCCATTGCGACCTGCGGGACCGGGTGTTGCTGCGCGACATGCGCCGCTTGGGGACCGCCACCTTAGGGTTCCTTCCTTAGCTCCGGTACGGCCGCGCCGTCCGGGGTCGTCATGTGCTGTGCGGCGTGTGCGCGCGCATCGGCCGCGTCCGCCAGCCGGGCGCCGCACTCGACGCACAGCCCCGCGCAGTCCTGCGAGCATAGCGGCGACAGCGGCAGTTCCAGCACCAGCGCGTCCCGCAGTGCGGGCTCGAGGTCCAGCAGGTCCCCGTGCATCTGGTAGCCGTCGCTGTCGTCGCCTTCCGGGTCGTCGTCCCAGGTGTACAGCTCCTGCAGCCGCACCCGGATCGACGAGGTGAATTCCTCCAGGCACCGGGCGCACTCGCCGGCCAGCGGCGCGGTCACCGTGGCGGTGACCAGGGTGCCCTCGGACACCCCCTCGAGCTGGACCTGCAGCTGCAGGTCGGCGCCGGCGGGGATGCCGATCATCCCGGCGCCCAGGTCGGCCGGGGCCGCCGCGGTCCGCTCCTCGGTGCGCATCGATCCCGGACGCAGGGTCCTGGTGTCGAAAACGAGGGGCGCGCGGGGGTCGAGTCGCTTGGTGTAGGTCCTGTTGATCTTTGGCATGGCAATAGAAAGAGGTATACCTGTGTTCGGCCGCTTAGCCTACCGGGCGCTCAGCCGAAACCCAACTCGATGTGCTGGTCAGGACCGCTGGATGCTGCCGAGCAGCCGCTCGAGCACCGGAGCGGGCACCAGGCCGCTGACGTCGCCGCCGTATTTGGCGATCTCCCTGACCAGGCTGGAGCGCAGGAACGAGTACAGCGGGTTGGTCGTCATGAACAGCGTCTCGATGCCGGCCAGGCTGTAGTTCATCTGCGCCATCGTCATCTCGTATTCGAAGTCGCTGACCGCGCGGAGACCCTTGACGATCGCGGAGATGTCGTTGGCCCGGCAGAAGTCCACCAGCAGGCCGCTGAACGAGTCCACCCGGACGTTCGGGTAGCCGGACAGCACCTCGGTCAGCATGGACAGCCGCTCCTGCACCGAGAACAGCCCGTTCTTGGCCATGTTGGCGCCGACCGCGACCACGACCTCGTCGTGCAGCCGGGAGGCGCGGCTGATGATGTCCAGATGCCCGTTGGTCACCGGGTCGAATGAGCCTGGGCACACGACACGACGCACAGGGATCCCGCCCTTCGTCACGGCGGCCCGGACTGTGCCGCGCCGGTATGTCCCTCTGCGGCGCGACCGTACCAGAGGGTGGCTTCGCCGTACGTCCTGGCCCGGTCCGCGGTGTAGCCCGCGGGCCAGGTCAGCGGCCCCGACCTGGTGGCCCGTTCGACCACCACCAGCGCCCCGGGGGCCAGCCAGCCGTGGCTGGCCAGGGCGGTCAGCACCGCGGTCACCTCGTCGCTGCCGACGGCGTACGGCGGATCGGCGAAGACCAGGTCCCGCGGGCCGTCCGGGCCGGGGCCGCGGGCCAGCACGGACGTCACCCGGCCGGTCTGCACCCGCGCGCCGGGCAGCCCGAGCGCGGCCACGTTGGCCCGGATCACGGCCGCGGCCCGCGGGTCCGCCTCGACCAGCAGCGCGCGGGCCGCGCCGCGGGACAGCGCCTCGAGCCCGACCGCGCCCGAGCCCGCGTACAGGTCGAGCACGGCCGCGCCGGCCAGCGTCCCGCGCGCCGCGGTCACCGAGGCGAACAGCCCCTCGCGGGCCCGGTCGCTGGTCGGCCGGGTGCCCTGCCCAGACGGTACGGCCAGCCGCCGCCCGCCCGCGGTCCCGGCGATGATCCTGGTCACCGCGCCGCCGCCAGGCGCACCATGCCCTTAGGCCTTTTCCAGGTACTCGGCCTGCTGCTGGCCGGCCAGCGCGTCGGCCGCGGCGGCCAGCGCGGGCTGCCCGGCCAGCGCCGGGTCCGCCTCGATCAGGTCGATGGCCTCCTGCCGGGCGGCGGCGATCAGCTTCTCGTCGGACAGCAGGGTCAGCAGCCGCAGGCTGGACTTGCGGCCGGCCTGCGCGGCGCCCAGCACGTCGCCTTCCCGCCGCTGCTCGAGGTCCAGCCGGGACAGCGCGAACCCGTCCAGGGTGGCGGCCACCGCGTCCAGCCGCTGCCGGGCCGGGCTGCCCTCGGGCGCCTCGGTGACCAGCAGGCACAGTCCCTCGTGCTGGCCCCGGCCGACCCGGCCGCGCAGCTGGTGCAGCTGGGACACGCCGAACCGGTCGGCGTCCATGATCACCATGGTGGTGGCGTTCGGCACGTCCACGCCGACCTCCACGACCGTGGTGGTGACCAGCACGTCGATCCGCCCGTCCGCGAACGCCAGCATGACCTGGTCCTTCTCGTCCGGCGCCAGCCGGCCGTGCAGCACGCCGAGCCGCAGCCCGGCCAGCGGCCCGGCGGCCAGCTGCGCGGCCAGCTCGGTGACCGCGATGGGCGGCCGCCGGTCCGCGCCGCCGTCGACCTCCCCGTCGTCGGGCCCGTCCGCCGGGGCCTCTTCCGGCTCCTGCGGGCCGTCGCCGATCCGCGGGCAGACCACGTAGGCCTGGCGGCCCCGGTCCACCTCCTCGGTCACCCGCTGCCAGGTGCGCTCGAGGAACCGGGGCTTCTCCGCGGCGGGCACCACGTGCGTGCTGATCGGCGACCGGCCGGCCGGCAGCTCGGTCAGCGTGGACATCTCCAGGTCGCCGAACACGGTCATGGCGACCGTGCGCGGGATCGGCGTGGCCGTCATCACCAGCACGTGCGGCCGTCCCTGGCCGGCCTTGTCGCGCAGCGCGTCGCGCTGCTCCACGCCGAACCGGTGCTGCTCGTCGATTACCACCAGGCCCAGCTCGGCGAACTGGACCTGCTCCTCGAGCAGCGCGTGCGTGCCGATGACCAGCCCGGCCGCGCCGGAGGCGGCATCCAGCAGGGCGCGCCGCCGGGCCGCCGCCCCCAGCGACCCGGTGAGCAGCGCGATCCTGGTGGCCTGCTCGGCGCTGCCCAGCTCGCCGGCCTGGCCGAGCGGGCCGAGCAGCCCGCTGACCGACCGGTAGTGCTGCTGGGCGAGCACCTCGGTGGGGGCCAGCAGCACGGCCTGCCCGCCGCCGTCCACGGCCTGCAGCATGGCCCGCACCGCGATGATCGTCTTGCCCGAGCCCACCTCGCCCTGCAGCAGCCGGTGCATCGGGTGGTCGAGGGCCAGCTCATCGGCGATCGTCTGGCCGGCCTGCCGCTGGCCCTGGGTCAGCTCGAACGGCAGCCCGGCGTCGAACTCGTCCAGCAGCCCGCCGGCCCGGCGCGGCCGCGGCACCGCCGAGTACGCGGCGGCCTGCTGGCGGCGCTGGGCCAGCACGACCTGGAGCACGAACGCCTCGTCCCACTTCAGCCGGGTGGTGGCCCGCCGGGCGTCGGCCCGGTCGGCCGGGCGGTGGATCCCGCGCAGCGCGTCGGCCAGCCCGGTCAGGCCGTGCCGGTCCCGCAGGGCCGCGGGCAGCGGGTCCTCCGGGTCGTCCAGCGCGTCCAGCGCGAGCCGTACCGAGTCGGCGATCTGCCAGGAGGTGATGTCCTTGCTGGCCGGGTAGACCGGGATCAGCTCGGCCGCGAACTCGGCCGCCCGGGCCCCGGCCGCACCGGTACCGGTGCCCAGCAGCTCGAACTCGGGGTGGGCGAGCTGCCGCCGTCCCTGGAAGGTGGACACCTGCCCGGCGAACAGCCCGCGGACGCCGGGCCGGAGCAGCTTCTCCCGCCAGTCCTGGCGGCCGCGGCCGAAGAAGGTCAGCGACAGCCGGCCGCGGCCGTCGGTGACCACCGCCTCCAGGATCGTGCCCGGCCGGTTCCGCATCTTGCGCACCGACACCGACGCGACCTCGGCCTGCACGGTCACGTGCTCGCCGTCGGCCAGCGAGGTCAGCTCGGTCAGCTCGCCCCGGGTGTCGTACCGGCGCGGGTAATACCGCAGCAGGTCGCCTACCGTGCGCAGGCCGAAAGCCGCCTCCAGCCGCTTGGCCGCCTTGGCGCCCACCACCGGCCCGAGCGGATCGGTCAGGCTCGCCATCGCGTCCTTTCTCCCCCGTGCCTGGTAAGCACTGTGCCTGGTAAGCACCGTGCCTGGTAAGCACTGTGCCTGGATGTCTGTGAACGTCCCACGGTACGGCCCGCGGCCGTCAGCGGGGGCCGCCCGGCTCGCGCGAACCCCCCGCGGTCGGCTATCCTTCCTCGACCGGCCAGGGCTGCGGCCCGGGCCGAGGACCTATTTCACCAGCACCCAATGGAGCGATCCCGTGGCTTCCGTCTGCGACGTCTGCGGCAAGGGGCCGGGCTTCGGCATGAACGTCTCGTTCTCACACCGCCGCACCCCGCGCCGCTGGAACCCCAACATCCAGCGCCGCCGTGCCACGATCAACGGCACCACCAAGCGGCTGAACGTGTGCACGTCCTGCATCAAGGCGGGCAAGGTCTCCCGCTAGCCAGCGTTACCTCGCGGCCGGCTGGCGGATCCGCCAGCCGTGGTCGACCGGGCCGATGCCGGCGCCGAGCGGGAACCCGTTCGCGATAGCCCCGGTGACGTACTCCTTCGCCGCCTCCACCGCGGCGGGCACCGCCATGCCGTGCGCCAGGTACGAGGCGATCGCCGAGGCCAGCGTGCAGCCGGTGCCGTGCGTGTGCACGCTGTCGATGCGCGCGGCCGGGAACCGGGTCACGTTCGCGCCGTCGAACAGCAGGTCCACCGGCCGGCCGGGCAGGTGGCCACCCTTGACCAGGATCCACCGCGGGCCCAGCGCGGCCAGCGCCGCGGCGGCCCGGCGCATGCCGTCCTCGTCGGTGATCTGCTCGCCGGTCAGCAGCTCGGCCTCGTACAGGTTGGGCGTGACCACAGTGGCCAGCGGCAGCAGCTCGCGCTTGATCGCCTCCAGGGTGCCGGCCGACAGCAGGCTGTCGCCGTGCTTGGACACCGCCACCGGGTCCACCACGAGCGGCGCGGGATGGCCGGCCAGCATGCTGGCCACGGTCTCCACGATCGCGGGCGAGGCGAGCATCCCGGTCTTCACCGCCTGCACGCCGATGTCGCTGAGCACCGAGGACAGCTGGGCGCGGATCGCGGCCAGGGGAAGCTCCCAGTAGCCCTGCACGCCGACCGAGTTCTGCGCGGTGACCGCGCAGACCACGCTCATCCCGTGCACGCCCAGGGCGAGCATCGTCTTCAGGTCGGCCTGCAGCCCGGCGCCGCCGCCGGAGTCCGAGCCGGCGACCGCGAGCACACAGGGTGGAGTGGACGGCATAACGCCCAGCCTACTGATCCAGCTCAAGAGGCCGGCCGGCCGCTGGACCGCGGGCCCGGCCGGCTCGTCACCGCACCGTGCAGGCCACGCCGTCGAACGTGCACTGGATCGGGCCCGACGGCGGGCCGCTGGCCCGCAGCGTGATCGCGGCCATCCGGCCCGCCGCGCCGTTCCCCGGGCCGGTGACGGTCACCACGCCGTCGCTGACCGTCCACGCGCCGCCGTCGATCGACACCACCCGGGCGCCTGGGTAGCGGAACGTCAGCCGCCAGCTGCCCTGCACCTCCCGGCCGGACAGCGTGATCAGGCCGGTGAACCCGGACGGCCCGGTGCTCAGCGTCTGGTAGCGCACCCGCAGCCGCCCGGGCCGGGCCGGGTGCCGCCCCGGCGTCCGCCGCAGGATGGTGCGGTGCTTCTTGCGCTGCCGCAGTTCGGCGGCGGGCCCGTGCCCGGCCGGCTGGGCGGGCGCGACCGTGCCGCCCGCGATCGTCCCGCACTCGGCCAGTGAGCAGGCCCCGGGGCCGTTGGGGGTGTAGGTCAGCTCGGCGTGCGGCACGTGCAGCGCCAGTGCGGCGGCGACCACCACGCCCGCGCCCGCGGCCAGCCACGGGGTCATCAGCATCGCCCGCAGCGGCCGGTCCTGGCGGCGGTGCGGCGGGGCCGGATCCTCGCGGGCATGGCCACCACGCCGGCCGGGAGACAGCCGGCTAGCGGCGGTGCGGAGTCGGCCAGGCACCGGTCCCGGCGCGTGCCGAGGCCGGGCCCCGCCGCTACGGTGCTGTGGCATCTGGGAGGTTTATACCAAGCATGATTCCCCCGCGGCTAGTAAACGCCCCGTCTCCCCGCCGATACCGGCAAAGGGCCTAGCCGCGGAAATGGTCCCACCCGCCGGGGCCGGGCGGCAACTGGCCGTCGACGAGCACCGTGCCCGCGGCCGTGGCCCCGCCCGGTGCCGCCACCGTGCCGATGACCGCCCAGTGCGCGGGCAGTGCCAGCCCGGGCGGGAACGTCGCGGCCAGCGCGTGGTCTTCGCCCCCGGTCAGCATCCAGCCGGTGCCGTCGCCGTGGCCGAGCGCGGCCGCCGCGGCCGCCACCTCGGGGTCGGCGGGCAGCTGCGCGGTGCGGACGTCGATCAGCACGCCGCTGGCCGCGGCCACGTGCCCGAGGTCCTGGACCAGCCCGTCGCTGGTGTCGATCATCGCGGTGGCGCCGAGCGCGGCCGCCTCGGGGCCAGCCGGGTACGGCGGGCGCGGCCGCCGGTAGGCGGCCACCAGCCCGGCTGGCTCATGCCGCCCGGCGGTCAGCAGGGCCAGCCCGGCGGCCGACCGGCCGAGCGTCCCGGCCACCGCGACCTGGTCGCCGGGCCGGGCTCCGCCCCTGGTCACCGGGGCGGCCCCGGCCAGGTCGCCGAGCGCGGTGACCCCGATCATGACCGTGTCCGCGCCGCTGATGTCGCCGCCGGCCACGATCGCACCGGTCCTGGCGGCTTCCTCGCCGAGCCCGCGGGCCAGGTCGAGGACCCAGTCCGCGGCGGTGCTGCCGGGCAGGGCCAGGCCGACCAGCAGGGCGGTGGGCACCGCGCCCATGGCCGCGATGT
>DASVBE010000344.1:0-4630 GCA_036375995.1 Streptosporangiaceae bacterium | reverse complement strand
CGGAGCCGCCGCTGCTCGCCAGCTTCACCCCGATGAGGACGGCCACGACGGCGAGCACGGCCAGGACGCTGCCGCCGGCGATCAGGGTCTGCCGCCGGACCTGGGCCCGCCGTTCGGCTGCCCGCTGCGCGGCGATCTTCTCCCGGGCGTTCTGCTGCCGGATTCGTTGCGCCTTGCTCATGACCGTCCTGCCCTCGCACCGGTGAGATAAGCCTTGCCTGGCAGTGCCGGGCGCGGCCCGGAGACGTGGGGACGCGAGCCAGCCGCGCCGGAGCCGCGGGCCAGGTGCGCAGCGAACAGCCGCACGGGGGCACCGCCAGGGTCCATGGTAGGGGGCACCGCCGGATGGCGGCGCCTGACCTAGCGAAGCGGTCCCGCCTGAGAGCCAGCTGAACGTTACCTGCCGGGCTTCTGAGCGCGGCCGTTCCGCACCGTGGCCGTTCCGCACCGTGGCCGCATCGCACTGTAAAGTCTTCTTGCCCGGCGCAAGCAGCGCTGGCTATGTTCGGAATATGGCGGACCACATCAGGAAAGGCCGCGGCGCTCGCTTTGGTGCGCTGCTTGCCATGTCACTCATCGCGCTGGTCGCGGCAGCCTGCGGCAGCTCAGCGCCCTCGGGCGGATCCGGGTCCGGCGGCTCCAGCGCCGACCCGGGTTCGGTCGACGTGGCCTACGCGGCCTCGCTCGCGTACCTGAACGAGAAAATCGTCGGTCCCGCCTTCCAGCAGGCCGAGGGCCTGAAGTACGTCGGCCGGGCGGGCCCGTCCGACGGGCTGTCCAAGGAGATCGCCTCCGGGGAGATAGCGCCCGATGTGTTCGAAAGCGTCGGCGGCGACCCGATCAAGGCGCTGATGCCGAAGTTCACCAGCTGGTATGTGGCGTTCGCGACGACCTCGATCGTGGTGGCGTATAACCCGAAGAGCAAATACGCCCCGCAGTTCCAGGCCATCAAGGACGGCAAGAAGCCGATCAAGGACCTGTTCCCGCTGCTGGAGACGCCGGGCCTGAAGCTGGGCCGGACCGACCCGAACCTCGACCCGCAGGGCCGCGCGTTCATCTTCATGCTCCAATTGGCGCAGATGAAGTACCACCTGCCCGCCGACACGGTCTCGAAGATCATCGGCACCTCCGACCTGGCCGCCGCGGACGCCGCGCAGATCTTCGACGAGGCGGCCCTCGAGCCGCGGCTGCAGGCCGGCCAGCTGGACGCGGCCAGCGCGTACGAGTCCCAGGCCATCCAGCTGCACCTGGACTACATCAAGCTGCCGGCCGCGATCAACCTGAGCGACTCGTCGCTGAAGGACGAGTACGCGAAGGCCACGATGACGATCACCGGCAACGTGTCCAAGCACGGCTCGCCGCTGGTCATCAACATCACCACGATCAGCAAGAGCGCGGCGGGCGCCAAGTTCGCCGCCTACGTGCTCTCCGGGGAAGGCCTGGCCCTGCACAAGCAGGGCGGGTACACGCTGCTCACCCCGAAGCTGACGGGCAGCGGTGAGCCCGCCGAGGTGCAACGTGAGCTCGGCGGCTAGCCGGGTTGCCGCTGCGGGCAGCGGCGTCCGGGGCGATCCGGGCCCCGGGCGCCGCCCGCCCGCGAGCCCGGGCGGGCCGCTGCGGGTATCCCGCTCCGCGTCCGGGGCCGTCTCGGTCGCCGCCGCCCTGGTCATCTGGCTGGCCCTGCTCGGGCCGGTCATCACCCTGCTGACGCACATCTCCCCGGGTGCCGCCCGCGCCGCCCTGACCAGCCCCGGTGCGCTGGAGCCGCTGGTCGTCTCGGCCGAGTCCGGCGCGGTCACGCTGGCCGTGCTGCTCGTGCTCGGCACGCCGCTGGCCTGGCTGCTGGCCCGCGGCCGGCTGCCGTTCCCCCGGGTGTGGGAGGCGGGCCTGCTCCTGGTCCTGCTGCTGCCCCCGCTGGTGATCGGCCTGCTGCTGGTCTTCATGGTGGGGCCGTTCACCCCGGTCGGTCACGGCCTCGAGGCCCTGCACCTGTCCGCCAGCAACACATTCCTCGCCCTGGTCATCGCCCAGGTGTACGAGTCCGCGCCGTACTACGTGCTGGGCGCGCAGGCCGCCATCGCCAGCGTCGACCCGCGGCTGGAGCAGCAGGCGGCGCTGCTCGGCGACCGGCCCTGGCGGGTGCTGCGCCGGGTCACGCTGCCGCTGGCCGGGCCCGGCCTGGCCATGGCGCTCGCGGTGGCCTGGGCGCGGGCCATGGGCGCGTTCGGCGCGGTGATCATCGTGGCCTATCACCCGTACGGCCTGCCCCTGCAGATCTGGACTACGCTCCAGGAAACCGGGCTGGACTCGGCCTTGCCGTTCGCCGTCGTGCTTCTGGTGGTCGCGCTGCCCCTGCCGCTTGCCGCCTACGTCTGGAGCGCTCGTGCTCAGCGCCGCCGTCGAGGTTGACCGCCGCGACTTCCTGGTGTGCGCCGAACTGGCCGTCGCGCCGGGGGAACGGCTCGCCCTGTTCGGCCCGTCCGGCGCGGGCAAGACCACGATCCTGGAGACCGTCGCCGGCCTGGTCCGGCCCCGGCACGGGCAGATCACGCTGGGCGGCCGGGTGCTCACCTCGACCGCGCCGCCGCGCGCCGACATACCGCCCTGGCGCCGCCGGGTCGGGCTGCTCCGCCAGGATCCCGGCCTGTTCCCGCACCTGTCGGTGCGGGACAACCTGGCCTACGGCCCGGGTGCCGATAGCCACGGCCCTGAGCTCGGCGCGCTGGCCGCCCGGCTGGGCATCGAGGGCCTGCTCGACGCGATGCCCGCCCGGCTGTCCGGCGGCCAGCAGCACCGGGTCGCGCTCGGCCGCCTGCTGCTGGCCCGCTGCGACGCGCTGCTCCTGGACGAGCCGTACGCGGGGCTCGACGCCAGCCTCCGCCGCGGCCTCACCGACCTGGTCCGGGCCCTGGTCGCGGACCGCCGGGTCCCGTCCGTGCTGGTGGCCCACGAACTGGCGGAGGCGCAGGCGTTCGCCGACCGGCTGGCCGTCCTGGACCACGGCGTGATCCTGCAATCCGGCGCACCCGGCGACGTGGTCCGCCACCCCGCTTCCAGGCGGGTCGCCGAACTGGTCGGTTACCTGGGCTTCGTCCCGGTAACCAGATCCGGCCGCGCTGGCCCGGCCGGCGTGCATGTTCTTCCAGGAAGGATTACGGAAGGCCGCGCGGCTGGTGCCGCCGCCAGCGCCGATGGGACCGGAGCGGGCTATGAGGCCGGCGAGGCGGCTGATCCGGCTGGGGCCGGCGGGTGGGCCGGCGCAGCGCCCGGGGCCGGCGGGTCGGCCGGGGTCGGCGGAGCGCCCCGGGTCGGCGGGTGGGCCGGCGGAGCGCCCAGGGCCGGCGGAGCGCTCAGGGTCGGCGGAGCGCCTGGGGTCGGCGGAGCGCCTGGGGCCGGCGGGTCGGCTGGCGGAGCGTCCGGGGCCGGCGGGTGGGCCGGCGGAGCGTCCGGGGCCGGCGGGTGGGCCGGCGGAGCGTCCGGGGCCGGCGGGTGGGCCGGCGGAGCGTCCGGGGCCGGCGGAGCGCCCGGGGTCGTGGCCGGCATTCACCCCGAGCGGGTCGTCCCCGGCGCCCTGCCCGGCCGCGGCCTGGTGCTGACCGGCCCGCTCACCGCGGTCCGGCCCAGCGGCACCGGCTGGGAAGCCGAGCTCACGGTCGCTGGCCACAGGATCGCCTGCCGCCTTCCCGACCGCCCGGAACCGGACGACGGCCAGCTCACGGTCACTGCCCTGGACCCCCCGCTTTTCGGCCCAGGCGGAACTGCCGTTGGCCAGGCCGAGCAGGATATGGCCGTGGGCAGCAGCTACGGGCCGGGCCGGCCAGCCCCATGAGTCCGGCAAGCGGTTTCCGCACGGTCGAGGCTGGTCGTTCCGGTTTGTCGCTGCGGGTCGTGCTGGCCCTGAGCGTGGGCGCGGAGGGAGGGTCCGCGATGCGCGCGGCCAGACCTAGAGATGTGGCTGCTCGGGGCATGCCGTGCGATTCCGGTGAGATTGGGGATGGGAGGTCCGGCCCATGAGCCCGGTCGCGGGCGGAGCGGGCGCCGCCGGAGGCGGGTCCGGCGCCCGGGACGCGGGCCTGCGCTTGCGGCTGGCCCGCCAGGCCAGGGGCTACTCCCAGCAGCAGCTGGCCGGCATGGCCGGGGTGTCCCGGCAAGCGGTTTCCGCGGTTGAGGCCGGCCATTCCGACCCGTCGCTGCGGGTGGCCATCGCCCTGGCCCGCGCCCTGGGCACCGGTGTGGAGGAGCTGTTCGGCCCGAGCGAGCCGCAGCCGGAGGTGCAGGCCCGCCAGCTCGCCCCGGTCGGCCCGGCCGGCGCCCGGGTCACCCTTGCGCCGGTCGGCGACGCCTTCGTGGCCCTTCCCCTGGCCGGTCCCACTGCCAGCCGGTCCGGCTTCCTCCCGGCCGACGGCGTCGCCGGCCCGGTCCCGGCCACTCCGGCGCAGCCGGACGGCCAAGCCTGCGCCCGGCCCGCGGACGCCGGCCGGCCCGCGGACGGCGGCCGGCCTGGCGGTGCTGACCGGCCCGGCGGTGCTGACCGGCCCGGCGGTGCTGACCGGCCCGGCGGTGCTGACCGGCCCGGCGGTGCTGACCGGCCCGGCGGCGCTGGCCAGGACGGATCGAACGGCCCGGACGG
>DASVBE010000341.1:0-8628 GCA_036375995.1 Streptosporangiaceae bacterium | reverse complement strand
AGCCCGGGCCCAGCCCGGCGCGAGGGTGGGAACAGCAGCCGCAGCCCGGGCGGCCGCCAGGCCCGCAGCCGGGATGGGCCGACGGGCCGCCGCCGGGGCCGCAGCCGGGATGGGCGGGGGAGCCGCAGGCCGGCCCACCGCAGGCCGGCCCGCCGGCGGCCGGCCCACCGCCGAGGCGGATAGGCGAAACGCCGGGCGCGCCACCGCCAGGTTGGGTGGGTGAGCCGCAGGCGGGGCCGCCGCCGGGGCCGCAGCCGGGCTGGGTGGGTGAGCCGCAGGCGGGGCCGCCGCCAGGCGGGGCCATACCGGGGTGGGCCAGGAACCCGCGGCCCGGCCGCCCGCCGGGGCCCTTGCCCGGCGGGGGTGGGCTAGCCGACCTCGTCTGGTCCATCCGGAGGCCGGGCGGCGGCGACGTGGAAGACCAGATCGCGGACGCGGCCATCGGCGCGGCGACCAGGTTCATCGGCCGCCGGCTCGGGCGGAAGATGCAGCAGGCCTACACCGAGCGCCTGCAGCCCGCCATGACCGCCAAGCGGGAGGAAATGCTCCGCGAGACGGCCGCGATCGCCGAGCGGCACCCCGGCCTGCGGGCCTGCCTGAACGACAGAGTGGTATTCCTGGCCGGCGGCAGCCGGACGGTCCCGCTCGGCAACCTCACCGGGCCGCTCAGTGTCGCGCAGGCCGACGCCCTGGTCGCCCAGCTATCCGGGGGCTGATCAGCGCGCGTTGTCGACGCTGGTGAGCCGGCCGACCGCGTCCCGCAGGCCGGCCGCCAGGCTGGCGTGCGTGTTCAGCGCGGCCTGCACGGCCTGGGCCGCCCCGTTGACGTCGTTGTAGCTGGTGACCAGGTACGAATGGCCCTTGGCGTTGACCAGCGTGGTCCCGCGCGCGTCGGCCCGGCAGTTGGCGATCGCGTTGGCCAGGGCCCGGAACCCGCCGCCGCGGCGCACCGTGGCCCGGGACGCGACCGCGATCCGGATCCGGCCCGGGTTGTTCCTGGCGATCTCCGCCGTCAGCCGCTGGGCCTGCGTTCCGGTCAGCCGCGGGGCCGCCGGGTCGACCCAGACCGGGTTCCGGGCCAGTGCGTTGGCAATACCCAGGGCGGTCGGCGACGTGCCCACCGGGCACCCGGCCGGCCCGGGCGAGGCCGACGTGCCCGGAGCGCCGCCGGAGGACGAGCCGCCGGCCGACGCGGCGGAGCCCGCGCCCTGCCCGGACGGAGACGAAAGCGAGGGCGGGGCACTGCCGTGCCCGCCGTGACCCGGGCCCACCAGCTGGCTGATGCCGACGGCGGCGCCGGCCAGCACTACGGCCGTCCCGCCGGCGATCAGCCATCCGCGCCGGGCCCGGCGGCCCCCGGTCCCGGGCCCGGCCCCGCCCGGCCGGGCGGCCGAGCGGGGCAGGTCACGGACCAGCTGGGCCAGGTCGGCTTCGGTCCGGGCGGTCATGGCCCGGCCGACCCGGGCCTCGAACTCCTCCTGGGTCAGGCGCTGCTCCGCAAACGCCGCCTCGAGGATCGCCTGGGTGGCATCCCGGTCCGCCGCCGAGGCGAGAAGCCCGCCCGGCAGGTCCCGCGGATCCCCGGAACCGGCTCCCGCACCGGCATCAGGCCCAGAACCGAACGACATCCCGCCTCCTCGCGTACGCCCGGCCGGCAGCACCGTTGCCCCTGCGGGTACACCGGGCGAAGCCGTGAGATGGAGGACAGTGTGGCAGGAGCCGACAGCGCCGGCGCACGGCGCTGCTGATTGTGATCGATGTGCCATCGCTTCGCTAGGAACATGAGCGATGGCACATCGATCGCATCCGGGCCAGGGGCAGGTTGCGAGCCAGCCGCCGACGGCTTTCCCGGCTGGATCGCACGGCCCGGATGGAACCGGCGGCCTGGCGGACAGGGGCCACAAGACCGCCAAGCCGCCGGGATCTAAGGGGACTGGGCCGGCAGCAGCCGGTCCCGGCCCCGGCTGCGCAGGCGGCGCAGCATCCGGGCGTCGGTGAAGCCGACGTCGCGTGCGGCGGCCTCCACCGTGGCACCCCGCCCGATCAGGTGCTCGGCCCGCTCCAGCCGCAGCAGCTGCTGATACCGCAGCGGCGTCAGCCCGGTGGCCCGGCCGAAGGCCCGGGTCAGCGTTCGCTCGCTGACCCCGCCCGCCGAGGCCAGCTCACCCAGCGGCAGGGTCTGGGTGAACTTGGCGTCGATCACGTCCTGCACGCGGTGCACGGTGTCGCTGACGTGCGACCGGAACCGCAGCATCGTGCTGGTCTGCTGCTCGTCGCCGTTGCGCCGGGCGTACACCACCATCTCCCTGGCGACCTGCGCGGCGAACCCGGGGCCGTGCCGGGTCGCCAGCAGGTGCAGGGCCAGGTCGATGCCGCTGGCGATACCCGCGGAGGTGACCAGCCGTTCGTCGATGACGTACAGCATGTCGCGGACCACGGTGGCCCGCGGATACCGGCGGGCGAGCTCGTCCTGCAGGTCATGGTGCGTGGTGCAGCGCCGCCCGTCGAGCAGCCCGGCCTGGCCGAGCGCGAACGCGCCCGCGCACACGCTGGCCACGGTGCCGCCGTCCTTGTGCTGCGCCCGCACCCGCTCCAGCGTCAGGGCCTGGAACTTCACGTGGCTCTCGCCGTCGGGGCACCGCCAGCCCGGCACGATCACGAGATCGTCCCTGGACAGCACCGGCCACCCGAGCGAGGCCTGCAGGCAGATGCCCTGCGCGGTCGTTATCTCCTCCCGCTCACCGACGTACAGAAGCCGGTACTCGTGCCCCAGCTCAGTGGCGGTGGCGAACGCTTGCGCCGGCCCGGCCAGATCCAGCAGGTGCAGCCGCGGCGCAAGCAGGAAAACGACCGTGCTCACGACCCAGTCAGCTCCGCGACGGTGGTAACCCTGGCGAACCGGCCCGCCAGCACGTACTCGGTCCGGGCGATGATGTCCTCCACCTGCAGCGTGCGCGGGTCAGCGAGGATCTCCGCCAGCGGCCGCCCCGGCGGGGCGTCGCGGTGCTCGATCGGGTGCGTCGCGGTCGCGTCGATCACGTAGGTGACCTCGAAGCCCATTCCCGCGGCGGCCCGCGTGGTGGTCTCCACGCACTGCTCGGTGCGGATGCCGCACGTCACGACCTCGCCGATGTTCTCGCCGATCAGCAGCTGCTGGAGGTTCGTGGTGTGGAACGCGTCGAACGAGGTCTTGGTGATCACCGGCTCGCCGTCGGCGGCTTCGAGGCCCTCGATCAGGCGCACGTAACCGCTGGCCGGGTCGAAGACGTTTCCCGTCCCGGGTTCCGTGTGCAGAACCCAGACGATCATCTCGCCCCGGGCCCGGAACGTCTCGGTCAGACGGTGAACCTGCTTGGCAATCTCCGGGTTGGAGCACGCCGCCCAGTTCTCCCGCTGGCGGAATGACTCCTGGACGTCGATAACGACGAGGGCTCGCTTCATAGGCCCCGATCCTGCAACGCCTGGACGCAAAGTGTCAGTCACCATCTTGCCCAGATGCGGACGGATCCGGTCACCGTGGGCGCCGAACCCGCGGAAGGTTCCGGTCAGCCCCTGTCACATTCGCCGTGGCGCCGGGGTCATACCGGCGGCAGTGCGTAATCCAGGCAAGGGAGTACGGTCATGCGAGTCCTGGTCGTGGGAGCGAGCGGCGCCATCGGCGTCCGCCTCGTGGCCCAGCTGGCCGAGCGCGGGCACGAGGTCACCGGCACGTTCCGCTCGCCCGGGCACGCCGGGCGGGTGCGGGCCGCCGGCGCCGAACCGGTCGCGCTGGACCTGCTCGACGCCGCGGCGGTGCGCCAGGCGGTCGGGCAGCTCCGGCCCGACGCGATCATCCATCAGGCCACCGCGCTGGCCAGCATGAAGTTCACCCGGAACCTCGACCGCGGCTTCGCGGCGACCAACCGGCTGCGCACCGAGGGCACCGACGCGCTGCTGGACGCGGCGCGGGAGTCCGGGGTGCGCCGGTTCGTCGCGCAGAGCTTCGCGAGCTACCGGTACATCCGCGAGGGCGGGCCGGTCAAGACCGAGGACGACCCGCTCGACCCGGCGCCGCCGGCCGTGGCCACGGCGACCAGCATCGCGATGAACCACCTGGACGAGGCGGTCACCGCGGCCGGCGGGGTGGCGCTGCGCTACGGCGGCTTCTACGGTGCGGACAACGACGGTCTGGCCGGGCCGGTGCGCAAGCGGCAGTACCCGATGATCGGCGACGGCGGCGGGGTGTTCTCGTTCATCCACCTGGACGACGCCGCGGCCGCGACCGTGCTCGCGCTCGAGCAGGGCGCGACCGGGATCTACAACGTGGTTGACGACGACCCGGCGCCCATGCGCGACTGGCTGCCCGCCCTGGCCCGCGCCCTCGGCGCCAAGCCGCCGCGGCGCGCCCCGCTGTGGCTGGCCCGCCTGATCGCGGGACCTGGCCTGGTGGCGATGAACACCGGCGCGCGCGGCGCGTCGAACGCCAAGGCGCGGCGCGAGCTCGGCTGGACCCTGCGTTACCCCAGCTGGCGAGAGGGCTTCGTCGAGGCGTACCGCACACCGGCGCCGGCCATCAGCTAGATGGATTACGGCTCGCTGGCGCGGGCCGGGTTATCCGGGCCGGCCGGCCGTTCGCGGCGCCGGCGGGAGCAGGATCGCGGCCACGCTCTGGTACAGCCACTGGGTGAACTGGGCGCTGGTCCAGCCCCGGTCGTTGACCAGGCGGCGGTAGACGTGGCCGTCCATCAGCGCCCAGCACACGTCGGCGGCCTGCTGCTCGGTGACGCCGGGGGCGAGACCGTCGCCCAGCGAGGCCAGGTGGTGGATGAACTCGGTCGCGCCGAACATCCGGCTGCGGGCAAAGTTGGCGAGCAGCTCGGCGGCGGCCGGATCGGAGTCCGCCGCGACGGCGGCGACCTCGCTGATCGGCGCGACCCGCTCCGCGACGTCGGACACCAGCTGCGCCCAGCCCATGACCGCCCGGTGCGGGTCCTGCTCGGCCCGGACGGCCTTTACCTCGGCGCGGTCCGCCAGGGCGACCGGCTCGTCGTCGCCGACGATCGCCCATTCGAAGGCCAGCTTCAGCAGGACAGACTTGCCGCCCGCCGAGTTGAACACGGTCCGCCTGCTGACGTGCGCAGCCTCGGCGATCGCGTCAATCGTGGTGGCCGCGTAGCCATGGGCGAGGAACAGCTCGCGGGCCGCGGTGACCACGGCCTGGCGGGTCCGCCGGGCCTGCTCGTCGCGGACCGGTGAGGAGTACCGCCGGGCGGCGTGGCTCCCGGCTTGCTCACTCACGGCTGCTCACCAGCGCTCGTTCGGGGCTGTTCACCAGACCAGCTTGAGCCATCTTGACTCTCCATCGTGATTCAGTGCATCATAGATGCAGTCATAGCATCAAGAGTGAATCGAAGCAAGGGGGCAGTCATGCGAGTCGCCATCATCGGGGCCGGGCCTGCGGGCCTGTTCCTCGGGGCCGCGCTGGCCCAGCGGGGTCATGAGGTCACCGCGGTGGAGCGCGACCCGGGGCCTTCCGCGGACGGCACCTGGCCGCGTAAGGGCGTGATGCAGTTCCACCACGCGCACGGGTTCCGCCCGCAGGTGATAGCGGCCCTGGAGGCCGAGCTGCCGGGGGCGCTGCGCCGCTGGCAGGCGGACGGGGCCGAGCGGGCCATGATGCCGCTGCCCGACGGCACGGTTGTCCCGCTGGGCATGCGGTCCCGCCGGGAGACGTTCGAGCGCGCGCTGCGCGCGGAGGCGCTGCAGACGGCGGGTTTCCAGATCCGGCGCGGGCATGCCGAGCAGGTTACGCAACGGGGTGGCCGGGCCAGCGGCCTGCGGGTGGATGGCGCGGAACTGCCTGCTGACCTGGTGATCGACGCGTCCGGCCGGATGGGGCGGGTCACCAGGGCGCTGCGCCCGGGTCCGGCCAGCGGCGGGCCGTGCGGGATCGCCTACGTGGACCGGCAGTACCAGCTTCAGCCGGGGACGGAGCCGGGGCCGCTGATCAACTCCGTGTTCTGGCAGGCCGACCTGGGCGGCTACCTGGCCCTGGTGTTCATGCACGAGCGCGGGATCTTCTCGGTCCTGCTGGCCCGGCCGTCGGATGAC
Source organism: Streptosporangiaceae bacterium (assembly GCA_036375995.1). Taxonomy (GTDB): domain Bacteria; phylum Actinomycetota; class Actinomycetes; order Streptosporangiales; family Streptosporangiaceae; genus DASVBE01. The sequence goes on along the minus strand of DASVBE010000341.1, from coordinate 2,538 downwards.
CGGGTTCTGGCGGAGCTGCGGCACGAGGCTGCGTTCGAGGCGGCGACGCGGGCCATTCCGGGGCTGGCCGAGTGGACCGACCCGGGCCGGTCGCGGGCCCTGACACCGGTGCTTCCCGGGGGGCCGCTTCTCAATGCGTACCGCGGCCAGACGGGGTTCGACGGCCGGCTGGCGCTGCCGGGTCTCTTCTTCGTCGGCGATGCGGTGGCGACGACGACGCCGGTCTTCGGGCGTGGTGTCACCACGACCCTGCTGCAGGCCCGTGAGCTGCTGCGGCTGGTGGACGAGCACGGCCCGGACCTGGTGGCCGCCGGCCAGAGCTTCGACGCCTGGTGCGCGGCGCAGATCAAGCCGTGGGTCGATGACCACGTGTACATGGACGAGCTGACCCGGCGCCGGTGGGGCGGGGAGGACACGTACCTGTGCAGGCCGCTGCCGTCGGACCTCATCCTGGCCGCGGGGCAGAAGGACCCCGCGATCCAGGGCGCGGCGGCCGGGTACATGGCCATGACGGCCCTGCCTGAGTCACTGCGGGCCGTCGAGCCGCGGGCCCGGGCGATCTACGACACCGGCTGGCGCCCGTCCCGCGCGGCGGGCCCGGACCGCGACGAGCTGGCCGCCCTGATCCAGGACGTGCTGCGCGGCGAGCCTGCGCTGGCCGGGGTCTAGTGCGCTCCCGCCCGGTTGCGGCTGGCCACCCTAGTAACCGGCGCCGGCGGCCTCGCGGCGGGCCTTCGTGAGGAAACGGCTGACCGCCCTCGGTGTCCGGAGCAGATATACCCGGGCCGCCGGCGCGTGCGCGACGATCGCGGCGAGCAGGGCCGGGCGGCTGCGGCGGCGGTAGGCCAGCAGCCAGCGCCAGAAATCGGCGTTCTCCCGGGACCGCCGGACCGCCCGCCAGGCGCAGCGTGCCGTAGAGAAGTCCAGGAACACGACCGTGTCCGCGGCACGCAGGCGGACCTCGATCACGTCATACGGCCCCAGATCCCCGTCCAGAATCCAGGCCGGCCGGGCCGCCAGCTCAGCCTGGACCGCCGCCCACTCTTCCTTCGGGGTCGCCCGCAGACCCGGCCGCCAGAAGACCTGGTCCAGCTCAGTAACCGGGATCCCGGTCACCTCCCCCAGCGCCCGGGCCAGCGCCGACTTCCCCGCCGCCCCCGGACCTACGACGACCACCCGGCGCACGGTCCGCTCCTCAGCCCCGGGCGGGCTCAGCCGGCCGGGCGGTAGACGGAGATGTGGTCCTTGCTGCCGGGGCCGTAGGGGCGGCGGTCCCAGTCGGCGTAGCGCTCGGCCAGGCGGAGGCCCGCCTGGGAGGCCATCAGATCGATCTCGGACGGCCAGCTGTACCGGAGCGACGACGGCAGCATGCGGATGCCGGCCGCGGTGAACGTGATCTCCTGCTTCTTGTAACGCTGCGCGGCCGCGTCGTTGGTCCACACCCGGATCGTCGCGGAGTCCTCGGTCACCTCCAGCGCGTCCACGCGCTGGCCGCGGTCGAACATCGCCGGGTCGGGGACGAAGCACTTGACCACGAAGGCGCCGTCCGGGGCCAGCACCCGCGCGGTGTTGCGGAAGCAGTCCGCCTGGCGAGCCGGGTCGAGCAGGTTGAAAAGAGTGTTGAACACCAGATACACCAGCCGGAACGGCCCCGGCACCGGCACGTCAGCCATGTCGCCGATGACCACGGGGATCTGCTCGCCGCCGGGCTTGGCACGCAGCTTGCCCACCATCCTGGCGGACGCCTCGACGCCCTCGACGCGGACGCCGCGGCCGGCCAGCGGGACGGCGACCCGCCCGGTGCCGATGGCCAGCTCGAGCACGCGGCCGTCGCCAGCAAGGTCCGCCAGGAAGGCCACCTCCGCCGCGGGCTCGGGGGCTGGTTCCCCGTCGTAGTCGTCGGCCCACCGGTCGCCGAAGAACGCAGGATCGTCCCATCCGGTCATGCCCCTCACCCAACCGGCCGCGCCGCCCGCCCCGCCACCGGATTTCCGCCGCCCGCCAAGCCGGCGAGATCCCGCCGCGGGGGCTGGTGACCCGCGCTGCTTACCCTGACGGTATGGCGAAGGTCTTCGACTGCATTGACGAGAGCCTGGCCGCGTGGCTGACTTCGCAGCCGGTGTGGTTCGTGGCCACCGCGCCGCTGGCCGGGGACGGGCGGATCAACGTGTCGCCGCGGGGGCACGACTGCCTGTCGATCCTCGGGCCGCTCCAGGTGGCCTGGGTCGACTACACCGGCAGCGGCATTGAGACGATCGCGCACCTGCGCGAGAACGGCCGCATCTGCCTGATGTTCTGCAGCTTCGGCAAGCGCCCGCGGATCGTGCGGCTGCACGGCACGGGCCGCGTCGCGCTGCCCGGCGACCCGGTCTACGGCACGGTAACCGCGGAGCACCCGGACCACCCCGGCACCCGCGCGGTGATCGTGGTGGACATCACCAGGGTCAGCGACTCCTGCGGCTACGGCGTACCGGTCATGGATCTCGTCGGCGAGCGCGACCTGCTCCGCCTGCACGCCGAGCACAAAGGCCCGGACGG
>DASVBE010000339.1:0-6491 GCA_036375995.1 Streptosporangiaceae bacterium | reverse complement strand
ATGTCGTCATGTTCGCCCTCTGCGTCCCTGACCTGCGGGCGCAGCGGCCGCCACCGTGAGCACAGCACAGGTCCGCGCCGGGCCCCCGCCCGGTCGCTGGGACCAGAGTGGCGGGCGGTTCTTCCGGCGTTCTACCGCCGGGCCCGGCGGGCTACGGTGGGATCCCCGGCGGGCTGTGGCGCCCAGCCGCACAGGAGGTTCGGCATCAGAGCAGGCCGCACTGCTGGAGGGCGCGCTGGCCGACGCGGGAGCCGATCACGCCGTTGAGATCTATCCGGCCCAGCACGGTTTCGCGGTGCCCGACAACCCGACCTACGACACCGGCGCCGACGCCCGGCACTGGGCCGCACTCGAGCAGCTGTACCGGGCCCGCCTCCAGGGTTGATCCCGGGAGCGCGCCGCGCTCCCGGGATCAGCCCTCATGGCGAGCCGTGAGGGTGCGCCTCACACACCGATCTTCTGCGGGCCGGGCCGGGTCGGCCTGGGTGCCGCAGGCTCGGGCCGCCGCCAGCGGCCGACGAAGGCGAGACCGATCAGGATGACGCCGATCACGGCCAGACCGATCGGGATCCACACCTGGAAGATGCTCAGCAGGGTGGCGTTGTGACCGGCCTGTCCCGTCAGGTCAGTCACCGAGGCCGGGACCTGATGGAAGGTCAGCGTGTAGAGCGGCAGGGCTGGGGCGGCGACCAGCTTCTTGCCGTCGGCGGCCAGAGCGGCAGCGATCGGGTTGCCCGGGTGGGCGGCCAGGATGGACGCCAGCCCGGTTGCGAACGGCCCGAGGTCTGCGCGCACCGAATAGGACCTGACCACGTTGAGCATGTCCACGATCATGCCGGTGGCCGGCTCGACCAGCAGCGTGCTGTGGGTGGCGTACGAGTACCGCAGCGGGATCAGCTTGGCGGCCAGCGCCGCAAGGCTGGCCTTCTCCGCCGTGGTCAGCGACGGTGACAGCTGCTTGAGCGCGGCGCCCAGGTCACTGCCCTGCGCCTTGAGCTGGGCGGTGAACGCCGAGAACGGCATCGCGGCCGGCAGGTGCATGGCGCTGACCATCGAGGCGATCATCGGGGTGGCGGGCAGGTTCACTCGCCACTGCTGCACGGCCAGCCCGTTGATGGTCCGGGTGGCGTTCGCATAGGTGATCGGGGTGGTCGTGCCGGTCTCATCGACCCAGTAGGGGTAGGTGCTGGCGGTGTCAACCCCGGGCGGCGGCCCAAGGCTGTAACTGCCGGACCGGTCCACTGTGTTGCTGGGAACCAGCGCATAGGCGTGCGGGCTGTTGACATTCTTCGACGTCGAGCGATCGAGCACGTACTGCGCGACGGACGGCGATTTGCTCGGCCCGATCGTCGCGGTCGAGGCGTCCTTCACCACCAGCTCGGACGACGTGCTCTGCGCCGGCACGGCCTTGAACTGCCGGTGGATGGACAGCGGCAGGTTCTGCGGCGCGGCCAGCCGCGCGCCGGTGGACTGGTTCACGTAACCGGTGTAGGTTCCCGCGAACTGGTAGCTGGTATCCAGGCTGGTCGGCAGCTTCGTCAACTGCGGCGCCACCACCGGCCTCCAGATAGCGGCCACCACCAGCGTGATGACGCCGATCACCAGCAGCACGATTCTGGAAGCACGCATCGGTCTCCCCTCCTCAGCTTCCGCGGAGCGCCCTTCCTTCATGGCAGCTCCCACCGCGGCGCGGTCCGTTCTGCCGGAGGGAACGTCGGCCGGGATCACGCGCGCTGAATTCCTCCCTTGAGTGCGCCGGGCCGCTGACCGCGACGACGCCGCGGTTCGGGTCTGGGTGTGCGGTCCCCTCATGACCCAGTGGGTGCCCGGCGTGCACACTCAACGCCTTCAGCGTCCGTCGCACAGAGCTGCACGTCAGGAGCTAAATGCCCGGTCATGCAGGACCTTGGTCCCGTAGGGCGGCAGGGCCGCGCGTTCCGCCTTCACTCACGGAATGCCGGGAAACCGCAGGTCAGCAACCCAGTGTCAGCCCTTGAGGAGGTGGCGGGCCATGACCATGCGCTGGATCTGATTGGTGCCCTCGTAGATCTGGGTGATCTTGGCGTCGCGCATCATGCGCTCGACGGGGTAGTCGCGGGTGTAGCCGTTGCCGCCGAGGAGCTGGACCGCGTCGGTGGTGATGTCCATGGCCACGTCGGAGGCCAGGCACTTGGCCGCGGCGGAGATGAAGGTCAGGTCGGCGACCTTCGCGCCGCCCATGGCGCGCTCGGACTTCATCGCGGCGTGGTAGGTGAGCTGGCGGGCGCCTTCGAGGCGCATGGCCATGTCGGCCAGCATGAACTGGACGCCCTGGAAGGCGGACACCGGCTGGCCGAACTGGCGGCGTTCCTTGACGTAGCCGGTGGCATAGTCGAGGGCGCCCTGGGCGATTCCGAGCGCCTGGGCGGCGATCGTGATCCTTGTGTGGTCCAGGGTGGCCAGCGCGGTGCCGAAGCCGGTGCCCTCGGCGCCGATGATCCGGTCGCCGGGGATCCTGGCCTTGTCGAAGATGACCTGGCGGGTCGGCGAGCCCTTGATGCCGAGCTTGCGCTCCTTGGGGCCGAACGAGACGCCGGGGTCGGACTTGGACACCACGAACGCCGAGATGCCGCGGCTGCCCTGGTCCGGGTCGGTCACCGCCATCACCGTGTAGAACTCCGACACCCCGGCGTTGGTGATCCACATCTTCGTGCCGGTCAGCACCCACTCGTCGCCGTCGCGGACGGCGCGGGTCTGCATGCTGGCCGCGTCCGAGCCGGCGCCGCCCTCGGACAGCGCGTAGGAGAACATCGCCGTGCCCGCCGCGACCGGGGTGAGGAACTGCTTCTTCAGGTCCTCGGAGCCGGAGAGCAGGATCGGCACCGTGCCCAGTTTGTTCACCGCCGGGATCAGGGAGGAGGACGCGCAGGCGCGGGCTACCTCCTCGATCACGATGACCGTGGCCAGCGCGTCCGCACCGGACCCGCCGTAGGCCTCGGGGATATGCACCGCGTGCAGGTCGCTGGCCACCAGGGCGTCCAGCGCGTGCTGCGGGAACTCGCTGTTCTCGTCGACGTCGGCGGCGTGCGGCGCGATCCGCTCGGTGGCCAGGTCGCGGACGGACTGGCGGAGCAGCTCGTGCTCCTCCGACGGCGCGTAACCGGGCAGGTCAGCGGTCATGGTGCCCCTCGTCGCGGTGAGTTAGCGCGGATTTACTTGGACGCCAAACTAACTTCCGGTGTTCGGGCCGGTCAACGCGGGCCGGGGGCCGGAAAGGTGTTATTTGCACGCTTCGCGCCGTAATCTGCGTGCTAAGCGGACGCACATCTCAGTATGGAGGCCAGTGTGGCGGTGCCGGCGGTAACGCGCGCGACCGGGAAGAGCTTGCAGCGGCTCGCAGAGCAGGCCTGGGAGCGGACGGCCGCCGGGTCGGTCATGTATTTCGAGGGCAGCAGGTGGACCGGGCCCGAGCTGGCCGAGCGGGTCCGGCGGATGTCCGGCGGGCTGCGCGGGGCGGGCCTGGCGGCCGGCGAGCGGGTCGTGGTCTGCATGGCCAACTGCCCCGAGGTCGGCATCATCTACCAGGCCGTGTGGCGGGCCGGCGCGGTGGCCACCCCGGTGCTGTTCCTGCTCAGCGAGGCCGAACTGCGGCACGTGCTGACCGACAGCGGGGCCGCGTTCGTGGTGACGACCCCGGAATTCCTGGCCAAGGTCCAGGCTGCGGCGGCGGGCACGGAGGTGCGGGCGATCATCGTGTCCGGCGCGCTGACCGACGGCAGCGGCGGCGGACTGCCGTTGCTGGACTTCGCGGTGCTCGAGACTGCCCCAGAGGGGGCGCTGGCCGACGCGGACCCGGACGGCCTGGCCGCGCTGCTGTACACGGGCGGCACGACCGGCCGGTCCAAGGGCGTGATGATCAGCCACAACGCGCTGTCCGCGTCGTCCTGGGCGGCTACGCACTCGTCCTACGACCCTTCCTTGCGCACCGGGCTGCTGCCGCTGCCGCTGTCGCACGTGTACGGCCTGATGGTCAGCGCGATGGCGCTGCACGCCCCGGACCCGGGCACGACCGTGCTCATGCGCTGGTTCGACCCGGTGGGCTGGCTGAAGCTGGCCGCCGAGCACCAGGTGCAGGTCAGCCCGGTGGTGCCGTCGATGCTGACGATCCTGCTGCAGCAGCCGCTGGAGGACTACGACCTGTCCGCGCTGCGCAGGCTCTCTTCCGGCGGCGCGCCGCTGCCGCCGGAGGTCGGGGCCGAGTTCCAGCGCCGGGTCCCGGGGGTCGAGGTGGCCGAGGGGTACGGCTGTACCGAGACGGCGGCGATCATCTCGACCACGCCGATCGGGCAGGTCCGGCCGGGCTCGGTGGGCAGGCCCGCGCCCGGGGTGACCGTGCGGATCGAGCGGCCGGACGGGTCCGAGGCCGGCCCCGGTGAGGACGGCGAGGTCTGCGTCCGCGGCGCGATGGTGATGACCGGCTACTGGCACGCGGAGCCGGAGACCGGCCACACGCTGCGCGGCGGCTGGCTGCACACCGGCGACGTGGGCCGCCTGGACGCGGACGGCTACCTGTACATCGTGGACCGGATCAAGGACCTGATCATCCGCGGCGGCTACAACATCTACCCGCGCGACCTCGAGGACGCCCTGGTCACGCACCCGGACGTGATGGCGGCCGCGGTGGTGGGCCGGCCGGACCGGACCTACGGCGAGGAGCCGGTGGCGTTCGTGCAGCTCCGCCCGGAGGCTGACGTTACCGAGGCGGACCTGGTCGCGTACGGCAAGACGCGGCTGTCCGCGGTCAAGTACCCGCGCGAGGTGCGGATCATCGACCAGGTTCCGCTGACCAGCGTCTTCAAGACCGACCGCAAGAAGCTGCGCGCACTGCTGGCCGAGGACGGCGGCGCGGCCGGCGATGGCGCGGCCAGCGATGGCGCGGCCAAGTCGGCAGCCCCGGCCAGCTGACCCGCCCGGCGCTGACTCCGCAACTCACCCGCCCGCCAGCGCGACGATGGGCCATCGCTGCGGCCATAGCAACCCGCGATGGCACATCGACGCGCGGTGAGGGAGGGGGAGGGGCGGGGCCGCCGCCCGCGACGATCGGCCATCGCCCGGCCTGTAGGCCCGGCGATGGCCCATCGTCGCGGCTGGGACGGGGCCGGGCGGCGACCCCGGCAAGCTAGCGCTGGCCAGCCGGCGTGATCGAAGTGCCGTTGCTTGTCCGCTATGCGGAGTGACGGCATGTCGATCGCAACCGGCGGCCCGGCAGCGCGTCGATGTGCCCTTGGTCTCTTCTCCGGCGGCGATGGCACACCGACGCGGCTGGGCTGGGCGAGGATGGCCGGTGGCGATATCCTGCAGGGTGGCGGATTTTTGTGGTTGGGCCGGCCCGGGAAATCTTCCGTGATCGGGGAATTAGCCGCAGGATGGAGATGTGAATCCGGTTAAATACCGGGCAGTAGGCAGGGGCGGCGCGGGCCCGGCCCCGCGGGGCCGGGCCGTCTGCAAAGTGGATTAGTTGCTATATACAAACTAATATAGTTGCGGGTGCTTCCGGCGGGCCGGAGGCGCCCACAGGTTACAGACAGGCTGTGGAGCCGTCAGGAACCGCTCATGACCACCGAAGACCCGCGCCCGTGGCGACCGCCGGGAAGGCCGCAGGAGCCGGCCACCGACCCCGGCGTTGAGCGGCTGCGCGATGCCACGGGGTGTGGCGACCTTGATCATCCGGTGCTGGCGGGCTACGACGGCTCGCCGTCCAGCCGCCATGCGCTGGCCTACGCGGCCGGCATGGCCCGCCGCCTCGGCCGCCCGCTGGTCCTGGTCTACGTCTGCCCCGGCGTGTACTGCGAGCCGCTGAGCGGCCAGGTCATCGGCGCGACCCGGGACGAAGCCGAGCTCGGCCGCTGGCTGATGGCCGAGCTGACCCAGGTCACCGACCCGGACGACCTGGTCGTGCGGGGCATTCTGCGGCGCGGCAACCCGGCCCGCGAGCTGGCCGCGGCCGCGGCCGAGGCCAGCGCGGACGCCCTGGTTGTCGGGGCTCCCGGCCGGGCCTGGCACCACGTGGCCGGCTCGGTCCCCGGCTGGCTGTCCCGGCACGCGAACTGCCCGGTGATCGTCGTCCCCTGAGCTGTGCTAGCTGGCTCGCTCCGGGCCGCTTGAGGGCGCTGCCTTCCCTCCTCGCTCCCTCGGCGCTCCTTCGTCGCGCCTCATCGCTCGTCAGGAAAACAGCGCTGCGGCCCTGCGCTCGCTGGCCGGCTCCGCCGGCCGGGAGCGAGCGGGCAGCACAGCTCCCAGGTTGCTGAAATGGAGCCTACTGCTCCTTCGCGGCGGGCTGGCTCGCCTCTTCGGCGGTCTCGGCCCCGGCTGTCTCTGCCTGGGCCTCAGCCTCGACCATGGCTTCGTCCGCGGGTGGCTCCGGCTCCGGCGGGTCCTCGATCACGCCGGTCACCTCGCGGATCTTGTCGATGGGGATCACCCCGGCGCGCAGCAGCCGCGGCACGTCCCCG
>DASVBE010000306.1:0-15034 GCA_036375995.1 Streptosporangiaceae bacterium | reverse complement strand
GCCGTTCCGCCGCGGCGGTCAGCTCGAACGGCGTCAGCAGCACCGGGCCGCCGAAGTCGAGCACCAGCGCTGTGCTGGCTGGCTCGCGGCGGGCCGCTGGAGAGGCGCTGCCTTCCCTCCTCGCTCCCTCGGCGCTCCTTCTTCGCGCCTCATCGCTCGTCAGGAAAACAGCGCCGCGGCCCTGCGCTTCGCTGGCCGGCTCCGCCGGCGGCTTGCTGGCTCCGCCGGCCGGCCCCGCTTAGCGGAACTTCGGGCGGGGGGCCTTGGGCACCCGGGCGTTGCGCGGTACCGGGCCCTTGGGCATCTGCAGCGACTGCGGCAGCGCCTTGAGCCGGAAGTTCAGGTCCGCGATCGCCGGGCCCTTCAGGTTCCGCGGCAGCTTCATGATGTGCTTCTGGACCTTGCGGATCGGGATCTGGCCTTCCTCGTCGCCGACCTGGATGTCGTAGATCGGCACGTCGAGGGCGACCCGGGAGACCCGCTTCTTCTCCGCCGCGAGCAGGCTCGGCAGCCGGGTCGGCGAGCCCTCGCCGACCAGGACGACGCCCGGCCTGCCAACGGTGCGGTGCACCACGTCCATGTTCCGGTTGGCGGCGATGGCCGGGGTGACGGTCCAGTTGCCGCGCATGCTCTGCAGGATCGCCGCGGCCGCGCCGGGCTGGCCCTCGATCGCGGCGTACTGCGCGCCCTGCGCGAACCGGCCGAACGCGATCATTCCGCCCATCACGCCGAGCAGCACGCCCAGCGGGATGAACAGCGGCCCCAGGCCGGCGACCAGGCCCAGCACCACGAACAGGGCGATGACGCCGATGACGATCCCGAAAACGATCGGCAGCGCCTTGGGGTTGGACTTGCGGAGGATCCCCGCAACCATCCCGATCTGCTTGAGCCGCCCCACCGACGCCGGGTCAGCGGCACCCTTGCCGGACGCAGCGGGCCCGGTTTTCTTTGCCATGCGGTGAGGATATCGAGGCCGCCGCCCCCAGCGCGAACGGGCGGCCCGGCCGCGGATCAGGCGCGGTGCAGGGCCTCGGTGGCCTGGCGGTACAGGCGGCCCGCCCGGTACGACGAGCGGACCAGCGGCCCGGACATCACGCCGGCGAAGCCCAGCGCGCGGGCCTCCGCCCCGAGCTCGTCGAACTCCTCCGGCCGGACCCACCGCTCGACCGGGTGGTGCCGCACCGAGGGCCGCAGGTACTGGGTGATCGTGACCAGGTCGCAGCCGGCCTCGCGCAGGTCGGCCAGCGCCTGGCTGACCTCGGCGCGCTCCTCGCCCATGCCCAGGATCAGGTTGGACTTGGTGATCAGGCCCGCGGCCCGGGCGGCCCGCAGCACGTCCAGCGACCGCTCGTAGCGGAACCCCGGCCGGATCCGGCGGAAGATCCGCGGCACGGTCTCGATGTTGTGCGCGAGCACCTCGGGCCGCGCCGCGAACACCTCACCCAGCTGGCCCGCCGTCCCGGAGAAGTCCGGGATCAGCAGCTCAACCCCGCAGCCGGGCACCTGCCGGTGGATCTCCACCGCGGTCTGCGCGTACAGCCAGGCCCCGCCGTCCGGCAGGTCGTCCCGGGCCACGCCGGTAACGGTGGCGTACCGCAGGCCCATGGTGGCCACCGAGGCGGCCACCCGGGCGGGCTCGCCCCGGTCCAGCGGCTGCGGCTTGCCGGTGGCGATCTGGCAGAAGTCGCACCGCCGGGTGCACTGGTCGCCGCCGATCAGGAACGTCGCCTCGCGGTCTTCCCAGCACTCGAAGATGTTCGGGCAGCCCGCTTCCTCGCACACCGTGTGCAGGCCCTCGCGGCGGACCAGCTGCTTCAGCTCGGTGTACTGCGGCCCGGTGCGCAGCCTGGTCTTGATCCACTCCGGCTTGCGCTCGACCGGGGTCTGGCTGTTACGGGCCTCCAGGCGGAGCATCCGCCGTCCCTCAGGTGCAAGAACCACGCCTCCACCCTACGTCGGCGCCGCACCGGGCCGTCCCGCGCGGTCCCGTGCCGCGGCAAGCAGCCGCTGGCGCATCGGCAGGGCCGGCTCGGGGCCGGGGAGCAGGACCTCGACCCAGCCCGCGGTGACCCGGCAGGGGTAGGCAGGCACGGTATCCGGGCCGTGCAGGCACTGGCCGGTGCGCAGGTCATAGCGCCAGAAGTGGCCCGGGCAGGTCAGCACGCCGTCCCGGACCAGGCCGCCGGACAGGGCCGTGCCGCGGTGCGCGCAGGCGTCGGCCACCGCCACCGGCTGGCCGTCGGCCAGGGCCAGGCAGACCGGGACGCCGCCGCAGTCGGAGCGGGCCGCGGCCCGCTCCGACAGCGCGGACAACGGCACCGCCCGGTGCCATTCCGGCATGACGGTGCCTGCTACGGCTCGGGGCCCACGGACGCGGGCCCTGCGGTTGCCGCCGGCGGCTCAGGGTCCCCAGCGGCCGGACGCGGGCCGCGGACCACCGAGTGCGGCCGCCCGCCGATGCCCCAGTCGTCCTGGCTGACCTCGTAGATGGCCACCCGGACCCGGTCGGCCGGGGTGCCGAGGGCGTCGGTGACCGCCTGGGTAAGCCCGGCGATCAGCGCGTGCTTCTGCTCCACGGTGCGCCCGGACACCATCGTGATCTGGACAAACGGCATCAGCCTGGCTCCTTCCCGGCCGTCTTACGCACACGCCAGCTCGACCGGCCCGAGCCGGTCGAAGTGGGCCACGATCACGTCACCGGGCGCCACCGGCAGCGCCTCGGTCAGCGCGCCGGCCAGCACCACCTGGCCGGCCGCCAGGCCGCGGCCGCGGCGGTGCAGTACCCGGACCAGCCAGGCCACCGCCGCGGCCGGGTGGCCGAGCACGGCCGCGCCCGCCGCGGTGGCGGCCAGCTCGCCGTTCTTCTCCAGCACCAGCCCGGTCAGCCGCAGGTCCACGCCGCCCGGCTCGGTGGCCTGGCCGCCGAGCAGGTAGCCGGCCGCGGACGCGTTGTCCGCGATCACGTCCGGCAGCGTGAACGAGTACCCGGCGAACCGGGAGTCCAGCACGTCGATGGCCGGGAACACGGCCGCCGTGGCGGCCAGCACGTGCGCCGCGGTGACCTGCGGCCCGGCCAGGTCCCGGTCCAGCAGGAAGGCGATCTCCGGCTCGCACCGGGGCTGGATGAACGCGCCGCAGTCCAGCGGAACGCCCACGTCCAGCGCCATGTCGTCGGTCAGCCAGCCGTACAGCGGCTCGCTGACCTTCATCTGCCGCTGCTTGGCCGCGCTGGTCAGGCCGAGCTTGGCCCCGGTCACCACGTGCCCGGCCGCGGTCCGTGCGGCCACCACCGCGTCCTGCACCCGGTACGCGGTATCCGCGTCAAAGGCCCCGCAGGTGCTGGTCAGCGCCTCGATCCCGGCCCGCTGCTGCTGCGCCGCGGTCAGCCGGGCAGCCAGGCCGGCCAGATCGAGGTCCTGGGCCTGGCCCGCGGCGGTCACCGGGCCACCTCCTCGCGCGGCCCCTCGTGCTGCTCCTCGTGCGGGCGCCCGGCCAGCTCCAGCGCCACATCGATGATCATGTCCTCCTGGCCGCCGACCGTCTTGCGCCGGCCGAGCTCCAGCAGGATGTCCGCGAGCGGCACGCCGTACCGGGCCGCGGCCCGCTCGGCGTGCAGCAGGAACGAGCCGTACACCCCGGCGTAGCCGAGGATCAGCGCGCCCTCGTCCACCATCGGCGGGCGGGGCAGCGCCGGCCGGACAGCCTGCTGCGCGACCCGGGTCGCGGCCAGCGGGTCGATGCCGGTGGCCAGGCCGAGCTTCTCGCACACCGCGACCAGCACCTCGGTGGGGCAGTTGCCCGCGCCCGCGCCGGCCCCGGCCGCGCACCCGTCCACATGCTGCGCACCCGCCTCGATGGCGGCCAGCGAGTTGGCCACCGACAGGGACAGGTTCTCGTGCGCGTGGATGCCCACGCCGACGTCCAGCGTGGCCACCATGGCCTCGATCCGGGCCCGGGCCATCGGGGTGGTCATCGCCCCGGCCGAGTCCACGCAGTAGACCACGTCCGCGCCGGCCTCCTGCATGATCTTCGCCTGCCGGGCCAGCTCCTCCGGGCTGATCATGTGCGCCATCATCAGGAACCCGACCGCCTCCAGGCCGAGCTCCTTGGCCAGCCGCAGGTGCTGCTCGGCGATGTCCGCCTCGGTGCAGTGGGTGGCGATCCTCGCCACCGAGGCGCCCAGGTCCGCCACCGCGCGCAGGTCCTCGGCGGTGCCGATGCCCGGGATCAGCAGGCAGGCGATCTTCGCGGTCTTCGCCGCGGCCACCGCGACGGAAACCAGCTCCCGCTCGCTGGTGCCGGAGAACCCGTAGCTGAACGACGAGCCGCCCAGGCCGTCGCCATGCGACACCTCGAGCACCGCCACCCCGGCCCGGTCCAGGCCGGTCACGATGTCGGTGACCTGCTGGGCGGTGTACTGGTGGCGGACCGCGTGCGAGCCGTCCCGCAGGGTCGAATCGGTCAGCCGGAAGTCCCGCCCGCCCAGGCCGCCGCCGCCGCCGGCGCCCGCGCCGCCCACGGCCGCGCCGCCCACGGCCGCGCCGCCCGCGCCCGCCGCCGCGCTCACGCCGCCACCCCGGCCAGCCGCTGGGCCCGGGCCTCGGCCACCCGGACCGCGGCCGCGGTCATGATGTCCAGGTTCCCGGCGTAGGGCGGCAGGTAATCCCCGGCCCCCTCAACCTCGATCATGATCACCACCCGGTGCGGCACCGTGCCGCCCGGCGTGCCGAACGGGCCTTCCTCGATCACCGGCGGCTTGATCAGCCGGTATCCGGGCACGTAGGCGGCCACCTCGGCGACCATCTGCCGGACCGAGTCCAGCACCGCCGCGTGGCCGGCACCGTCCGGCAGCGCGCAGAACACCGTGTTGCGCATCAGGATCGGCGGGTCGGCCGGGTTCAGGATGATGATCGCCTTGCCCTGCCCGGCCCCGCCGATCTCGGCCAGCGCCCGGGCCGTGGTGCGGGTGAACTCGTCGATGTTCTGCCGGGTGCCGGGCCCGGCCGACACCGACGCCACGGTGGACACCATCTCCGCGTACGGCACCGGCGCGGCCCGGCAGACCGCGGCCACCGCCGGCACGGTGGCCTGGCCACCGCAGGTGACCAGGTTCACGTTCGGCGCGTCCAGGTGCGCGTCCAGGTTGACGCCGGGCACCACCTTGGGCCCGAGCGCGGCCGGGGTCAGGTCGATCACCGGCAGGCCGAGTCCGGCCAGCACCGGCGCGTGGCCGCGGTGCACGTGCGCGCTGGTCGCGTCGAGCACCAGGTCAACGCGGTCCGGGTGGGCCCGCAGCCAGCCGATGCCGTCCGCGGTGGCGGTGACGCCCAGCGCCCGGGCCCGGGCCAGGCCGTCGCTGGCCGGGTCGATGCCGATCAGCGCCGCCAGCTCCAGGACAGGTGACCGGCGGATCTTCATCATCAGGTCGGTGCCGATATTGCCGGAGCCGATGATCGCGCAGCGCAGGGGCATGAGGTTCCTTCCGGCGGGGGTGGTCGGATGGGTCGGCGGGCAGCGGCCAGGACGGAAGCCGGGCCTGGCGGTCAGCGGACGCGCAGCCGGACCGGGCCGAGCCGGTCGAACTCCGCGCGGTAGTTCTGGCCGGGGCAGATGTTCACCGCGGCGTGCAGCGCACCGGTCATCACGAACTGGCCGGCCCGCAGGCCGCCGCCCAGCGGGTGCAGGGTGCGCACCAGCCAGGCCACCGCCTGCAGCGGGCTGCCCAGCGCGGCCGCGCCGGCGCCGGTCGCGATCAGGCTGCCGTTGCAGGTCAGCACCATCCCGGCGAGCCGCAGGTCCAGCCCGTCCGCCGGGGTCACGGACGGGCCGAGCACCACCGCGCCGCTGCTGGCCAGGTCGGCGATAGTGTCCGCGAGCGCGATCTGCCAGTCCGCGATCCGGCTGTCCACGATCTCCAGCGCGGCCACCGCGCCGCTCACCGCTGCGGCGACGTCCAGCGTGGTGCAGTCCGGGCCGGCCAGGTCGGACCGCAGCACCAGCGCGATCTCGGCCTCGACCTTCGGCGCGATGAACGACCCGGCGGTCACCGCGGCGCCGTCCGGGTGCAGGTGCGAGGCCAGCACCGGGGCGAAATCGGGGGAGTCCACCCCCATCAGCTGCTGCATCGGCGCGCTGGTCAGGCCGAGCTTGTAGCCCGCCACCCGGTCGCCGTCCGCGGTCAGCCGGGCCACCAGCTCCTGCTGGACCCGGTAGCCGTCGGCCAGGCCCATGCCCGGGTGCCGCGCGGTCAGCGGCGCGATGGGCACGCCGGTCTGCCGGGCCTGGTACAGGTCGTCCGCAGCCTTGCTGACCTCGGTGTCGGTGAGCGTCATCAGCTGGCCTCCCTCGGCTCGCCGCCCCGCGGCCCGGCGACGCCCCGGGGCTCAGCGAAGCCGCCCGCCAGCCGGTAGCTGATCTGCGCGGCCGCGTCGGTGACCGGCCGGGCGAACCGGCGCAGGCTGTCCCCGTTGACCCGCTGCACCGGCCCGGCCACCGACACCGCGGCCACCACCGTGCCGGCCCGGTCCCTGATCGGCGCGGAGATCGAGGCCACGCCCATCTCGGACTCGTTCACGTTCTCCGCCCAGCCACGGCCCCGGATCACCTCCAGCTCCGCGCGCAGCACCTCCAGGCTGGTGATCGTGTACGGGGTCCGGCGCGGCATCCGCAGCCCGTCCAGCCGCCGCTCCAGCTCGCCCGGCGGCAGGAAGGCGAGCAGCAGCTTGCCGGTGCCGGTGCAGTGCACCGGGGCCCGGTTGCCGATCCGGCCGAACAGCCGGACCGTGTGCGGGCTTTCCCGGCGCTCCACGTACACCACCTCACGGCCGTCGAGCACGGCCAGCTGGACGGTTTCCTTGGTCAGGTTGCGCAGCTGATCGAGCACGGGCGTGGCCGCGCCGTGCAGCAGCGAGGCGGCCTGCGCGCTGGCCCCGAGCACCTGCATGGCCACGCTGAGCCGGTAGCGGCCGGTGTCGGAGACCCGCTCCAGCAGCCCTTCGGCGGCCAGCGTGTGCACGATCCGGTGCGCGGTGCTCTTGGCCATGCCCAGCCGCCGGGCCAGGTCGCTGACGCCCAGCTGCGGCTCGCCGCGGCCGAACTCGCGCAGCACCCGGGCCGCGTTGCGCACGCTGGCCAGCAGCTGGGTCTCGCCGTCCGGACGGGTCCCGGTCACGGCGCCACCGGCCGGCCCGCCCGGTCCCGCGCCCCGCCGGGCCGCCCGCCAGCCCGCCCGCCGGGCCGTCCGGCGCGGGCGCAGCGCACCAGGGCCCGGCGGACCGCGGCGTCATCCGGGCCCGCGCTGGCCTGGGCCACCTCCTCGTCGCCCGGCGCCAGCTCGGCGGCCAGCAGCCGCACCGCGTGGTGCAGGCCGAGCCGCTCGGCCGCGGCGAACTCGTCCACCAGCGCCTCCCGGCCGGGCAGCGCGGCGCGCAGGGTGTCGGCGTCGCGGACCGCGGCGGCGTGCTGGTTGGCCAGCCCGGTGCCCGCGTGCTGGGCGTGGTGCGGGGCCAGCCCGCCGCCCGGGGCCACCGACAGGTGGTAGATCACGCCGGTCACGCCGAGCAGCCGGCGCACGTCGGCGGGCGCGGGCTCGCCGTCCGGCTCGGCCAGCGCCAGCGCGGGCAGCACCACCGGGTCGTAGAACCGGACGGTCCAGGCCAGGTCGCCGTCGGAGTCCGGCTCGGCGACCTCCTGGCCGCGCGGCGGGGGCAGCGGGTCGGTGGTGGCCACCAGGTGCAGGTGCCGGGCCGCGGCCACGATCACGGTGACCTGCCCGGCCCGCAGCAGCGGCAGCGCGGCCCGCTCCCCGGGCGGCAGCAGCCCGGCCACGCCCAGGTAGGCGTGGTGCAGGCCGGCCACGTAGCCGCGCAGCGCGGCCCGCATCGCCTCCGGCTTCCCGGACGGCGGACCGCCCGGCGGCGCGCCGCCGGGCACCTGGTCAGCGGTCATATCCGGAAATCTAGAACAACCGTCCCGCATGGAGGGACCCGGGTCCTGCATGCGGGACACAAGATTTACGTTCTGTGACACGGCCCACAGTGCGTCAGAACCCGCGGGACTCCGGAGAGGGGGGACGGGTGGGCATCCTGCGCCTTTCCCATGTCGACGTCACGGTCACCGACCTGGACCTGGCCGTGGCCTACTACACCGGCGTCATCGGCATGGTGCTGACCGAGCGCACGGCCGGCTCCGCGTACCTGAAGTGCTGGGACGAGGCCGACCACCACTCGCTCCGGCTGACCTACGCGCCGCGCACCGGGTTCGGGCTGATGAGCTTCAAGGTCGAGCACGAGGACGACCTGTCCGACCTGGAGAACGCGGTGACCAGGTACGGCTTCCCGGTGCAGCGGATCAGTCACGGGGAGAGCGTCGGGCAGGGCGAATCGGTCCGGTTCGAGACGCCCAGCGGGCACACCATGGAACTGGTGCACGACGTGCGCCGTCTGGGCAGCGCCCTGCCCCGGCTCAACCCGCGCCCCTACCTGTTCCGTCCCGGCGGCCCGGCCGGCGAGACCGGCCCCGACGGCGTCCCGCCCGGGATCGCGCCGCCGCGCATGGACCACCTGCTGGTCACCGCCGAGGAGGTCGGCGAGGCCACCCAGTTCTACGCCGACGTTCTCGGCTTCCGTGTCACCGAGCAGCTGATCGACGGGCAGGGCCACCAGGTCGGCACCTGGATGGAGCGCTCGCACTCACCGCACGACCTGGCCGTGGTGGCCGGCCCGAACGGCGGGCTGCACCACTTCGCCTACTGGCTGGACGACTGGGACCAGGTCAGGGACGCGGCCGACATCCTCGCCTACAACGGCATCTCGGTGGACGTCGGGCCGACCCGGCACGGCATCACCCGCGGCTCGACCATCTACTTCTTCGACCCGCTGGGCACCCGCAACGAAGTGTTCACCGGCGGCTACCGGCCCGACCCGGACTTCCCGATGATCACCTGGACCGAGGACAACGCGGGCCGGGCGATCTTCTACTACGAGGGCGAGCTCAACGACCGGTTCATGAAGGTGCATACCTGATGAGCATCCTGCGGCTGTCGCACGTCGAGATCCGGGTCCCCGACCTGGAACTGGCCACCGCCTACTACAGCGAGGTGGTCGGCCTGATCGAGACCGCGCGCGAGCCCGAGCGGGTGTTCCTCAAGTGCTGGGACGAGCACCAGCATCACTCGGTGGTGCTGACCTACGCGCCGACGCACGGGCTGAACTCGTTCGGCTTCAAGGTCACCGACGCCGCCGACCTCGATTTTTACGGGATACGGCTCGCTGGCGCGGGCGTCGAGACACAGCGGATCGGCAAGGGGGCGTGGGGACCCGGGCACGGCGAGGCCCTGCGGTTCGCGCTGCCCAGCGGGCACCAGATGGAGCTGGTCTACGGCATGGAGCAAGTCGGCAACCTGCTGCCGAAGACCAACCCGCCGCCCCGGCCGATGAACCTGACCGGGATGGCGCCGCCGCGGATCGACCACATCTTCCTCACCGCCGAGGAAGTCGACACAGTCACCCGGTTCCTGTCCGAGGTGCTCGGCTTCCGGCTGACCGAGCAGGTCATGGGCGACGACGGGGTGCAGATCGCGACCTGGCTCGAGGTGTCGCACACCTCGCACGACATCGCGCTGATCACCGGGGCCAACCGCGGGCTGCACCACTTCGCGTTCTGGGTGGACGACTGGAACGACCTGCGCAAGGCCGCCGACACCTGCGCCTACCACGGCGTGCACATCGAGACCAACCCGACGCGGCACGGGGTGTCCCGCGGCCAGTGCCTGTACTTCTTCGACCCGTGCGGCAACCGGAACGAGATGTTCACCGGCGGCTACTGGGTCGACCCGGACGCCGAGCCGATCACCTGGACCGAGGCCGAGATGGGCCGGGCGATCTTCTACTACGACGGCGTGGTGAACCAGAAGTTCCTCACGGTGCATTCATGACCGACCAGGACCGCCAAGCCGGCGCAGCCAGCACAGCCCTGCCGCGCACCGAGCGCCCGGACGCGCCCGCCTACCTGACCCGCTACCTGGCCCGCCGGGCCGCGGCGGAGCAGAACGGCTCGGCCGGCCCGGGCGGCGGGCCGGGCGGCGGCCCGGGCCCGGACGTGCCGCTGTACCTGCGCCGGTTCAGGGAACGGCAGGCCGGCCCGGCCGGCCCGGACGACGTGCCCCGCTGGCACGGCCAGGACCTGGGCGTGACCCGGGCCTGGGCGGAGGTCACCCGGACCAAGGAAATCGTCCCCGAGCGCCGCGACCAGCAGGCCACCGTGGTCACCGACGTGTACCTGGTCCGGCACGGCGAGACCCAGGGCTACTCCTCGGAATCCGGGCTGACCCCGCTGGGCTCCTGGCAGGCGCACCGGCGCGGCCAGGAGATCGCCCGCCGGGTACGCACCGGGCACCGGGTGATCATGGCCTGCGCGCCGACCAGCCGGGCCCGGCAGACCGCCGAGCACCTGTGCCGCGGGCTGGCCGACCACGCCGCGCTGTACGGCCGGGACCCGGACATCGGCGCGGTGACCGAACGGGCCGAGTTCGGCAACTTCGCGGTGGCCACCCCGTACGGGCCGCGCGACGTGACCGCTGCGTTCCGGCTCTACCACCGGGAGATGGAGAAGTACGAGCGGATCGGCCTGGGCGAGCGGCCCGGCTGGCTGGTGGAGGTCGACCGGTTCTGGGGCGTGCAGCAGGGCGGCGGCGACCCGATCATGCACTGGCTCACGCTGCCGATGCTGCACTTCGAGCCGCCCATCGCCTGCGTGCGCCGGTTCTGGGCGGGCATCCTCGCGATCCGCGACCAGACCCCCGGCCACTCGGTGGTGGTGGCCACCCACTCCGGGCCCATCCGCGCCTTCGCCACCTGGGCCTTCGGCTACGACCCCGGGGAGCCGTTCAACGCCGAGTTCGTCCGGGTCCGGCTGATCGAGGGCGGGGTGACCGCCCTGGTCACCTACCGCAACCGGGTCCAGGAGATGCGCGTCCCCGCGCCCGCCGACCTCGCCCCCGGGCCCGACCCCCGGTTCGGCCCCGCCCGAGAGGACACGCCGGTATGACCGCACCGCCGCGCGCCGCGCTGCTGGCCTGGTTCGACGACCCTGTCGCCGCCGACCGGGCTCATCTCGGCGGCAAGAGCGCCAGCCTGGGCGAGATGGCCAGGGCCGGGCTGCCGGTGCCGCCCGGCTTCGCGCTGACCGCGCACGCGTTCCGGGCCGCCAGGCACGCCTCCGGCACGGCCGGCGCGATCGGCGCGGCACTGGACGGGCTTGACCCCAGCGACCCGGCTGGGCTGTCCCGCCGGGCCGCCGCGGTCCGCGAGCTGATCGGGTCCTGGCCGGTGCCGCCGGACCTGGCCGCTGCGGTCACCGTGGCGTACCGGGAACTGTGCGCGCGGTCCGGGCAACGCCGCGTCGCGGTCGCCGTCCGGTCCTCGGCCACCTGCGAGGACTCCCCGGACGCGTCGTTCGCCGGGGAGCACGACAGCTACCTGTGGGTGCGCGGCGAGGACGCCGTGCTGGCCGCCGTCCGCCGCTGCTGGGCCAGCCTGTTCACCGACCGGGCGGTGGCTTACCGGGCCCAGCTCGGCTACCCGCAGAACGGCACCCAGATGTGCGTGGCGGTGCAGCAGATGGTCAGGCCGCGGTCCGCGGGGGTGGCGTTCACCCTCAACCCGGGCAACGGCGACCGGTCCGCGGTGGCCATCGACAGCGCCTGGGGGTTCGGCGAGGGCGTGGTGTCCGGCGAGGTCACCCCGGACAACTTCCTGGTCGACAAGGTGCTCGGGGTGATCACCCAGCGCACGGTCAGCGCCAAGCAGCACGCCTGGCTGCTGGGCGACGACGACCAGGTCCGCCGGGTCGAGCTGGACGCCGGGCAGGCGGGCGCGCCGAGCCTGACCGACAGCGAGATCGTCGCGGTCGCCCGGCTGGCCCGGGCCGCCGAGCGGCACTACGGCTGCCCGCAGGACGTCGAGTGGGCGATCGACGGCGACCGGGACGGCGGGCCGCACGTGGTGCTGCTGCAGTCCCGGCCGGAGACCGTGTGGAGCAAGAAGAAGGTGACCGTCTCGACCGGCCTGGACCCGTTGGCCAGCATCGTGGCCACGCTGTCGAGCCCGCTGCACGCACGCAAGCCCTGATCCCGGGGCCCGCTGGCGTCAGTGCGTAATCCATAAAAATCATCCCGGCGCGAGGGAGCCGGGAGAAGAGGCAGACCAATCCAGTGGAGGACGAGATGGCCGACCGCTTCCCCAGCCCGTTCGACATCACCACCCCGCCGGGCGCCGAAGGGTGGGAGCGGCTGTACCGCTACTCCTCCCAGTTCAGCGCCGACCGCCGGGAGTACGAGGACGGCCAGTTCTGGTTCCGGGACGGAGTCCACTGGCCCGAGGTCGTCACCCCGTGGGACGCCACCATCTACGAGTACGCGCTGGCCTCGCTGTCGCAGTACAACACCAGGCACTACCTGATCCCGCCGGCGCTCGGCGTGGACTTCCGGATCCTGAACGGCTACACCTACCTGTCGCCGGTCGGGGTGGCCAACCCGGCCGAGGTCGAGGCGCGCGTGCCGCACTTCCTGGAGCGGGCGGGCTACTACTTCGGCAACTGGGACCAGCTGTACGACGCGTGGCTGGTCAAGATCCGCGCGCTGGTCCAGGAGATGACGGAGATCCCGGTCGAGCCGCTGCCCGAGCGGGAGCCGCTCGAGGTGATCACCAGCGGCGCGGGCTTCGGCTCCGGGTTCACCCTGCAGGAGTCCTACCACCGGCTCTGCGACCTGTCGCTCAAGCTGTGGCAGTACCACTTCGAGTTCCTCAACCTTGGCTACGCCGCGTACCTGGACTTCTTCGGGTTCTGCAAGCAGGCCTTCCCGGCCATCCCGGACCTGGCCATCGCCAAGATGGTGGCCGGGGTGGAGGTCGACCTGTTCCGGCCGGACGAGGAGCTGAAGAAGCTGGCCCGCCTCGCCCTGTCGTCCGGGCTGGCCGCCGCGTTCGACGAGGCCAACCCCGAGGCCGTGCGCGATGTGCTGAGCGGCAGCGACGCCGGGCGGGCGTGGCTGGCCCAGTGGGACGAGTCGTGCGAGCCGTGGTTCAACTTCTCCTCGGGGTCCGGCTTCTACCACACCGACCGGGTGTGGATCGAGAACGTGGACATCCCGTTCGGGTTCATCCGGGACTACATCGCCCGGCTGGCCGAGGGCGAGGACCTGGCCCGGCCGATCGCGGAGATCCACGCCGAGCGGGACCGGATCGTGGCCGAGTACCGCGAGCTGCTCGCCAGCGACGAGGACCGGGAGGCGTTCGACGGCAAGCTCGGCCTGTCCCGGACCGTGTTCCCGTACGTGGAGAACCACAACTTCTACGTCGAGCACTGGGCGCACTCGGTGATGTGGCGCAAGATGCGCGCGTTCGGCGAGATCTTCGTCAAGGCCGGGTTCTTCACCGCGGCCGACGACGTCTTCCTGCTCCGGCTGGACGAGGTGCCGGTCGCGCTGTTCGATATGTACCACGCCTGGTCGGTCGGGGTGGAGCCGCGCGGCGGCGCCTACTGGGGCCCGGAGCTGGCCCAGCGCAAGAGGATCCTGGCGGCGCTGCGCGGCTGGTCCGCGCCGCCCGCGCTGGGCGAGCCGCCGGAGGTCGTGACCGAGCCGTTCACGGTCATGCTGTGGGGGATCACCTCGGAGTCGGTGAAAGGCTGGCTGCGGGCCGCGGACGGGGACACCGGCGGCGGCCTGTCCGGGTTCGCCGCCTCACCGGGCGTGGCCGAGGGCCCGGCCCGGGTCATCTTCAGTGCCGACCAGATCAGCGAAGTGCGGCAAGGGGAGATCCTGGTCGCCCCGCTGACCGCGC
The DNA here is from genome assembly GCA_036375995.1 of Streptosporangiaceae bacterium. GTDB lineage: Bacteria > Actinomycetota > Actinomycetes > Streptosporangiales > Streptosporangiaceae > DASVBE01. The sequence goes on along the minus strand of DASVBE010000306.1, from coordinate 1,193 downwards.
CGAGCTGGGCGCCGATCTTCAGCAAGATCGGCGCGACCGTGACCGACGTCGGCGGCATGATGAGCCACGCCGCGATCGTCTGCCGGGAGTACGGGCTGCCCGCGGTGACCGGGACGGCCTTCGGGACCACGCAGATCAAGACCGGCCAGCGGATCCGCGTCGACGGCAGCAACGGCACCGTCACGCTGGTCGGCTGACCGACCGCCCCCGGCCCCGCCCCCCCGCCCTACAGCGGACGCGGAGCGGCAGGTCTTACTCGGAAGGGACGCCACGGCCATGCTGACCGTCGAGCAGAACGAGGAATTCACCCGGGTCGGGCCCGGCACCCGGATGGGCGCGCTGCTGCGCCGGTACTGGTACCCGATCGCGTTCGAGCAGGACTTCGACACCCGGCCGTCCCGCACGGTCCGGCTGCTCGGTGAGGACTGGACGCTGTACAAGACGCCGTCGGGCCGGTACGGGATCATCGGTGAGCGCTGCCCGCACCGGCGCGCGTCGCTGACCTACGGCGTCGTGCACGAGGACGGCATCCGGTGCGGGTATCACGGCTGGCGCTTCGGGTTCGATGGGCAGTGCCTGGAGCAGCCCGCCGAGGACGACAACTCCAACTTCCGGGCCCGGGTGCGGGCCCAGGCCGGGCTGGCCCGGCCCATGGGCGGCCTGGTCTGGGTGTATGTCGGCCCGGCGCCCGCGCCGGAACTGCCCCGGTTCGACGTGTACGTGCTGGACGGGATCAGGGACGTCGGCTGGTCGATGCTGCCCTGCAACTGGCTGCAGATCATGGAGAACTCCGTGGACCCGCACCACGTCGAGTGGCTGCACGGGTACTACTTCGAGTTCCTCGGCCAGACCAGCGGCTTCACCGCGCCGAAGTCATTCCAGAAGAAGCACGTCAAGGTGGCCTTCGACGAGTTCGAGTTCGGCATCATCAAGCGCCGGGTGCTGGCCGGGCATTCCGACGAGGACGACGACTGGAAGATCGGCCACCCGCTGATGTTCCCCTACGGGATGCGGGTCGGCGGCCAGTGGATCGACCAGATGCAGATCCGGGTGCCGGTCGACGACACCCATACCTGGAAGCTGTTCTACACGCTGCACCATCCCGAGGGCGGCCAGTGGGCCCGCCAGGAGCGGCCGGTGGTCTACGAGTTCCCCTGGCGGCGCGAGGACGGCACGCTGATCACCGACTACGT